>NZ_JBKEIV010000006.1:0-83052 GCF_046693725.1 Anaeromassilibacillus sp. SJQ-1 | reverse complement strand
ACAGAGAGATCATCGCCCATGACCGTTTTTCGGTATTCCCAGGCGTAACGCAGGCGGCG
This sequence comes from Anaeromassilibacillus sp. SJQ-1, assembly GCF_046693725.1. NCBI lineage: Bacteria > Bacillati > Bacillota > Clostridia > Eubacteriales > Acutalibacteraceae > Anaeromassilibacillus > Anaeromassilibacillus sp. SJQ-1. Next base: position 82,993 of record NZ_JBKEIV010000006.1, on the reverse strand, counting down.
TTCCCAAAAGGCCTCATCAAAATGATCGTTTGCATTGGTTGAGAGCAGGCGGATGCGAATTTTAGAATGACTGTTGAAAAAACCAGTCCCCAAATAACGCCCGCGCGGGCTAACAATGTCCACAAGTGCACCGTCGTTGCAGCCGGCTTCGCCTTCGACCAGCTCGGTATGATAAATCCACGGATGGCCGGATTTGATACTGTTTTCCGCTTTGCGGGTAACTGCAACCCGCGGATATGTACGTTCTTGTTTCATAACCTACTCCATTTCGATGTTGTTCCATTCTATGCTTTTATGAGTTTTAGAACCCCTTTAAAAGTATCACGATAAACATTATAGCATAAATCCCAGAAAAGGAGGAGTTTCCCCGGCCTTTTCTCATAAAAGTACTTTACAGCGGGCACAGGGGTAGAATATTTTTCTGTTCTGCGCTATAATAACGTAAACACACTTATTGTGTATGTAGTTTGAGGTCTGCGGGCAGGCTGTGGGGGAGAAAAACAATGCCCCGAGCGAGAGCTCTTGTGAGATACAAGGAAAGAGGTTTCGCCAGCTGCCCGTTTTTATAGGGGAATGCGATGGTTTGCGCGAAAAGATCGTTTTGTCCAACGGCTGTGTACGCAACCGACATTGAAACGCAGTATATATCAAATGAATTTTGCGAGAGGGAATGTTGTCTCCGGGTACTTCTTTTGAAAGGATTGCCTGTATAAAGCAAACGGACGTGTATCGCACTCCCCTGAAAAATATATTTTGTAAAGGAATAGGTATGACATTTCAACAATTGGGGATTATTCCATCCATCTTGAACGCCTTAAAGAAGGAGGCTTATGTAAATCCAACTCCCATACAGGAACAAGCGGTTCCTCCTGTTTTAAAAAAGAAGGAATCTTTTGGGATGCGCCCAGACGGGCACGGGAAAGACGGCTGCTTTCGCTGTGCCAATCCTTCAGCTTCTTGCCGAACAGGGAAGTGTCTCTCCAAAGAAGATTCGCGCCCTTGTTTTAACCCCGACGAGGGAATTGGCCCTTCAGATTCAGGAGAGTTTTGTGGCATATAGCCGGTTTCTTCCTTTAAAAACCTGTGTGATTTTCGGCGGAGTACCACAGAATCCACAAGTGCAACAGCTTAAAAAAGGGATTGACATTTTCAGTAGCAACCCCGGGACGTCTCAATGACCTGATCGCGCAGGGATTCATCAAGCTACAGGATGTACAGATCTTTGTGCTGGATGAAGCGGATCGTATGCTGGATATGGGATTTATCCACGATGTCAAAAAGGTCATTGAAAAGTTGCCGAAAAAGCGGCAAACTTTATTGTTCTCCGCCACGATGCCGAAGGAAATTGAGGAACTGGCAGATACAATTCTGCGCAATCCGGTCAAGGTTACCGTCACGCCGCCGGCGACTACGGTGGAGGCAATTGAACAGAGCGTCTATTTTGTCGATAAAGAGAACAAGCGGCGCTTGTTAATCCATCTCCTACAAAGTTCGGAAATTGAATCGGCTTTGGTATTTACGCGCACCAAGCACGGCGCGGACCGTGTTGTACGCGAACTGACCAAGGCGAAGATACGGGCAGCCGCCATCCATGGGGACAAATCGCAAAATGCGCGGCAAAAGGCCCTCGGCGATTTCAAACAGCATAGAACCCGCGTGCTGGTTGCAACCGATATTGCTGCACGGGGTATCGATATTGAAGAGCTTTCCCACGTCATCAATTACGACATTCCCGAAGTGCCGGAAACTTATGTACATCGCATCGGGCGGACCGGCCGGGCTGGGATGTCTGGGATTGCCATCTCTTTCTGCGATATCAATGAGAAGGCTGATTTTGACCGGATTGAAAAGTTGATCGGAAAAAAGGTGACCGAAGTGCCGGAACACCCCTATCCGATGCAGATCACTACACCGACACCGAAGTCGGAGTTGCGCCGGAACCGTGGGCAGCGTCCTGTCAGGCAGCAGCCCCAGCCACAGAAAAAGGAAGAGACGGCGCAGAGACAGGAATCCAAATCCAAGAAATCACCGCAACGGGCTACGCAAAAGACGGCTTTGACGCCTCCGGCCCCAAAGGTGCAACAAAAGACACAGCCCCAAATGCAAACACAGCGAAAGCCCAACTCCATTTTCCCAAAGCCAGCTGGTGGAAAACGGGCGGAGGCCCTTACAGAGTTTCCGTCCTTGCAGGATGTCTTACCCAAGCAACGCCCAACGCTATTGAGCAAGACCGAGGGAGGCAAAAAGCCGCGCCAATACCGCGAACCGGTTCCCGGTGGACGTGGAATGCAGACGCGGCCTTCTGCAAAGAAGCGTGACAAAACGCCTTCGACCATCCTCCAACGGACAGAGCCTGTGCGCAAGCGCCCGGTCGATCAGCCGTTGGGACAAACGCGCTTCGGCGGTAGACGGGGCTGACCGGCGATGGCGATCAATAAGTTTGTAATGGCGGCTTTGAAGGCGCTCTCTTACCCGGATATTGACATCAAACGCAATTATAAATGGGGGCGTCAAGTGACAAATGTAACCCATTATCACTATTTGAAGCCATTCTATAAAACCTGGGATCACAAGGTCCCCTGTGGAGATCACGACGTACCAGTGCGGATTTTCTCTCCCCCTGGAGAGGGACATCACTCACTTTTGCTTTTTTTCCACGGCGGTGGTTGGGTACTGGGGAATATCGATTCTTATGACAAGGTGTGTGCCAATATGGCCCGCCTGACCAACCGTCTGGTGGTTTCGGTGGATTACCGTTTGGCGCCGGAACACAAATTTCCTGCTGCACCTGAAGATTGTTATGCCGTGACGAGGGAAATCTATCTGAATACAGGACTATTGGAAACCTCTGCGGAGGATATTACCCTGATCGGGGACAGCGCAGGAGCCAACCTTGCGGCGGTTGTCTCGTTGATGGCGCGCGACCGGGGCGAGTTCCTGCCAAAGAAGCAGATCCTGATTTATCCTGCAACATATAATGATCATACGGAGCGTTCGTTCTTTGACTCTGTTCGGGAGAATGGAACGGATTATCTGTTGACCTCGAAGCGGATCTGCGATTATATGGATTTGTATATGAGCTGCCCGGAGGATCTACGCAATCCGTATTTTGCGCCTTTGTTGGCGAAAAGCCTGGCGGACCAGCCGGATACGCTGGTTATCGCAGCGGAATACGATCCGCTGCGCGATGAGGGAGAGGAGTATGCACGTAAACTGGAAAAATTCGGCAACCGTGTGGAATTGCACCGCATTGCAGACGGCCTACACGGATTCTTTTCTTTTTTGCCGCCGAGCTTTCCACAGGTCAAGGAGTGCTATGAAATCATCAACCGTTTTTTGAGTGAGGTGCCGCAAGCGTGAAAGCAAAGAAATCTGCGGATTGGAGGCGGCTGGACAATGCGGCGAAGATTTTCCCGTGTACCAGCAACAAAGCGGATACCAAGGTGTTTCGCTTTTCCTGTGAGTTGACCGAACCCGTGGACCCGCCCACTTTACAATTGGCGTTGGAGCGCGCATTAGAGGTTTTTCCGGTTACCGGTGTACATTGCGCCGGGGGATGTTCTGGTATTACCTGGAAGACAGTCCAGAACAGCCCGTTGTTCGCGAAGAATACCGGCCCCCGTGCAGTGCGTTGTATGAGAAGGGAAGCCGGGGCCTGCTCTTTGAAGTGACCTATTACCGCTGCCGGATCAATCTGGAAGTTTACCATGCATTGACGGATGGGACGGGCGCCGTTCAATTTTTGCGTGTGTTGGTATACCATTATCTGACTGTACGGCATGCGGACCGCTTTGCCGGCGGATTGCCTGCGATTGATTACGATGCGTCGGCCACCGAAAAAATGGACGACAGTTTCCGCAAATACTACACCCATACGCGCAAGCAGCACGAAGATTCCCCGAATGCATATAGGCTCCGGGGGCCCTGCCTGCCGGAGAATCGTATTGCCGTGATCGAGGGCGTGATGCCGGTAAAAGCTGTCCTGAAGGAAGCGCATGCCTACGGAGCGACTTTGACGGAATTTTGTGCAGCGATTCTGATGTGTTCCATCGAAAAAGAGATGGCGATGCGCCACAAAAAACGTCCGGTTGTTTTGGCGGTGCCGGTCAATTTGCGCAGTTATTTCCCTCCGGAAGCGCCCGCAATTTTTTCAGCGTCATTCAAGCCCGCTATCATTTTCGAAAACAGTCAAACCGGTTGGAGGATGTGATTGCAAGTTTGCACGAGACCTTTGAAACCGAGCTGACGCAGGAGAAGATGGAGGGGCGGCTGAACCAGTTTGTTCAATATGATTTTAACCCGGTGGCGCGCGTTGCACCTTTGGTTGTAAAAGATCTCACCATGCGGATCGGTTATGACCTTGCTGCGCGCAAGGAGACCGCAGCGATTTCCAATGTGGGAAAGATTGTGATGCCGCCGGAATTGGCGCAGTATATCCGCCTGTTCGATGTGTTTGTCAGTACGAGCCGCCTGCAGGTGTGTATGTGTTCGTTTGGCGACCTCTTGACCGCGAGTTTTACGGCGCCATTTGTCAGCACGGACATCCAGAAAAATTTCTTCCGTTTCCTCACTGGCATGGGCGTTCCCGTGGAAATTACGGCAAATGTACCATTTGAGACAGAGGAGGGGGGAACCAAATGAAATACTGTGCCAAGTGTAAAACGACTGTGACGGGCAATGGGACCCGTTGCCCACTGTGTCAGGGGATGCTCCAGGAAACTGGGACGGAGGATACAAGAGGGGACGTATTTCCAAGGATTCCCGATACATTGCATAAACACAGCCTGTTTTTTCGCATCTTGATCTTGGTATCCGTGGTTGCCGCTGTAACCTGCGTGGTAATTAACTTGATTCTTCCACAGCACGGTTGGTGGTCCCTGTTTGTTTTGGCTGGGCTGGCCTGCGCATGGATCAGCCTTACCGTTGCCTTTCATTACCGGAGAAACGTCCCAAAGAGTATCTTGTATCAGGTGGTTGTGGTCTGTGTATTGACTGTCCTTTGGGACTATTCAACCGGTTGGCACGGTTGGTCGATCGACTATGTCATTCCCATCACATGTGTGGTGGCCATGCTGGTATTGGCGATCACGGCACGGGTGTTTAAGCTCAATTTAGGCAGTTTTATTGTGTATTTTACCATCGCTGCTTTGTTTGCAATTGTCCCGGTGGTGTTCTATGTGCGCGGGATGCTTCAGGTTGTATATCCTTCTTTGATTTGTGTGGCGGGCAGTGTCATTTCCTTGGCGGCACTGATTCTTTTTGAGGGAGACAATATGCGAAAAGAGTTAAAACGCAGGCTGCATTTGTGATTCCCGGAATAGCGAATGAAAGTCGTTTTCAAAAGGATGCCAATATAAAAATGCATATTATGCACAAATCCTAGAAAGCTAAAGCCGCGGCCTGTTTGCCGCGGCTGATTTATTCACAAGTTCTTATGCAGAGAAAAAGTCTTTATTGCAACGATCCTTGGAACATGATACGATTGATCGAACAGAAGAAGGTGGGAAAGATATGGATACAACCATTTATTATAACGGGACCATTTTGACAATGGAGGAGCCGCTTTATGCGGAGGCCGTGTTGGTCGAAGATGGGGTAATTCGCAAGGTGGGCGGCCGGGAGGAAATTCTGTCGGGCAAGGGTGCGAACACAGAGCTGGTGGATTTACACGGGGCCGTTTTGTTGCCTGCCTTTCTTGATCCGCACAGCCATATCACCGCGCTTGCACAGACGCTGGGCCTGGTCCACTTAAACGGATGCAAAAGTTTTCAGGAAATCGTCCAGAGGCTGGATGCTTTTGTGGAACGGACAAAACCAGCGCCGGGCCAGTGGGTGACCGCATTCGGTTACGATCACAACGATTTAAAAGAGAACCGGCATCCGGACAAAAGCCTCTTGGACAAATATCCATTTCCCGTGGTGGTGACGCATGCATCCGGGCATATGGGCGTGATGAACCGCGCAGGTTTACAAGCGTTGGGAATTACATCCGAGACCCCCGATCCAGAGGGCGGCGTTATCGGCCGGGAGTCGGATTATGGGGAGCCAAACGGATATTTGGAGGAGACAGCTTTCACCGGATATACAGCGAAAATCCCGCAACCATCCTTGGAAATTCGCATGCATCAAATGGAACAGGCGCAGGATATTTATCTAAAAAATGGGATTGCGACGGCACAGGATGGCTTTACGAAAGAAGCAGAGTGGAAGCTCTTGCATTGCCTGGCAGAGCAAAATCGTTTGAAGTTGGATGTGGTGGCGTATCCAGACTTACCGGACAACCGGAAGATTGTTTCACAATACCCATCGTATTGTAGGAACTATCAGAACCACCTGAAAATTGGCGGTTATAAAGTGTTTTTAGACGGCTCTCCACAAGGGCGAACCGCATGGATGAGTCAACCATATGAAGATGCGCCGGACGGCTACTGCGGTTATCCGGTCCATTCGGATGCCGAAGTGTGCTCGTTCATGCGGCAGGCATTACAAGATCATATGCAGATTTTAGCCCATTGCAACGGTGATGCAGCAGCACAGCAGATGATCGACGCATATGAAAGAGAAATGACCGGCGAGGACATACGGCCCGTGATGATTCATGCCCAGCTGGTACGTCCCGATCAGCTGGCTCGGATGGGGAGGCTCGGCATGATCGCTTCCTTCTTTGTAGCGCATACGTATTATTGGGGAGACGTGCATGTGAAAAATTTTGGCGAAGCGCGCGGAACAGCGATCAGCCCTGTACGTTCGGCGATCGACAACGGTGTTGTGTATACGTTCCATCAGGACACCCCGGTTATACAGCCAAATATGTTGGAGACCCTTTGGTGTGCGGCCAACCGCGTGAGCAAGAATGGCTATATCCTGGGGGAAGGGCAGAAGGTTACGGTGCTGGAGGCCCTAAAGGGAGTGACCCTTTATGCGGCGTATCAATACTTTGAGGAACATGAAAAGGGGTCTATTCGCCCGGGAAAACGAGCGGATATGGTAATTCTGGATCGGGACCCCCTACAAGTAGACCCGCAGGAACTTAGAAACTTGCGCGTATTGGCAACGATTAAGGATGGGAAAACCTTATATGAGGTGAAGCGATGAGTACAGATACGCTCTTGGCGATTGTAGAGCCGCTTTTAACCTGGTATAGACAAAATGCCCGTATATTGCCTTGGCGCGAAGAGCCCACTCCCTACCGCGTTTGGATTTCAGAGATCATGTTGCAACAGACCCGTGTAGAGGCTGTAAAGCCCTACTTTGCCCGTTTTCTAGAGGCACTGCCGACTGTACCCGCTCTGGCGCAGGCGCCGGAACAGCAGTTGATGAAGCTTTGGGAAGGATTGGGCTATTACAGCCGCGCGCGCAATCTGCAACGGGCGGCGCGTGTCATGGTCGAACAATTTGACGGCACTCTGCCACCGGATTACGAATCCCTGCTGAAGCTGCCCGGAATCGGCCCCTATACGGCGGGGGCGATCGCCTCGATTGCCTATGGAATACCGGTTCCGGCGGTGGATGGGAATGTTCTCCGGGTAGTGATGCGCTTGATTGCTGGCTGGGATGACATTGCAGACCCCAACGTGAAACGGGATGTTGCACAGCGTATGGCAAGGGTTCTGCCGAAGGATTGCCCAGGGGATTTCAACCAGGCTATGATGGAACTCGGCGCGACTGTCTGTGTACCGGGAGGAGAGCCAAAATGCTTGGTTTGTCCCTTGAACGCCTTGTGTGAGGGTTACCGTCAAGGGGTTGCGCGAGAACTCCCTATTAAGGCGAAAAAGAAGGCCCGCCGGGTAGAGGAGAGGACCGTATTCCTTTTGGTGTGCGACGGCGAGTTGGGAATCCGCAGGCGGCCAACCACCGGCCTTTTGGCGGGGATGTGGGAGCTTCCCTCCGCGGAAGGAAAACGAAACCTGGAGGGGTCGATGGAACAGTTGCAGGAATGGGGCGTGCAGCCCCAGGAAGTCAAGCTTATGCCGGCAGCAAAACACATCTTCTCCCATGTGGAGTGGCATATGACCGGTTATTGGGTGGATTTAAAGGCGCGTCCAGAAGGGTTTACTTGGGTGGGACGAGAGACGTTGCAGCAGGAATATGCCCTGCCGTCGGCTTTCCGCGCGTACTTAGAGGCGTTTACGAAGTAAATATAGTTTATGCATTCTTGTTCGAACAAAGGAGAGGCGTCAACGGCCCTCTTCCGTTAACGCCTCTCCAGCTTCTTTTATAATCTAATAGGACTGAATCTTTCCAGCTACATATTCCCCCGCTTCTTTTAGTGTAGCATCCGGGGACAGGGACGTGTAGATTTCTTGATTGAACACAAGCCCGTCCCGCGTCTCTAAAAAGAGATCCATATACCCGGCGTGGAACGCATAGTCCGCTAGGTCAGAAAAATAGAGAACCGCTCCGCCCTTTTCCCGAAAGTCGGAACCGCCTAGCGCCTGAGGGAGGAAAATCCCCCGCATACCGGTCCGGCATTGGGAGACGATGTCCATATGCTCCACCCAGATATTCCGCGCGATCGGGCAGGGGAGCAGTATACGGACGGTATCCCCCACAGAGAGCTCCCCGGAGAAAACTTTTTCAACGCGAACGTTTGCAATCGCAAAAGTATCAAAGAGGGAGCTTTCTCCGTGAAATAGGGCGCGGATGTTTCGAATGGAGACAATCTTCCCTTGGAAGGCCGGGGAGTGGCTTATTTCAAAGGCTTCCTCTTCCGTATACAAATGAGCGAGCTCCGAAGAGAAGCGCGGCATTTCCCCATTGTAGTTGCGCAGGTATTCCACACGGACGTCCCCCGTGGAGCGGGAGAGCGTTATAAAATTGTAGTTGGGAAGAATCGCGGCCAGATAGACCGCAAAAAGTCCAATGATGGTATAAAAGCCGAGGACCCATTTTGACTTCATACTATAAGCCTTCCATCACAAATTTCCATATAGATATTTAAAATTATATTCGTCATGTGAGGTAATAGACGTACTATGGCAAGGATTATCTGCGTATTCTGTCATAATAGATTTGTCTAAACAATAAAAACATGGGAATCCCCTCCGTACATGAAATATTTATTATAATTGTATGGTTTAAAATGAGTTATGTCAATACAGATTATAATATTTATATATGTTTAAAAATATTATTTAAAATATATAATTATATAATTTTTTAAAAACTAAGTTTGTATTTTACTATATTACAACAAACGCAATGGTCAGGGGGCGGGAGTGTGAATTACGATGATCTAATTAGCGCTGCAACAGAAGTTGGGTATCTGCTGCTGCGCAACGGCGCGGAAATCTATCGCGTGGAGGATTCCATGCAGCGCATTTTTCGTGCATACGGGGTGGATACCGGCGAGATTTTTGCCATTCCCACTTGTATTTTTGTAACGATCACAACGCCGGAAGGAAAATCGATCACCAGAATCAAGCGCCTGTATACACGTGTGACAGACCTGGACAAAGTAGACCGTGCAAACGACTTATGCCGCCGTATTTGCCGCCTGTGCCCGGATGTGGGAAGTATTCGGGAAGAGATTGAAACAATCAACCGCCGCCCGGTTTACGATTTTGGGACGCAAGTGGCTGCCTTTGCGATGGTCGCATTCTCCTTTACGCTGTTCTATGGGGGGACTTTGGCGGACGCATTCTGTTCACTTTTCTGTGGTGCAGGTGTAAAACTGGTGAACTCCTTGATGGGACGCTTTCAGGCAAACGCATTTTTTACCAACATCGTTGCAAGCTGTACCGCGGCGGCTATTGCCATGTTTGCTGTTCAAATGGGATTTGGCGCGAATTTGGACAAAATTATCATCGGTGCTTTGATGAATCTGGTTCCCGGAATTGTCATTACCAGCTTTATGCGAGACATCATGGCGGGGGACTTGATTGCGGGACTGATCCGTTTTGTAGAATCGCTGCTAGTTGCAACCGCGATTGCCATCGGCGCCGGTATTGCACTCATGGTGCCAAGGTTGATTTGGGGGGTGTGAGAATGGACGTATATTTGCCCTGCTTTTATGGGTTTGTCGCCTGTATGGCCGTTTGTATCGTCTTCAATGTGCGGGGAAAACGGATCTTTTTACCTCTCTTGGCGGTGCAATTGGCTGGTTTGTATATCTTTTATTCCGTCCACTACAAAATGACATCGTACAATTTTTTATTGCGACAGTGGCGATCACGGTTTATTCAGAGATTATGGCTCGTATTCATAAGGTGCCGGTAACCGGCTATTTGTTGATCGCTCTGTTGCCCATGGTGCCGGGCGGTGGAATCTATTATACGATGGAGTACTGCATCGCCGGAAATACCCAAATGTTTTTGGAGACAGGACTACACACTTTGGGAATCGCCGGGGCTTTGGCGCTCGGAATTTTACTGGTTTCTTCTTTGAACAGACTTTGGGGAATGTCACGCTCAGGAAAGGGCGGATGAATGTTTTAGGTGAAATTTATTGACATAATAAGAGCAGGCTGCCAAAAAATGATATGATAGTATACTGAAAGACGATCTTTCACATTTTTGCGTACACCTGCTTAATATGGCGGAATTTCTTAAACAAGGAAAGGGCCGGAACCCGTGTAGGTTCCGGCCCTTTCCTATTGCCATCCTTATCCAAACAGGGTACGCCGCCAAGAAAGCCTATTCTTTCCGGGCATACTCCCTTTTTATAAACGGTCTTTGATCGCCTCAATTAAAATTTTTAAGGCCTTGATGCGGCCATATTTTTTGTTTTGGGATTCAATAATATGCCATGGGGCGAAATCGGTAGATGTATAGCGCAACATGTCATCGACGGCCTCTTCGTATTGATCCCATTTCTCGCGGTTACGCCAATCCTCTTCAGTGATCTTCCACTGTTTGGAGGGCGTATTTTGACGGTCGTTAAAACGGCGAAGCTGTTCATCCTGGTCGATATGCAACCAGAATTTTACGACGACAGCGCCCCAGTCGTAGAGCTCCCGTTCAAATTCATTGATCTCCCGATAGGCCCGCTGCCAGTCCTCTGTGGAGCAGAACCCTTCAATGCGTTCCACCATCACGCGGCCATACCATGTACGGTCGAAAATGGCGATATGCCCATCTTTTGGCAAGCGTGTCCAAAACCGCCAAAGATAGTGATGTGCAAGCTCCGGAGCAGTCGGCCCTGCGATGGGGACAACCTCGTACCCACGCGGGTCAAGCGCTGCTGCAACACGACGGATATTTCCGCCCTTTCCGGCGGCGTCCCAACCCTCATAACAAACGACGACGGGCACGCGCTTGCGATAAATTTTGTTGTGCAACTCGCTCAGTTCCTCTTGGAGCTTTTTGAGCTGTTTTTTATATTTCTCATCCGTGATAGTCTTGTCAAGAGAGACATCCTTTAGCTTCGGCATGGGGACAAATGTAAAATTGCCGGGAAGAATGATATTCGCCGGGGTAACGGGGTGCTCCTTGCGGTGTTGTTTCAGAGCTAACGCCGTTTGAATCCCGATGGTATTTATGGTTAGCTCTGAAACAACACCGCAAGGAGCACCCCGTTACCCCGGCGAATATCATTCTTCCCGGCAATTTTACATTTGTCCCCATGCCGAAGCTAAAGGATGTCTCTCTTGACAAGACTATCACGGATGAGAAATATAAAAAACAGCTCAAAAAGCTCCAAGAGGAACTGAGCGAGTTGCACAACAAAATTTATCGCAAGCGCGTGCCCGTCGTCGTTTGTTATGAGGGTTGGGACGCCGCCGGAAAGGGCGGAAATATCCGTCGTGTTGCAGCAGCGCTTGACCCGCGTGGGTACGAGGTTGTCCCCATCGCAGGGCCGACTGCTCCGGAGCTTGCACATCACTATCTTTGGCGGTTTTGGACACGCTTGCCAAAAGATGGGCATATCGCCATTTTCGACCGTACATGGTATGGCCGCGTGATGGTGGAACGCATTGAAGGGTTCTGCTCCACAGAGGACTGGCAGCGGGCCTATCGGGAGATCAATGAATTTGAACGGGAGCTCTACGACTGGGGCGCTGTCGTCGTAAAATTCTGGTTGCATATCGACCAGGATGAACAGCTTCGCCGTTTTAACGACCGTCAAAATACGCCCTCCAAACAGTGGAAGATCACTGAAGAGGATTGGCGTAACCGCGAGAAATGGGATCAATACGAAGAGGCCGTCGATGACATGTTGCGCTATACATCTACCGATTTCGCCCCATGGCATATTATTGAATCCCAAAACAAAAAATATGGCCGCATCAAGGCCTTAAAAATTTTAATTGAGGCGATCAAAGACCGTTTATAAAAAGGGAGTATGCCCGGAAAGAATAGGCTTTCTTGGCGGCGTACCCTGTTTGGATAAGGATGGCAATAGGAAAAGGGCCGGAACCTACACGGGTTCCGGCCCTTTCCTTGTTTAAGAAATTCCGCCATATTAAGCAGGTGTACGCAAAAATGTGAAAGATCGTCTTTCAGTATACTATCATATCATTTTTTGGCAGCCTGCTCTTATTATGTCAATAAATTTCACCTAAAACATTCATCCGCCCTTTCCTGAGCGTGACATTCCCCAAAGTCTGTTCAAAGAAGAAACCAGTAAAATTCCGAGCGCCAAAGCCCCGGCGATTCCCAAAGTGTGTAGTCCTGTCTCCAAAAACATTTGGGTATTTCCGGCGATGCAGTACTCCATCGTATAATAGATTCCACCGCCCGGCACCATGGGCAACAGAGCGATCAACAAATAGCCGGTTACCGGCACCTTATGAATACGAGCCATAATCTCTGAATAAACCGTGATCGCCACTGTCGCAATAAAAAATTGTACGATGTCATTTTGTAGTGGACGGAATAAAAGATATACAAACCAGCCAATTGCACCGCCAAGAGAGGTAAAAAGATCCGTTTTCCCCGCACATTGAAGACGATACAAACGGCCATACAGGCGACAAACCCATAAAAGCAGGGCAAATATACGTCCATTCTCACACCCCCCAAATCAACCTTGGCACCATGAGTGCAATACCGGCGCCGATGGCAATCGCGGTTGCAACTAGCAGCGATTCTACAAAACGGATCAGTCCCGCAATCAAGTCCCCCGCCATGATGTCTCGCATAAAGCTGGTAATGACAATTCCGGGAACCAGATTCATCAAAGCACCGATGATAATTTTGTCCAAATTCGCGCCAAATCCCATTTGAACAGCAAACATGGCAATAGCCGCCGCGGTACAGCTTGCAACGATGTTGGTAAAAAATGCGTTTGCCTGAAAGCGTCCCATCAAGGAGTTCACCAGTTTTACACCTGCACCACAGAAAAGTGAACAGAATGCGTCCGCCAAAGTCCCCCCATAGAACAGCGTAAAGGAGAATGCGACCATCGCAAAGGCAGCCACTTGCGTCCCAAAATCGTAAACCGGGCGGCGGTTGATTGTTTCAATCTCTTCCCGAATACTTCCCACATCCGGGCACAGGCGGCAAATACGGCGGCATAAGTCGTTTGCACGGTCTACTTTGTCCAGGTCTGTCACACGTGTATACAGGCGCTTGATTCTGGTGATCGATTTTCCTTCCGGCGTTGTGATCGTTACAAAAATACAAGTGGGAATGGCAAAAATCTCGCCGGTATCCACCCCGTATGCACGAAAAATGCGCTGCATGGAATCCTCCACGCGATAGATTTCCGCGCCGTTGCGCAGCAGCAGATACCCAACTTCTGTTGCAGCGCTAATTAGATCATCGTAATTCACACTCCCGCCCCCTGACCATTGCGTTTGTTGTAATATAGTAAAATACAAACTTAGTTTTTAAAAAATTATATAATTATATATTTTAAATAATATTTTTAAACATATATAAATATTATAATCTGTATTGACATAACTCATTTTAAACCATACAATTATAATAAATATTTCATGTACGGAGGGGATTCCCATGTTTTTATTGTTTAGACAAATCTATTATGACAGAATACGCAGATAATCCTTGCCATAGTACGTCTATTACCTCACATGACGAATATAATTTTAAATATCTATATGGAAATTTGTGATGGAAGGCTTATAGTATGAAGTCAAAATGGGTCCTCGGCTTTTATACCATCATTGGACTTTTTGCGGTCTATCTGGCCGCGATTCTTCCCAACTACAATTTTATAACGCTCTCCCGCTCCACGGGGGACGTCCGTGTGGAATACCTGCGCAACTACAATGGGGAAATGCCGCGCTTCTCTTCGGAGCTCGCTCATTTGTATACGGAAGAGGAAGCCTTTGAAATAAGCCACTCCCCGGCCTTCCAAGGGAAGATTGTCTCCATTCGAAACATCCGCGCCCTATTTCACGGAGAAAGCTCCCTCTTTGATACTTTTGCGATTGCAAACGTTCGCGTTGAAAAAGTTTTCTCCGGGGAGCTCTCTGTGGGGGATACCGTCCGTATACTGCTCCCCTGCCCGATCGCGCGGAATATCTGGGTGGAGCATATGGACATCGTCTCCCAATGCCGGACCGGTATGCGGGGGATTTTCCTCCCTCAGGCGCTAGGCGGTTCCGACTTTCGGGAAAAGGGCGGAGCGGTTCTCTATTTTTCTGACCTAGCGGACTATGCGTTCCACGCCGGGTATATGGATCTCTTTTTAGAGACGCGGGACGGGCTTGTGTTCAATCAAGAAATCTACACGTCCCTGTCCCCGGATGCTACACTAAAAGAAGCGGGGGAATATGTAGCTGGAAAGATTCAGTCCTATTAGATTATAAAAGAAGCTGGAGAGGCGTTAACGGAAGAGGGCCGTTGACGCCTCTCCTTTGTTCGAACAAGAATGCATAAACTATATTTACTTCGTAAACGCCTCTAAGTACGCGCGGAAAGCCGACGGCAGGGCATATTCCTGCTGCAACGTCTCTCGTCCCACCCAAGTAAACCCTTCTGGACGCGCCTTTAAATCCACCCAATAACCGGTCATATGCCACTCCACATGGGAGAAGATGTGTTTTGCTGCCGGCATAAGCTTTACTTCCTGGGGCTGCACGCCCCATTCCTGCAACTGTTCCATCGACCCCTCCAGGTTTCGTTTTCCTTCCGCGGAGGGAAGTCTCCCACATCCCCGCCAAAAGGCCGGTGGTTGGCCGCCTGCGGATTCCCAACTCGCCGTCGCACACCAAAAGGAATACGGTCCTCTCCTCTACCCGGCGGGCCTTCTTTTTCGCCTTAATAGGGAGTTCTCGCGCAACCCCTTGACGGTAACCCTCACACAAGGCGTTCAAGGGACAAACCAAGCATTTTGGCTCTCCTCCCGGTACACAGACAGTCGCGCCGAGTTCCATCATAGCCTGGTTGAAATCCCCTGGGCAATCCTTCGGCAGAACCCTTGCCATACGCTGTGCAACATCCCGTTTCACGTTGGGGTCTGCAATGTCATCCCAGCCAGCAATCAAGCGCATCACTACCCGGAGAACATTCCCATCCACCGCCGGAACCGGTATTCCATAGGCAATCGAGGCGATCGCCCCCGCCGTATAGGGGCCGATTCCGGGCAGCTTCAGCAGGGATTCGTAATCCGGTGGCAGAGTGCCGTCAAATTGTTCGACCATGACACGCGCCGCCCGTTGCAGATTGCGCGCGCGGCTGTAATAGCCGCAATCCTTCCCAAAGCTTCATCAACTGCTGTTCCGGCGCCTGCGCCAGAGCGGGTACAGTCGGCAGTGCCTCGTAGAAAACGGGCAAAGTAGGGCTTTACAGCCTCTACACGGGTCTGTTGCAACATGATCTCTGAAATCCAAACGCGGTAGGGAGTGGGCTCTTCGCGCCGAAGGCAATATACGGGCATTTTGTCTATACCAGGTTAAAAGCGGCTCTACAATCGCCAAGAGCGTATCTGTACTCATCGCTTCACCTCATATAAGGTTTTCCCATCCTTAATCGTTGCCAATACGCGCAAGTTTCTAAGTTCCTGCGGGTCTACTTGTAGGGGGTCCCGATCCAGAATTACCATATCCGCTCGTTTTCCCGGGCGAATAGACCCCTTTTCATGTTCCTCAAAGTATTGATACGCCGCATAAAGGGTCACTCCCTTTAGGGCCTCCAGCACCGTAACCTTCTGCCCTTCCCCCAGGATATAGCCATTCTTGCTCACGCGGTTGGCCGCACACCAAAGGGTCTCCAACATATTTGGCTGTATAACCGGGGTGTCCTGATGGAACGTATACACAACACCGTTGTCGATCGCCGAACGTACAGGGCTGATCGCTGTTCCGCGCGCTTCGCCAAAATTTTTCACATGCACGTCTCCCCAATAATACGTATGCGCTACAAAGAAGGAAGCGATCATGCCGAGCCTCCCCATCCGAGCCAGCTGATCGGGACGTACCAGCTGGGCATGAATCATCACGGGCCGTATGTCCTCGCCGGTCATTTCTCTTTCATATGCGTCGATCATCTGCTGTGCTGCTGCATCACCGTTGCAATGGGCTAAAATCTGCATATGATCTTGTAATGCCTGCCGCATGAACGAGCACACTTCGGCATCCGAATGGACCGGATAACCGCAGTAGCCGTCCGGCGCATCTTCATATGGTTGACTCATCCATGCGGTTCGCCCTTGTGGAGAGCCGTCTAAAAACACTTTATAACCGCCAATTTTCAGGTGGTTCTGATAGTTCCTACAATACGATGGGTATTGTGAAACAATCTTCCGGTTGTCCGGTAAGTCTGGATACGCCACCACATCCAACTTCAAACGATTTTGCTCTGCCAGGCAATGCAAGAGCTTCCACTCTGCTTCTTTCGTAAAGCCATCCTGTGCCGTCGCAATCCCATTTTTTAGATAAATATCCTGCGCCTGTTCCATTTGATGCATGCGAATTTCCAAGGATGGTTGCGGGATTTTCGCTGTATATCCGGTGAAAGCTGTCTCCTCCAAATATCCGTTTGGCTCCCCATAATCCGACTCCCGGCCGATAACGCCGCCCTCTGGATCGGGGGTCTCGGATGTAATTCCCAACGCTTGTAAACCTGCGCGGTTCATCACGCCCATATGCCCGGATGCATGCGTCACCACCACGGGAAATGGATATTTGTCCAAGAGGCTTTTGTCCGGATGCCGGTTCTCTTTTAAATCGTTGTGATCGTAACCGAATGCGGTCACCCACTGGCCCGGCGCTGGTTTTGTCCGTTCCACAAAAGCATCCAGCCTCTGGACGATTTCCTGAAAACTTTTGCATCCGTTTAAGTGGACCAGGCCCAGCGTCTGTGCAAGCGCGGTGATATGGCTGTGCGGATCAAGAAAGGCAGGCAACAAAACGGCCCCGTGTAAATCCACCAGCTCTGTGTTCGCACCCTTGCCCGACAGAATTTCCTCCCGGCCGCCCACCTTGCGAATTACCCCATCTTCGACCAACACGGCCTCCGCATAAAGCGGCTCCTCCATTGTCAAAATGGTCCCGTTATAATAAATGGTTGTATCCATATCTTCCCACCTTCTTCTGTTCGATCAATCGTATCATGTTCCAAGGATCGTTGCAATAAAGACTTTTTCTCTGCATAAGAACTTGTGAATAAATCAGCCGCGGCAAACAGGCCGCGGCTTTAGCTTTCTAGGATTTGTGCATAATATGCATTTTTATATTGGCATCCTTTTGAAAACGACTTTCATTCGCTATTCCGGGAATCACAAATGCAGCCTGCGTTTTAACTCTTTTCGCATATTGTCTCCCTCAAAAAGAATCAGTGCCGCCAAGGAAATGACACTGCCCGCCACACAAATCAAAGAAGGATATACAACCTGAAGCATCCCGCGCACATAGAACACCACCGGGACAATTGCAAACAAAGCAGCGATGGTAAAATACACAATAAAACTGCCTAAATTGAGCTTAAACACCCGTGCCGTGATCGCCAATACCAGCATGGCCACCACACATGTGATGGGAATGACATAGTCGATCGACCAACCGTGCCAACCGGTTGAATAGTCCCAAAGGACAGTCAATACACAGACCACAACCACCTGATACAAGATACTCTTTGGGACGTTTCTCCGGTAATGAAAGGCAACGGTAAGGCTGCATCCATGCGCAGGCCAGCCCAGCCAAAACAAACAGGGACCACCAACCGTGCTGTGGAAGAATCAAGTTAATTACCACGCAGGTTACAGCGGCAACCACGGATACCAAGATCAAGATGCCGAAAAAACAGGCTGTGTTTATGCAATGTATCGGGAATCCTCGGAAATACGTCCCCTCTTGTATCCTCCGTCCCAGTTTCCTGGAGCATCCCCTGACACAGTGGGCAACGGGTCCCATTGCCCGTCACAGTCGTTTTACACTTGGCACAGTATTTCATTTGGTTCCCCCCTCCTCTGTCTCAAATGGTACATTTGCCGTAATTTCCACGGGAACGCCCATGCCAGTGAGGAAACGGAAGAAATTTTTCTGGATGTCCGTGCTGACAAATGGCGCCGTAAAACTCGCGGTCAAGAGGTCGCCAAACGAACACATACACACCTGCAGGCGGCTCGTACTGACAAACACATCGAACAGGCGGATATACTGCGCCAATTCCGGCGGCATCACAATCTTTCCCACATTGGAAATCGCTGCGGTCTCCTTGCGCGCAGCAAGGTCATAACCGATCCGCATGGTGAGATCTTTTACAACCAAAGGTGCAACGCGCGCCACCGGGTTAAAATCATATTGAACAAACTGGTTCAGCCGCCCCTCCATCTTCTCCTGCGTCAGCTCGGTTTCAAAGGTCTCGTGCAAACTTGCAATCACATCCTCCAACCGGTTTGACTGTTTTCGAAAATGATAGCGGGCTTGAATGACGCTGAAAAAATTGCGGGCGCTTCCGGAGGGAAAATAACTGCGCAAATTGACCGGCACCGCCAAAACAACCGGACGTTTTTTGTGGCGCATCGCCATCTCTTTTTCGATGGAACACATCAGAATCGCTGCACAAAATTCCGTCAAAGTCGCTCCGTAGGCATGCGCTTCCTTCAGGACAGCTTTTACCGGCATCACGCCCTCGATCACGGCAATACGATTCTCCGGCAGGCAGGGCCCCCGGAGCCTATATGCATTCGGGGAATCTTCGTGCTGCTTGCGCGTATGGGTGTAGTATTTGCGGAAACTGTCGTCCATTTTTTCGGTGGCCGACGCATCGTAATCAATCGCAGGCAATCCGCCGGCAAAGCGGTCCGCATGCCGTACAGTCAGATAATGGTATACCAACACACGCAAAAATTGAACGGCGCCCGTCCCATCCGTCAATGCATGGTAAACTTCCAGATTGATCCGGCAGCGGTAATAGGTCACTTCAAAGAGCAGGCCCCGGCTTCCCTTCTCATACAACGCACTGCACGGGGGCCGGTATTCTTCGCGAACAACGGGCTGTTCTGGGACTGTCTTCCAGGTAATACCAGAACATCCCCCGGCGCAATGTACACCGGTAACCGGAAAAACCTCTAATGCGCGCTCCAACGCCAATTGTAAAGTGGGCGGGTCCACGGGTTCGGTCAACTCACAGGAAAAGCGAAACACCTTGGTATCCGCTTTGTTGCTGGTACACGGGAAAATCTTCGCCGCATTGTCCAGCCGCCTCCAATCCGCAGATTTCTTTGCTTTCACGCTTGCGGCACCTCACTCAAAAAACGGTTGATGATTTCATAGCACTCCTTGACCTGTGGAAAGCTCGGCGGCAAAAAAGAAAAGAATCCGTGTAGGCCGTCTGCAATGCGGTGCAATTCCACACGGTTGCCGAATTTTTCCAGTTTACGTGCATACTCCTCTCCCTCATCGCGCAGCGGATCGTATTCCGCTGCGATAACCAGCGTATCCGGCTGGTCCGCCAGGCTTTTCGCCAACAAAGGCGCAAAATACGGATTGCGTAGATCCTCCGGGCAGCTCATATACAAATCCATATAATCGCAGATCCGCTTCGAGGTCAACAGATAATCCGTTCCATTCTCCCGAACAGAGTCAAAGAACGAACGCTCCGTATGATCATTATATGTTGCAGGATAAATCAGGATCTGCTTCTTTGGCAGGAACTCGCCCCGGTCGCGCGCCATCAACGAGACAACCGCCGCAAGGTTGGCTCCTGCGCTGTCCCCGATCAGGGTAATATCCTCCGCAGAGGTTTCCAATAGTCCTGTATTCAGATAGATTTCCCTCGTCACGGCATAACAATCTTCAGGTGCAGCAGGAAATTTGTGTTCCGGCGCCAAACGGTAATCCACCGAAACCACCAGACGGTTGGTCAGGCGGGCCATATTGGCACACACCTTGTCATAAGAATCGATATTCCCCAGTACCCAACCACCGCCGTGGAAAAAAAGCAAAAGTGAGTGATGTCCCTCTCCAGGGGGAGAGAAAATCCGCACTGGTACGTCGTGATCTCCACAGGGGACCTTGTGATCCCAGGTTTTATAGAATGGCTTCAAATAGTGATAATGGGTTACATTTGTCACTTGACGCCCCCATTTATAATTGCGTTTGATGTCAATATCCGGGTAAGAGAGCGCCTTCAAAGCCGCCATTACAAACTTATTGATCGCCATCGCCGGTCAGCCCCGTCTACCGCCGAAGCGCGTTTGTCCCAACGGCTGATCGACCGGGCGCTTGCGCACAGGCTCTGTCCGTTGGAGGATGGTCGAAGGCGTTTTGTCACGCTTCTTTGCAGAAGGCCGCGTCTGCATTCCACGTCCACCGGGAACCGGTTCGCGGTATTGGCGCGGCTTTTTGCCTCCCTCGGTCTTGCTCAATAGCGTTGGGCGTTGCTTGGGTAAGACATCCTGCAAGGACGGAAACTCTGTAAGGGCCTCCGCCCGTTTTCCACCAGCTGGCTTTGGGAAAATGGAGTTGGGCTTTCGCTGTGTTTGCATTTGGGGCTGTGTCTTTTGTTGCACCTTTGGGGCCGGAGGCGTCAAAGCCGTCTTTTGCGTAGCCCGTTGCGGTGATTTCTTGGATTTGGATTCCTGTCTCTGCGCCGTCTCTTCCTTTTTCTGTGGCTGGGGCTGCTGCCTGACAGGACGCTGCCCACGGTTCCGGCGCAACTCCGACTTCGGTGTCGGTGTAGTGATCTGCATCGGATAGGGGTGTTCCGGCACTTCGGTCACCTTTTTTCCGATCAACTTTTCAATCCGGTCAAAATCAGCCTTCTCATTGATATCGCAGAAAGAGATGGCAATCCCAGACATCCCAGCCCGGCCGGTCCGCCCGATGCGATGTACATAAGTTTCCGGCACTTCGGGAATGTCGTAATTGATGACGTGGGAAAGCTCTTCAATATCGATACCCCGTGCAGCAATATCGGTTGCAACCAGCACGCGGGTTCTATGCTGTTTGAAATCGCCGAGGGCCTTTTGCCGCGCATTTTGCGATTTGTCCCCATGGATGGCGGCTGCCCGTATCTTCGCCTTGGTCAGTTCGCGTACAACACGGTCCGCGCCGTGCTTGGTGCGCGTAAATACCAAAGCCGATTCAATTTCCGAACTTTGTAGGAGATGGATTAACAAGCGCCGCTTGTTCTCTTTATCGACAAAATAGACGCTCTGTTCAATTGCCTCCACCGTAGTCGCCGGCGGCGTGACGGTAACCTTGACCGGATTGCGCAGAATTGTATCTGCCAGTTCCTCAATTTCCTTCGGCATCGTGGCGGAGAACAATAAAGTTTGCCGCTTTTTCGGCAACTTTTCAATGACCTTTTTGACATCGTGGATAAATCCCATATCCAGCATACGATCCGCTTCATCCAGCACAAAGATCTGTACATCCTGTAGCTTGATGAATCCCTGCGCGATCAGGTCATTGAGACGTCCCGGGGTTGCTACTAAAATGTCAATCCCTTTTTTAAGCTGTTGCACTTGTGGATTCTGTGGTACTCCGCCGAAAATCACACAGGTTTTTAAAGGAAGAAACCGGCTATATGCCACAAAACTCTCCTGAATCTGAAGGGCCAATTCCCTCGTCGGGGTTAAAACAAGGGCGCGAATCTTCTTTGGAGAGACACTTCCCTGTTCGGCAAGAAGCTGAAGGATCGGCACAGCGAAAGCAGCCGTCTTTCCCGTGCCCGTCTGGGCGCATCCCAAAAGAATCCTTCTTTTTTAAAACAGGAGGAACCGCTTGTTCCTGTATGGGAGTTGGATTTACATAAGCCTCCTTCTTTAAGGCGTTCAAGATGGATGGAATAATCCCCAATTGTTGAAATGTCATACCTATTCCTTTACAAAATATATTTTTCAGGGGAGTGCGATACACGTCCGTTTGCTTTATACAGGCAATCCTTTCAAAAGAAGTACCCGGAGACAACATTCCCTCTCGCAAAATTCATTTGATATATACTGCGTTTCAATGTCGGTTGCGTACACAGCCGTTGGACAAAACGATCTTTTCGCGCAAACCATCGCATTCCCCTATAAAAACGGGCAGCTGGCGAAACCTCTTTCCTTGTATCTCACAAGAGCTCTCGCTCGGGGCATTGTTTTTCTCCCCCACAGCCTGCCCGCAGACCTCAAACTACATACACAATAAGTGTGTTTACGTTATTATAGCGCAGAACAGAAAAATATTCTACCCCTGTGCCCGCTGTAAAGTACTTTTATGAGAAAAGGCCGGGGAAACTCCTCCTTTTCTGGGATTTATGCTATAATGTTTATCGTGATACTTTTAAAGGGGTTCTAAAACTCATAAAAGCATAGAATGGAACAACATCGAAATGGAGTAGGTTATGAAACAAGAACGTACATATCCGCGGGTTGCAGTTACCCGCAAAGCGGAAAACAGTATCAAATCCGGCCATCCGTGGATTTATCATACCGAGCTGGTCGAAGGCGAAGCCGGCTGCAACGACGGTGCACTTGTGGACATTGTTAGCCCGCGCGGGCGTTATTTGGGGACTGGTTTTTTCAACAGTCATTCTAAAATTCGCATCCGCCTGCTCTCAACCAATGCAAACGATCATTTTGATGAGGCCTTTTGGGAACGCCGCCTGCGTTACGCCTGGGAATACCGAAAAACGGTCATGGGCGATGATCTCTCTTGTTGTCGCGTTATTTTTGGAGAAGCAGATTCTTTCCCCGGGCTGACCGTGGATCGTTTTGGAGACATTCTCGTCGCGCAAACGCTCAGCCTCGGTATTGAACAGCGCAAATCCCTACTGTTTCCCATGCTTGCCCGTATCTTGCGCGAGGATGGACAGGTAATTCGCGGCATCTATGAACGCAACGACGTCTCCATTCGTGAAAGAGAAGGGATGCAGCAAAATAAGGGGTTCTTTCCGCTGGAGAATCTGGCCACTCCGGAGAGCACGCAAACAGAAATTGTTGAAAACGGGATTCGTTATTTGGTCGACTTCGAAAACGGGCAAAAAACAGGTTTCTTTTTGGACCAGAAATACAACCGGCAAGCGGTCGCTAGACTGAGCCGCGGCAAGCGTGTGCTGGATTGCTTTACGCATACCGGCTCCTTTGGATTAAACGCCGCTATGGGCGGCGCAGTCCACGTCCATTCCGTCGATATATCGGAAACAGCTGTGGAGATGGCCCGTGAAAATGCCCGCCGGAATGGACTTTTAGATGTGATGGACTTCGAGGCGGCCAATGTGTTTGACCTGCTTCCTTCCCTGCCCTGCGGCGCTAAAAGCGACTACGATTTTGTCATTCTAGATCCACCTGCATTTACAAAATCGCGTCAAACGGTAGAGCATGCGATGCGTGGCTACAAAGAAATCAACCTACGTGCAATGAAGCTCCTTCCCCGAGGGGGGTATCTCGCAACCTGTTCCTGCTCACACTTCATGACAGATGCACTTTTCCGGGACATGCTCCGCAGCGCGGCCTTTGACGCGGGCGTTTCCCTGCGGCAAATCGAGGCCCGCCAGCAATCGCCCGACCATCCAATTCTTTGGAACGTCCCGGAAACGGACTATTTAAAATTCTATCTGTTCCAAATTGTGTGATGTATTTTATGATTCCCTTTGGCCGGCAATCCAAAGGAGGCCATTGAAACATTCTCTGGACGACCTTCTCTCAAACCGGCTTTGACCTCAGCCGATGGGTGGGCGCAATCTTTTTCCCTGGTGTTCTTCCCAGCTTCTATCCATTTTTCAAGATCTACGGCTTCCCCTGTCCTGCACTTGGTTCACGGGCATCTTTTAAGAATGGCTGATGGAATCCACTACAAGACCACCGGGCTTTGAATCTGCCTTAAAATCCTATGGGCCGCACAACTCTCGCCAGCTTTTTAAGGCAGCAAAATGCATCCAAGCAGCATATTTCCGTACAAGCAGCGTTTCCTCATTTCCCATGGGAGTATAGGAGCGCTGCTTTTTTATGCGTCTATGGGCGCAATGGACAAAAAACTTTTGTTCCCTGTAGTTTTCGCTTCAAAAACCGTAGTATATCGATGAAACCGGAAGGGAGGCGGTACGATTGATCGAAGATGAAAAAATTATTGCGTTGTTTTTTGAGCGTTCCGAACAGGCCATACAGGAGCTGGATATAAAATACGGAAGCGTGTTCCGCAAGCTTTCCTACAACATTTTAAATAACCGGCAGGATACGGAAGAGTGCGTCAACGATGCTTACTTGGGAGCATGGAACGCCATTCCACCAGCAAAACCTCATCCGCTGCTTACCTATCTTTGTAAAATCGTTCGAAACATTTCTCTGAAAATGTATTATAAACGAGGAGCCGCGAAACGAAACAGCCTTTACACAACCGCTATGCAGGAAATAGAAGAATGTTTATCCGATCCAAGCACAGTGGAGACCAAAATGGAGGCAAAGGAACTGGCGCGTATCCTCGAACATTTTTTAGATACCCTAACGGCCGAAAACCGCATCATCTTTTTACGGCGCTATTGGTTTTCTGACAGCTATAAAGAGATTGCCAGACATATGGGACTCACCGAAAAAAATGTATCCGTTCGGCTTACCCGCATCCGGCAGAAGCTGAAACAATACTTGACGGAAAGGGAGGTCTTTATATGAATGCAAAACTGTTTTCTGAGGCCATGAGCCAGCTTGACAGCCCATATATCGTGGAAGCCCTCGTGGAACATAAGCCGAAGCCGTTTCGGATTCGCTGGTGGAAATTTCATAAAATTGCCGCCTGTATTGCAGCAGTCGTCCTCATGGCCCTATTTTCTTTCGGAACAGCTTTTGCGGTAAGCGCAGAGTTCCGGCAAGCCCTCACCTCATTCCTTTTTCCAGCCTATACAGAGCATGAATTGTCTGAGATCGATGAAGGGCACAGAACCGGTTCGTTTGATCTGGAAGATACCCTGTTCACCTTCTTAGAAAAATTCAATCGGGAACAACTGGTAGACGGCGTAACCGTAAAAAAAGACCATGGTTTTGACTATGTAGTTCTGCACCAGGAGAACGATTCTGCAAGTGTCATCGTGGAATGCAATCCTCCAACGGACAAATTATTGGTTCTCATGGAAAAGCAGGATTATAAAGAAACAACCGGTTTATGGCAAGTA
The DNA here is from genome assembly GCF_046693725.1 of Anaeromassilibacillus sp. SJQ-1. Taxonomy (NCBI): domain Bacteria; kingdom Bacillati; phylum Bacillota; class Clostridia; order Eubacteriales; family Acutalibacteraceae; genus Anaeromassilibacillus; species Anaeromassilibacillus sp. SJQ-1. Next base: position 57,548 of record NZ_JBKEIV010000006.1, on the reverse strand, counting down.
GTTGCTTACCAAATCATCGATTACAAAACGGCAAATGATTGGATTGGTAAACAGCCTTAAAAAACCGGTGATAGGAACCTCTCTTTCACAGAGAACCGGATTCGATTCATCTCCATCCAAAGGGGATGTCTCCGGCATTGCGTATGGGATACGCAACTTGGATGAATGCCTTTGGAGCAAAAGGACACTTCCCATATTCTTTTCTTTTTTTATTGTATGTGCTACAATACCAGCAGCTTTATTAGGGAAGGGGTAAAAATATGCCGGAAATCATCATGCTTTGCGGACCGTGCGGTTGCGGGAAAACAACCTATGCAAAGACGTTACAGGCACGCGGAAATACCTTTGTTCTATCCAGTGACGATCTGATGCCTGACTTTATTTGACGCCTGTATCGGCCGGGAACGCCATCAGGACATGGAACGCCGGTGTAGAAGTTTTCTCTTGCGGCAGGCTGAATCCCTTTTTGCCCTGGGCCTCGATGTTGTGCTGGATTTCGGCTTTTGGAACCGAAAGGAACGCCTGGATACCAAACAGTATTTCTGTAAACAGGGAATTCCGGTCCGATTGATCGTTTTAGACGCCCCCTATGAGATTATCACCCGCCATTTGGAGCAGCGAAACCGATTGATCGAAACCGGTAAACTCCGCGCCTATCCGATTGATGAAGAAAAACGCAAACGATTTTCCTCCTGGTTTGAAGAACCCACCCCCGATGAGATCGACGAATATATTCATATTGTAGAATAAAGCAAAGAGCACAACGAGTCCTTTCGACTTGTTGTGCTCTTTTTATCTATGATAAGGTGGGGCTTGTTGGAAGCCGTCCGGATGGGCGGGCACTGGATATAGATCTTTATAGAATAAGCGGCACTTTCATTTATTTTCTAGCATTTTGTCCTCCAGTGTCGCGCGATCCAACACGCCCCATTCCCGCCAGATTTATTCGCTGCGCAAAGCGTCAATCGGATTCAAATTCGCCGCCCGGCGCGCCGGCATATAGCCAAAGATTACGCCGATCCCTGCAGATACCCCAAAGGAAACCAAAATGGCACTCACCGAAGGGGATGCATCAAATCCAATAATCCCGCTTGCCACCGAGGTTAATACGCAGCCAATTGCAATTCCGACAATACCGCCCAACGAACTGGTGACACCTGCTTCAATGACGAATTGCTGTAGGATGGTACGCCGCTTTGCACCGAGAGATTTACGGATACCGATCTCACGTGTTCGTTCAGTCACCGATACCAGCATGATGTTCATGATTCCGATGCCAGCAACCAATAGCGAAATGGCGGCAATGCCTACCAAAAGCATTGTCATCATGTCCGTCATAGAAGTGACCATCTCCAACATCTCGGAAAGGCTAGTTACATTGTACAGATCCTCATTGAGGAAGATTTCATACAAAAAGTCTTTGAGTACCGTTTTAGCCTCTTCCATATGGTCTACATTCGTTACGGTAAACACATAGCTGGATATATCTGCGCTAAAGGAAAGTTTTGTCGCCACCGAATAAGGGAGATATACGCAATCGTCCGAGGACCCCTCCTCTGAATCTGCCTTCTCCTGCAACACGCCAACCACTGTATAGGCTTCTCCGTTGATCTTGAGAATTTGATCTAATGCGGATTCCCCTGCAAAGAGGTCCTGCGCAACATAGGAACCAATCACACAGACTTTTTGCCGTGAAACAATATCCGAATACTGGATAAAACGTCCTAAAGAGAGCTCCAACGCCTGAATGGACAGATAATCTTCCCCTACGCCGGAGATGGAAGCTGTTGTGGAACTCTCCGTGCCATTCTTGATGGTCCCTCGAACCGAAACCATTGGGCTCATCGCAGCAAACAAATCCTGTTGTTCATCCAGGAATTCATACATGGTGTCAACATCCACGTTTCGGGTGTCCGTATTGGTGACAGATACACTTACTTGATCCGTCCCCAAATCGGAAAAACTGTCCGAAATATAGTTTGTCATCCCCTGCATCAAACTGACCAGGATGATAACGGATGCCACACCGATGATGATCCCGAGCATGGTTAGGAAGGAGCGCATTTTGCTGCTTGCGATGCTTTTGAGCGCAAGCCTAAAGGATTGACTCATAGGCCTTCACGTCTCCGTCAAATATAATTTTTCCATCGCTGATCTTGACCACGCGCTCGGCCTCTATGGCAATGGAATTGTCGTGGGTAATGATGACCACGGTGTTGCCCTCCTCATGCAACTGCTTGAGGAAGTCGAGAACCTCCCGGCCTGTCTTTGAATCCAACGCGCCGGTGGGTTCATCTGCCAAGATCAAGGAAGGATTTCCGACCAAGGCGCGTGCAATGGACACGCGCTGTTGCTGGCCGCCGGAGAGCTGTTGGGGCATGTAGCGCCACTTATCGCGCAGTCCCACTCGTTCAAGCGATTCCAAAGATCGCTCTGTGCGCTCCTTTTTCCGACCCCCGCGTAAACAAGGGGCAGCTCTACGTTTTCCAGCAGGTTCTGCTTGGGAAGCAAATTATACTGTTGGAATACAAACCCGATGGTCTTGTTGCGGATTTCCGCGAGGCTGTCGTCCTTCATCTCGCTTACATCCTCGCCGTTCAAGATATATTTTCCCTCTGTTGGCACGTCTAGTGCCCCAATGATATTCATAATGGTAGACTTTCCGCTTCCAGATTTGCCAACAATGGAGACGAATTCTCCGGGATAGATGTCTAAGGAAATCCCGTCGTTTGCACGCACCACCATATCGCCCATCTGATAAATCTTATAAATATTTTGCAGCGAGATCAGGGGCTGCGTCCCGGTCTGTGTCTGTTTCATCTTAGAAACCACCTCCCGGTCCGCCGGGGCCACCGCCGCCAGGCATACCACCGCCGCCAGGACCTCCGCCGGGCATTCCGCCGCCACCAGGCATACCGCCACCGGGCATCCCGCCCATTTCAATCATGACTGTACTGTCTGTTGAAGTGGTCGGATCGATGTAGACGACATCCCCCTCAGAAAGACCATTCTGAATCTCTACATAATTTTCGCTGATTAAGCCGGTCTCTACCTCTACCGACCGGAAGCCCGCCGGAACGTTGCCTTCCGCTTCGGTCACGCTGTCATCCTTTACATAGACCACATTGCCGCGCTGCAATGCTTGAGCCGGGATTGCCAGTACATTTTCTGCTTCGTCAATGATGATTTCTCCATTGACGTTCATGCCGGGAAGCAAATCCCCCACCTCGTCCATCTGGACGGTCACGGGATATTGGGTAACGCCATTGCTTGATGTGCTTTCCAAGCTGACATTTGTCACTTTTCCTGTGAATGTTTCTCCTTCAAATGCATCCACCGTGACTTGCACCTTTTGGCCAACTTCTACATCTAATACGTCGAGTTCATCCACATACATGTCAAATGTAAGAGCAGACATATCGTAAATCACGGCCATGCTTGCGTTGCTGTCGTTTCCACTCTTCAATGTATCTCCAGCCTTTGTGTTTTTCACGATCACTTGGCCAGAAATCGGCGCTGTTATTTCATAGTCCTCCAAGCTGTCTTGCGCATTCTCCAAATTGGTCTGGGCATCCTCTACACTCTGCTCTGCTGACTCCAACGAATCCTTGACAGTCTGCAACGCGTCGTCTGCCGACTCCTGGGTATAAGTGAACAAAGCCGCCCCTTCGTGCACATAACTGCCTTCCTCGACGTTCATCGAAGCAATGTCTCCACCATACTCGGCTGTGATCGTCTCTTCCAGCTTTGCTGTGAAGGTTCCGTCGCCGCTGCATGTCACACCATTAACCGTCGCGGCCGCTGTGCTGGAGGTTGAAATTCCTCCGGGATTTCCGACCTCAATGGTCACCATGCGGACCACGCTGCCACCGTTGAGTGTTTGTTCCATAGAGCTAACGGCTGTTACTGTACCGTTGACGGTTTCATAGGTCTCCAAAATCTGTACCTGTGCTACATCGCCCACTTTGATTTTACTGGCATCAGCGCTTAAAAACGGCACTTTGAGTACCATCGTTCGGTCGTTATATAAATCGACCAACTTATCGCCGCTCTTAACAGTGTCTCCTACCTCCACATAGACCGTTTGAACATAGCCCTCTTCTGGGGAGACATAGTCGAGAGATTGATAATCCTCCGCGGCCTTGTTGTAATTCTTTTGCGCCTCTGCATACTTCTTTTCGGCACGTTCCAAACTGGTTTGAGCCGATTCAATTTTTTCATCCACATCGCCAGTGTCAATGCAATAAAGCACATCTCCCTTTTCAACCTGGTCACCCTTTTCGAAATCTGCGCGAATCACCTCTCCTGAGACCAGGGAAGTGATGGTATATGTATCCAGGGCGGCCAGTGTACCCGAAGAAGAAATAGACGACTGAATCGTCTGCCGTTCAACTGTGGCGGTGCGGGTCGCATCCTCCATATTCGGCCCTTCGGGTTTCCGGAATACACGGAATCCAGCAAAAGCAAGAGTAGCAACCAGAACCAATGCAATCAATACCTTAATAGGCTTTTTCCATTTGGGCCGTTTTCCATCTGGCTGGTTCTTCCTGCGGAAAAAGGAACGTTTGGGCCTAAGATTTTCCAATTCCGCCGTATCAAACTTCACATCATCCGTATCAGTCATCGAGCAGATACCCCTTCAATACAAAATTATAGTTATCGGGATCGGTTGTGTTGGTTTGGTCGTCATACACCACCGTTATTTCATCCCCAACATGGACCTTTCCCAATGTAGAAAACGCATACTGCATCTCTTCACTCTCAATGGTATACTTAGTTCCCTCCACATAGACAGCTACCGGCGTCATCGAGCTGGAATTGTCGTAGACGATTCCTGTCACCTCGCCGCTTGCGCGATCATCCTGATAGACCCATACGGTACGGGTCTTGCTGCTGTAATAAACGATATCGTCTTCTTCCACGCTGTTGTAGTCAAGGTTATAACCTACTTCGCCATCGATGATATAGGTTGCGTTTTGCTCGCTGAAGGGCAAAATCTTTTCGATATCCTTGCTAGCAGTCACACGAATAGGGCCGTTAATGTTGTTATCCGACAGCTTCAAATAATTGATTTCCCCATCGCTGTCCAGTTCACAGTCAAAAATTTGTCCATACATTGTTCCAGATTTTGTATTCGCTTTGAGGGTATTGTAAAGCAACGCCTCACAGTTGGACATGGTCAAATTGGATTCCATGGTCACCAACGCCAAGCCTTCGTCCAATTCTTTTGCATAGTACATGGAGGTGCGTCCCTGGGTCTGATCGCCAGTAAAGTCCTCATTGGTATAACCCAACAAAGCCAACACACCATAAACCGCTTCGCGCAACTTCACCGGTTGGTCAGGTTTAAAGGTTCCGTCGAGATAACCAGTCATCCATCCCTGTTGCGCCGCAATATTGATTGCAGCAGCGTAGGTGGAATCCGTAGGCACATCGCTAAATCTACGGTAATTGACAGTTGTTCCCGTTTTTCCCTTAAAAGAAGAAGTATTTAGTAACAACTGTGCAAACTGTGCCCGCGTCACCTCAGCGTTGGAGGCCACCAACACCGAATCGGTGATTCCTAAGTTGGATAGCACCTTATCCGAAGTATCCACAGACGCGGCGATTCCCTGCGCTGGAATGGAGAGTGTCAACATACCCATAGCCAAAAGCATGGACATGGTTCGTTTCCATGTATGATTCATCTTAATCACCTCATCAAATTTTTCACAGATTATCTTCCGGCGAGCAAAAGGGTCCCTGCGATTCCCGCCGCCCAGACTGCTACCCCCAAAAGAGCTGCCAAAATTGCCCATCGGTGCGTCTCCCAAAAAAGGGGAAGACGCGCGATCCACTCCCTGCGCTGCAGAAATCCATTCATGGATCATACACCCCTTTCTCTGATGCGGCATAGAAGCCCTGTAACTTCCCGCCGTTTGTACGGTTCTCATTATAGGGAAAAAAGCTGAAATTAACCTGAAAAAAATCCCACTTCACACAAGTTTAAGGGGGCCTTCACATGTTCGTCACAGGCGACGGAAAATGTGTTACAATTGAAAAAGGGCTTCTTAAGGACTTTATCCTTTTTGGAGAACGATGTTCGTTTACAAAATCAGGGAATCGTCACATTTTCAGCAAATACCGTTCACACCTCTTTTGTACTCTTATTGTGGAAAATTGGGCTTTGGCCGACTTTTGATATTTTAGGAGGGGAAAAATCCTATGAAAATACTATTGATTGAGGATGAAAAGGCTTTGAGCGACGCGCTTTGTCAGATATTCAGCAAAAAACGTTGGGAAACCTTCGCTGCTTACAATGGGGAAACCGGTTTAGATGAAGCATTGACCGGTATCTATGACATCATCCTGTTGGACATAATGCTTCCCAAGCTAGATGGACTCACTGTTTTGCAGCGTCTTCGCGCCGCTTCTATCTCCACCCCAGTGTTGCTGCTTTCTGCCAAGGGAGAGATCAGCGATAAGGTCGCGGGGTTGGACTGTGGTGCGGATGATTATCTGGCAAAACCGTTTGCAACCGAAGAGTTGTTGGCGCGTATTCGCGCCATGACCCGCCGGCGCGGAGAACTGATCTTTGACGATACCTTACAGGTGGGCGATCTCACCCTAAATCTGGCCAACTATACCCTCTCCCGTGGCGATCAACGGGTTCAACTGGCCAACAAGGAGTTTGAGATCATGAAACAATTTTTTTTACATCCGGATACCATTCTCAACAAAGAGGAACTCTTAACCAGACTCTGGGGATTTGAAAATGGAGCTGCTGGAAACAACGTCGAAGTTTATATTTCTTTTCTCCGGAAGAAGTTGACTTATCTGTGTTCCCGTATGCGCATCGCGTGCATTCGAAATGTGGGATACCGCTTGGAGGAGCCGCTATGTTTCGAAAACTAAAATGGAAATTGGTTCGTTTCAATATGGCTCTTTTGAGCCTGGTATTCGCTGCCATCTTTGCCGTAACCGCTGTCCTGATGATCGTGGCCAGCGACCGGCAAACACAGATGTCCCTAAATGCCGCCCTTCATTTTCCCGAAGGGCAGCATCAACCGCCACCAGTCATGGGGATTATCCGCGTGATGTTCGATGAAAAACAACAAATTGTCTCTTTCAGCGCGCCGCCAGACATCTCCGGAGAGTGGGTACAGCAGATTTCCGAGTTGGCACAGAAACAACAGCAACAGCAGGGAAATTTCTCGCTCGACTCATACCACTTTGCATATGCGTTCGACGAAACCCATGCGCACTTGGTCCTATTAGATCAAACCGGCCCGCGGGCTATGCAGCGAAATGTTCTGTTCATTTTATTTGGAGTCTGTCTTTTAAGCCTTCTTCTGTTGTTTGGATTGAGTACGCTCTTTGCATCGCGGACGGTACGTCCTGTCCAAGAGGCATTTGAGCGGCAAAAGAATTTCGTTGCAGACGCCTCGCATGAGTTAAAGACACCACTCGCAATTATAAACGCCAATCTATCTGTTCTAGAGGAAAACGGCGCTGAATCCGTCGACAGCCAAAAGCAATGGATTTCCGCTATGCGCGTTCAGATTACCCGTATGAGCGGTCTTATCAGCGATATGCTGACGCTCGCCAAATTGGATCACGATCAAGATGCCAGCCCCACGCGAACAGTGGACTTTAGCCGCCTAGTGACTGGTTGTCTGCTCTCTTTCGAAGCGGTCGCCTACGAAAAAGGGGTTGCCATTCATTCCCAAGTTTCCGAACACCTCCTTGTGAGAGGAAGTCCGGAAAAGTTTTCCCGGCTGGTAGACATTCTTCTCGACAACGCCGTTAAGCATGCCCCACCGGGAGGCACGGTGAACATCGGGCTTTTCCGCGAAAAGAACCGCGTGATTCTTCGTGTCCAAAATTCTGGGGAAGAGATTTCTGCAGAAGCGCTTCCCCATGTATTCGATCGTTTCTACCGTGCAGACAGCGCCCGTTCGCGTGAAACCGGCGGTTATGGTCTGGGCCTTGCAATCGCAAAATCGATTGTCGAAGGTTCCCACGGAAAGATTTCCGTAGAAAGCACCAACGGCCATACCATCTTTTCCGTCGATTTTTCAATGGATACGGAAGCTCATGCGAATCTATAGGATCATTCTTTCAATCAACGATCTTATCAGCTGAAAACATTGAGGCCCCAGGAACCGGCTGGTGAAGCTGTCCTTCATGCATGCAATGCCATATGGATCTCAAGCACGCACTTTGCCATCCGACAAAGTCATTATGAAACGTGATTTTTCAGTTTGATCTATCCACGAGCCTGATTTACTTCGATATCTATAGATAAAAACCTGATCTGTTTACAATTCCATGTGATATGTGTGATGCAATTCGCGTTATTGGACGCCATGTCCAACTATCCTCTTTTAAATACTCAGCACAATCGACAGGCTACGGCTCTATTGCGTCCAAAAGGATCTCCATTTTCTATTCCCTATTAAAACTCCTTTTAACCCTCTAGTACTATCAGAGCTTTTCGGGCTAAAAAAACAAAGGGGGTATCCCAAAAGCCATGAAATGACTTGAAGGATGCCCACGTTTTTTAGAAACGCAGATATTTTTCCAAACAGAAAGAGGATGCCCCTTTCCTATGAATCCAAAGATTCGTAGTTTGGGGACACCCTCTTATCGAAAGCGAGTTACCTCTATACTTTTTAAAATCGACTTCTCTGTTATATCTATTCTTCCGACCACGCCACACCAATCACATCCAGGCCTATATGAATCGCCAACACCGGGCCTATGGTGGCATGTGAGATGGTCACCTGTGGAAACCGCGCGCGGATACGTTCTCTCAGCGCGGGTGCCATGTAAGCGCTACCCAAGGACTCGATGATGACCTCTTTGACTTTCTCCGGTACACGATCGGCCAACGCCTGCATCTGTGCATTACGGCCACGCGCTGTTCCTCCCGAAATCAGGGCGCCTCCGTCCTTTTCCAAGCACAGAATCGGTCGGATATTGAGAATAGAGCCTACAGACTGGCGTACAATACTCAGCCTCCCACTTTTGCGCAAAGCATCCATGTCCTCTACAGAAAAGGCTATGCCGGTCTTTCCACGTTGCTCTTTGATCTGCGCCACAATATCCTCCAAAGGATATCCTTGACGAATCAAAGCAGCCGCGCGCTTGAGCAGCAGCGCCAAGCCCCCCGCCGTTGTCCGGGAATCCACCACACGCACTTTTTCAGCGTCTACCGCCTTTGCAGCAATACAGGCACTGCTGTAAGCGCCGCTCAGTCGTGAGGAAATTACCAGGCAGAGCACCTCGCCCCCCTGATGAACAATGGCCTGAAAGATTCCGACAAAATCCGCTACAGAAGCCTGTGCTGTTGCACAGATCTCCTGATGCGCAGCAATTTGGGGAACAAAATCGCCATTTTCATCCGCATAACTCTCTGCATAGGACTTCCCAGCAAGAATATAATGCATCGGCACTAAGCGAATTTTCAGCTTTTCCGCCTCCGCCTTTGTCAAATAAGCCGTGCTGTCCGTCACCAGTGTAATCATCCGTTTCCCGCCCCCAGTCTGCGGAAGCGGTTATAACGGTTGTCGAGCAATTGTTGAATGGGAAGCGTTGCATTATGAGAAAGCTTCTCATACAGTTCGGCCTTTAAGCTCTGATATACTTCTTCAAATTGGTTCTGCTCCTCCGGAATGACTTTTTCAATAATGCCAAATTCCAGCAGGTCTTGCGCCGTCATGCGCAGGCATGCAGCCGCCTCCCGCACCTTAGAACTGTCCTTCCAAAGGATACTCGCACAGCCTTCAGGCGAAATCACCGAATAGACGGCATTTTCCAGCATCCACACCTCATCGGCCACCGCAAGGCCCAACGCTCCGCCACTGCCGCCTTCGCCAATGAATATGGAAAGTATCGGCGTCTTAAGAGTCATCATCTCGTAGAGATTTTCCGCTATGGCCTGCGCCTGTCCACGTTCCTCCGCTGCAATGCCGCAGAAAGCTCCGGCTGTATCGACAAAACAGACCACAGGACGATGAAACTTCTCTGCCAGCTTCATCTGGCGAAGTGCTTTCCGATACCCCTCCGGGTGAGCGGAACCAAAATTTCGGAACAATTTTTCCTTTGTATCATGGCCGCGCTCCAGTGCAATGACCGTAACGGGCAAGCCGTTCAGGCGGGCAATTCCCGCCACAATCGCCTTGTCGTCTCCAAAGCGGCGATCGCCATGCATCTCGATAAAATCCTCAAAAATATGATTGATGAAATCCGTTCCAGTCGGCCGCCCTTTGGCACGGGCCGCCTGTACACGCTCAAATGCTTCCATTGGACGCTCCTCCTTCCGGGGTTACGCCGTGCAATGCCAACAACTTTGTCAACACTTCTTTCTGCGCGCTTCGCTGGACCACTTGGTCTACGAACCCCTTCTCAAACAGAAACTCCGCACGCTGGAATCCTGCGGGCAACTTTTGCCGCATCGTCTGTTTGATGACACGCGGCCCCGCAAAGCCGATCAATGCATTTGGCTCTGCCAATGTGATATCGGCTTCCATTGCAAAGCTTGCCGTCACCCCACCGGTCGTCGGATCGGTCAACACAACCACATAAAGGTTACCAGCATCGCTGTGGCGTTTTACCGCACCGCTGGTCTTTGCCATCTGCATGAGGGAAAGGGTTCCCTCCTGCATGCGTGCACCGCCAGAAACCGTAAAACCGATTACCGGGAGGGAATGTGCTGTGGCATATTCAAACAGGCGGGTAATTTTCTCACCCACAACAGTCCCCATACTTCCCATCATAAAATACGGCTCCATCACAAAGAGGCAACACTTCATCCCACCGATGCGCGCCGTACCGCAAACAACGCCTTCCTTTTCTGCACTGTCCAGATACGCATGTTTCAGCTTACGATCATAATTTGGAAAGCCAATCAGATTGCGGGAACGCATTCCTGCATCGTGCTCTTCAAATGAATCCTCATCGGCAATCAGGCTGATTCGCTGCCGCGCATTTACGCGAAAATGATGGCCACACTTGGGGCAAACATGCAGATGATCGTTTAATTCGCTGGTAAAGAGCATCGCCTTACACTCCGGACAGGAGATGCATAATTCGCTGGGAATATCCGGAGCGGGGGACTTGGTGTATTTGTCGTACGATTCCAGGTCGTTCTTTGGTTTCTTAAACAGATTTTTCGAAAGCATCCATTATCCCCTCTTTTCCCGCAATTCCATGAAGTTTGTATAGTAATCTCCGGACTTGAACGACGGAGAACTCAAAATATCCATGTGAAGCTCTGCGTTGTGATCCACGCCTTCGACCACCAATTCGCACAGGGCCGCCTGCATTTTGCGGATAGCCTCTTCACGCGTTGGCGCATGGACAATCAGCTTGCCGATCAGCGAATCATAGAACGGCGGTACCAGATAATCCTGGTACAATGCCGTATCAAACCGAACCCAAGGACCACCCGGAATATGCAACAAAGAGATCTTTCCGCAACTTGGCCGGAAATTCAGTTCTGGATTTTCCGCATTGATGCGGCACTCAATCGCATGGCCGGAAATCTGGATATCTTCCTGGGTAAAGCCCAAAGACATTCCTGCGGCGACACGAATCTGCCACTTCACCAAATCGATACCGGTGACCATCTCTGTGACCGGATGCTCCACCTGAAGGCGCGTGTTCATCTCCATGAAATAGAAATTTTTCTCAGGGTCCAGTAGGAATTCCACCGTTCCCACACCTGTATACCCAACCGCCTTTGCAGCCTTGGTTGCCGCATCCGCCATTCTCTGGCGAAGTTCCGGGGTAACCGCCGGAGAGGGGCTTTCCTCGATCAACTTCTGATTTTTGCGCTGGATGGAACACTCTCGCTCGCCCAATGTGACCACGTTTCCTTGGCGGTCACAGAGCAGCTGCATTTCGATATGTTTGGCCGGAGCAACAAATTTTTCCAGGTAGACCCCGCCGTCTCCAAAGGCCAACTGTGCTTCCTGCGATGCAGAACGAAACGCCGTTTCAAAATCCTCCGAACGATCTGACGCGGCGAATCCCCCGTCCGCCACCGCCTGCGCGCGCTTTGACCAAAAGCGGATACCCAATCCGGTCCGCTTCCTTGTGCGCCTGTTCCAGATCCTCTACCATCTCACAGCCCGGTACCACCGGCACCCCCGCTGCAATCATGGTTTTACGCGCGGCATCCTTGTCGCCCATCTCAGAAATAACTTTTGAGGTCGGTCCGATAAAGACAATATGGCATTCCTCGCACAAAGCGGCAAACTTCGCATTTTCAGAGAGCAGGCCATATCCCGGATGGATGGCGCCAGCGCCCGTCGCCTCCGCAGCGGAGAGAATCGCCGTCATGTTCAGGTAGCTGTCCTGCACCGGCGCGGGGCCAATGCAGATACTCTCATCCGCCAAACTCACATGCAGTGCGTCGCGATCCGCCTCCGAAAAGACAGCTACGGTGGAAATCCCCATCTCTTTGCAGGCACGGATGATACGCACCGCGATTTCCCCGCGGTTGGCGATCAATATTTTCGAAAACAAGGCCTACACCTCTTTATCCTCAGATTCACAAGCTCAAACAATGGCAAAGGAGAGCTCTCCTTTGACCACTACCTTGCCGTTGACACGCCCTTCGCCCTTTGCAAAGCAGAACGGTCCACGCCGCCCGGTCGCACTGCAGTGGAACACTATGGTATCGCCGGGTTTTACTTGCCCCTTAAAGCGCACCTTATCCAGGCCGCCGTAGAGCGGGGTATGCCCCTTGACATCCTCTACCAACAAAACACAGCAGGTCTGCGCCATCATCTCGCATTGAATGACCCCTGGAACCACTGGGTTCCCTGGAAAGTGCCCTTGCAAAAACCATTCATCGCCGCGCACCGTATACTTACCCTCTGCTAGGTTGTCCTCGATTTTGGTTGCCTCATCCAGCAAGAGCATCGGCTCGCGATGCGGCAGAACCTCTTTCAACTCTTCTTTTGTCATCGGTTCCTCTCCCCCAGCATTTAAAAAATCTTAAAGAGCACCTGGCCATACTCTACCAACTGCCCATTCTCAACACAAACATCTACAATTTCGCCATCCGTATCCGCAGTGATCTCATTGAGAAGCTTCATTGCCTCAATAACACAGAGCACATCGCCCTTTTTCACCTTGCTGCCGACACGGACGTAGGGGGCCGCCTCCGGGGAAGGAGCCTGATAAAACATGCCGACCATCGGCGACTTGACCTCTTTGAGATTGTTGAAGTCCACCGGCGTCCCATCCTGCGCGGTTGCCGGAGCTGTTGGAGCCGGGGCGGGCGCCGCAGGGGCGGCGGCAGGCACCACTGCCTGAACCACGGGAGCCGTCGCGCAAGCAGTTTCCAAACGAAGGCTGGTTCCGTCCTCTTGTAGTTCCAGGACGCCCAGTCCATTTTCCTTCATAATCTGTGCCAGCTCCCGAATTTCTTCGATCTTCATGACACTACCTCCTTAACCTTTGTACTTCTTGAGGACCAAACATGCGTTGTGTCCGCCGAAGCCAAGGTTGGTGGACAGTGCATAATCCAGATCCACCTTGCGCGCTGTATTGGGCGTATAGTCGAGGTCGCAGTCCGGGTCCGGCTCTTGATAATGGATGGTCGGCGGAACAATGCTATTCTGTAACGCCAAAGCACACACAATCGCCTCAAATGCGCCCGTTGCCCCCAACATGTGACCGGTCATCGACTTTGTAGAGCTGATGACCGCCTCATACGCTTTTTGTCCCAAAGCCTTTTTAAAGGCCAGCGTCTCCGTCTTATCGTTCAGCGGCGTGCTGGTTCCATGCGCGTTGATATACAGGGAGGCATCCTCTGGCATCTGTGCCTCTGCAATCGCCAACCGGATTGCATTGGCTGGACCATCCGCCTCGGGGTCTGGCGCTGTCACATGGTGCGCGTCATTTGTGTTTCCATAACCGACCAATTCGGCGTAAATCTTCGCACCGCGTGCAATTGCATGCTCGTATTCTTCCAAAACCATGACCGCGCTGCCCTCGCCCATGACAAAGCCACTGCGGCGCTTATCAAACGGGGTGCATGCAGTCTCCGGATCGTTGCTTGTACACAACGCCATGCAATTTGCAAAGCCGGCGGTTGCCATTTCATTGATGGTCGCTTCCGTACCACCTGCAAGGATTGCATCCGCGTAACCGTGCTTGATCGCGCGGAATGCTTCGCCAACCGCATGTGCCGAAGTCGCGCATGCCGTTACAACGCACATGGACGGACCCTTCGCATTGTACCGGATTGCGACATTGCCGGAGGCGATATTGGTAATCATCTTTGTGATGAAAAACGGCGAAATCCCTTTCGGGCCCTTGTTGAGCAACTTAGTGACCTCTTCTACAAAGGTGTCCATACCGCCCACACCGGTCCCGATATAAACCCCCAGGCGCTCCGGTTTCACCTTCCCCTCGATGCCACTGTCCTGCATTGCTTGTGCAGAAGCGGCAATGGCATACTGGGTGAATCGATCCAATTTGCGCACCTGTGCCTTTTCAATATATTGAAGCGGATCAAACCCCTTGACCTCTGCTGCAATATTCACTTTGCTGTTGGAGGTATCAAATTTTGTAATCTTCGCAATGCCGTTTTTGCCTGCAATCAGGTTTTCCCAAGAGGTCGGAATGTCATTGCCAAGCGGTGTAAGCGCGCCAATTCCGGTAATCACAACTCTTTTTTCCATCGTTACAATCCCCCAAACGTTTACATACCGAGGCCGCCGTCGACGCGGATGACCTCACCAGTGATATAGGAAGCGCCATCCCCTGCCAGGAAAACCGCCAAATTTGCAATATCTTCCGGTTTTCCCATATGCTTGAGCGGGATGACTGCATTTGCTCCCTCTTTGACCTTATCGCTGAGCTGCGCTGTCATGTCGGTTTCAATAAATCCCGGCGCTATGGCATTACAAGTCACATTGCGGGATGCGAGTTCTTTTGCAACCGTCTTAGTCAATCCGACCAAACCGGCTTTTGCGGACGCATAGTTTGCCTGTCCCGCATTCCCCATAAGACCGGAAACGGAGGAAATATTGATGATTCTTCCGCTGCGGCGCTTCATAAAATGGGAATAGCAGTGCTTAATCATATGGAATGCGCCCTTCAGATTGGTGCCGATCACCGCATCAAAGTCTGCTTCCTTCATAGAAAGCAGCAGACCATCGCGCGTAATACCGGCATTGTTCACCAAAATATGGATTTGTCCGAAGTCCGCCAGAATCTGTGCCACGGCCTCCTTTGTTGCATCAAAGTCCGCCACATCACAGCGATATGCCTTGGCCGTTACGCCGTGCTCCGCAGCGAGTGCGCACGTTTCCTGGGCGGCTTCCTCATTGCCCGCATAAACGATCGCTACATTTGCGCCGTTTTCCGCCATCTTCAGGGCAATCGCGCGGCCGATTCCACGGGAACCTCCCGTGATCACGGCTGTCTGGTTGGTCAGCAAAAGAATTCCTCCTTTAGTCTCGTGATTTCAGTGTTATTTTAGTGCTTCCACGGTAGCTTGTAAGGTTTCTGCATCCTCTACGCGATGGATGGAAACCCCCGGAAGGGTCTTTTTTACCAAGCCGGCAAGCGTCTTCCCAGGGCCGACCTCTACGAAGTCGGTGACACCTTCCTCCGCCATCTTTTTCAAAATTGCCTGCCATGGCACCGGATGGTTCACTTGCATGGCGATATTCTCTTTGATTGCTGCCGCATCCGCCGCATAGTGCTCTGCGGTGTAGTTGGCATAGAGCGGAACTGTTGGAGCGGACACCGCCACATTCTGAAGCTCCAGCTGCATCTTTTCCGCCGCCGAATCCATCATTGGGGAGTGAAATCCGCCGCTGACAGCAAGCGGTACGGCGCGGCCGCCGGCTTCCTGAACCGCTTTGCAAAGCCGTTCCAGTGCTGCCTTTTCCCCCGCCACCGACACCTGCCCAGGGCAGTTGTAATTGACCGGATACGTCCCTTTCTGTTCTGCACAAAGCGCCTCTACACGCTCATCCGGCAACTTAAGAATCGCGGCCATGCCGCCGTTGGTACGTTGGGCTGCTTCATCCATAAAAGAAGCACGCTTACAAACCAGCTGAAACCCCTCTTCCGGAGTCAGTACTCCACAGAAGGTTAGCGCCGCCACTTCTCCGAGCGAAAAACCAGCTGCCACATCCGGAACAATGCCACACGCTTTCAGTGCTTCCGCTGCTGCCAAATCGACACAGTAAACACAGGGCTGTGTGTTCTCTGTCTGGCTCAGTTCTTCTTTGGTGCCAGAAAAGCACTGTACAGATGTATGAGGACGCACAGAATCTGCCAGGTCAAATACCGCTTTCGCAGCACTGCTGGCTTCACAAAGCGATTTTCCCATTCCAGGATATTGGGCGCCTTGGCCACTGAATAAAAAGGCTATTTTACCCATTTCATCGCACCTCCAAGTACCTGTTCTCCCTGTTCAAAGAGTTCCGTGATGATCTCCTTGGCGGTCTGCTCCTTGTGGACCATCGCCGCAACTTGACCTGCCAAGAACGAACCGTGTTGCGCATCCCCCTCACGTGCCGCCTTACGCAGAGCGCCTACGCCAAACTGCTCAAGCTCCTCGTCTGAAATATTGGAATCATATTCCATGTGGGCCAACTCCCGGGTAAACGGCGTCTTTAAAGCGCGCACCGGGTGCCCCAAACGGCGGCCGGTACTGATCGTATCAATATCCTTTGCTTTGAGAATCTTCTCCTTATAAACAGGACTAATCGTACATTCCTTCGCCACCAAGAAACGGGTACCTACCTGCACCCCTACAGCGCCCAACATGAAAGCTGCTGCCAGTTGACGGCCATCTGCAATACCGCCCGCCGCAATCACAGGGATCTTTACCGCATCGCATACCTGAGGGACAAGCGCCATCGTAGTCAATTCTCCGATATGGCCGCCACTTTCGCCACCCTCTGCAATCACTGCGGCCGCTCCACGCTTTTCCACCAGTTTGGCCACGCCCACAGAAGCTACCACCGGTACCACCTTGATACCCGCTTCCAACCATGCGGGCATATATTTACCGGGATTCCCTGCTCCCGTGGTGAGCACCGGAACCTTCTCCTCCACGACCACACGTGCGACCTCTTCTACAAAGGGGCTCATCAACATCACGTTCACGCCGAAAGGTTTGTCCGTCAATTCGCGGCATTTGCGGATCTCGGTACGGAGCTGCTCGCCATTGGAATTCATGCCAGCGATGATGCCTAAGCCACCCGCATTGGATACCGCGGAAGCCAAGGATGCATCAGCCACCCAGGCCATCCCCCCTTGCAAGATCGGGTATTCAATGCCCAACAATTCACAAATCGGTGTCTTTATCATAAAAAACGACTCCTTTCCAAATATCCTTACTTATACCGTCCATACCAATGTACAGGCGCCTGTTGTCAAACCTCCGCCAAAGGTCGAAAGCACCAGTACGTCGCCTGGATGAAACTTCCCTGCACGATGCATCTCATCCATTAAGATTGCCACTCCAGCGGACGATGTATTGCCATACCGGCTGATATTGACATGGAACTTCTCCGCAGGAATGTTCAACTTCTTTTTCGCTGTCTCAATGATGCGCAAATTGGCCTGATGTGGCAACACGTAATCCACATCCTCCTCCGTGAACCCCGCTTCTTCCAATACGATGCGCACATCGTTGCACATAGCGGCCACCGCGAATTTGTAGACTTCCTGTCCATCCATATATAGGAAGGACTCCGCGGATTCAGCCTGGGTCTTATCAAATGGAGAACTTCCCCGCACATGCGGGATGCGCAAGGCATCCGAATTTCCTGTCGTCGTAATTCGAATAGAGCGCAGTCCTTCGCCTTCTCCTAGCACCGCCGCGCCCGCAGCATCGCCAAACAACACACAAGTTCTGCGGTCCTTCCAATCCAATAACTTGGACATCTCTTCAGCAGCGACAACCAAAACCTTTTTTACACGCTTACGGACGAAATATCCATCCGCAACATCTAACGCATAGACAAAACCCGAACATGCCGCATTAATATCGAAAGCCGGACATGTCGCCCCTAAACTTTTTTGCACGATGCAAGCCAAGGCAGGGGTTATGTAATCGCCGCGTATGGTAGAACAGAGGATCAAGTCCAGTTCTTCTGGTGTAATTCCTGCATTTTGCAGCGCAGCACGCCCCGCCTGTACAGCCAGATCGGAAATGGTTTCCGTGGTACAGACATACCGGCTCTTAATCCCGGTTCGCGTGGAAATCCATTCATCAGAGGTATCCAGGAACACAGAGAGGTCATCATTTGTCTGTGAACAGACCGGATGGGCACTTCCCGTTCCTAGGATCTGAAAACTCATATGCACACCATTCTTTCTCTCTTTTAGATTGCCGTCCGCGGTGCGAAGAACCACAAGGTCCCTCAGGAGAACTCCCCAAATCGGGCACACTCCACGCAGCCGTTTTCAAACGTCCGGCAGGTGCAAAACAGCTCATTTTAAAATACTTCAATTTTTTTAATTATATTGCAAATCCATTTTTTGTCAAGCGAAAAATATTTTTCCAAATCTCCATGAACAGTTTTCATCCTTATTATACCACAATGTTTTCCTCTATATGGAATGAAAAATTGCAAAAAACACTTGAGATTTTCCAACAGGTTTGCCAGAAAGCTGGACTATTCCCTTCCCAATTGGCGTTGAAATGATAAGCTAACATATTTAATCGACATATTAAAGGATGAAGGGAGGCTTCCATAACACGGCGAGTGCTGTATACACTCCGTCCAATAAGAGCAAAAAACAGTTTGATCATAGAAACACCCTGCCGCAAACACATTTAGGAATGCGGCAGGGTGTCCTGCATTATCGAATTAGGGATGAGAATATGCCTATGTATCGGTCACAAATCCCAATTTCCAAGCATTGAAATCTGTCCGCGACACTTTTATAGAGTTTTCTTTCTCCACTTAGCCAACGGTCACCGTACAATGCATCTGCGCATTCTGTACCGGCAAGGTCGTATAGACCTCCCGTACTCTGGCCCGGTGGACGCACAGCGTCTTCCGCGCCTACGGCGTTTTCTATGAAAGCGCGCTTCCGTCATCTGCTACCTAACTGAATGGGTTTATACCATTTGTAAGTTATCCAGTGCTCAACCAACGGCCACCGTACAATGCATCTGCGCATTCTGGCCCGGCAAGGTCGTATAGACCTCCCGTACCCTCGCCTGGCGGACGCACAGCGTCTTTCGCTCCTACGGCGTTTTCTACGAAAACGCGCTTCCGTCATCTGCTGCCTAAGCTGAGTGGCTTATGCCATTCGCAAGTTATCCAGGCATTCAGCCAACCGTCACCGTACAATGCATCTGCGCATTCTGGCCCGGCAAGGTCGTATAGACTCCCGTGCTCTGGCCCGGTGTGCCAACTGCATAAACTCTATAGTAGTAGTCATTGCCGATCTGCGTCACAAACTGTGTCTTCAGAACGCTTCCGTTGCCCACTGTGAAGCTCGGTACCAGCCCGTTTCCATTCACCACGGTCATCTTGAAGCAGTATGCTGCGCCTCTCTTCAATGTGAAGTTTACCGTCGTATCGCTGTATACGCTCGCCTGGGCTACAACTCCCTGCGCCGCTGCGACGGTCGGATTCACCACTGCTCTGCCCGCGGAACCATAGATGTTCCCGCTGCTCTTCGAGCCGGAAGAGCTGGTATGTTTCTTGTTTCCGCTATTCTGGTCGTTATCCGGCTTTGTGGGTTCTTCTCCCTTTGTCGCCTGGATACGCGCTTCCAACGCATTGTATGCGCTTTCAATCTCTTCGGAAGTCGCATCTTCTTTTTCCAGAACTACCTTCGCTGTCTGAAGCGCTGCCTGCAACGCTGCATAATCTGCCGCTGTATAGTCGTTCGCATTTACCTGTTCGCCCTTTGCGATCAGAGCTTCCAACGCTTCCTTATCCGGCGTCTTGCGCAGATTTGCCATCGCTATGGTCAATTCGGTCGCAATGCTGTTCACTTCTTCCTGCGTCGCGTTCGGATCGTTCAGAATCCCCTCGGCCGCATTCAGCGCGTCAGTAAAGGCCTTTTTGACTTCTTCGCTGCTCTCATAGCTGTCCAGGTCTGGAAGAATCTCATTGCCCTTTGCGATCAGCGTTTTCAGTGTGCTGGTGTCCGCCCGCATCGTCAAGCCCTGGATTGCATCACGCAAAGCCTGCTTCGCCGGCTCTACCTCCACCTCGAGAGCATCTTCGTCGTTTACCAACTCTTCTGCGTCCGCTTTTGCCTTTTCATAGACGCTCCAGCTGTTCGGCGTGAAGTCTTCCTCATTCAGTTCCGGCAGGCTATCCAACAACGCCTTCAGGCCCTCTCGGTCTCCTGCGGTAAAGGACAGGTAGAACATGGCATCCGTCATGTTTAGCCATGCTTCATTGATCTCGTCCTGCAATGCGGTTCTGTCCGCCTCTACCTTGATTGCCGCCTCATAGGCCTCGTCAAAGAGCTTCTTCGCGCTTGGCACCATCGTCGCGTACTCGTCGCCTTTCATAGCCTTTCCTGCACTCTGGATCGCGTCTCGCAACAAAAGCTTGTTGACAATCGTGCTCTTGAACTGCACCGTAGTCTCCGTGTTCGGCATATTTAGCACATAGTCAATCGCTCTTGTGGATTCCAGCGCCTCGATATCGATTGTTGTCTCTTCACCGTTCACAATCACAGAGGCTGCTGCAAATTCTCTGCCGTCCACTCTCGGAGCAAAGGTCAGTTGTACTTCATCGCCTGCCATAACATTTGCCGTATAGCTGCCTAGCTTATCCGCATAGGGCGGTTTCTCTCCGTCGACCCACAAAGTCACATTGTCGTCGAACTCAACCAGCAGCTTATGCTCGGATGGCTCTTCTGCGGTCAAGCCGTCAATGGCATTTTGCAGAGTCTCTGCTGCATTTCTCAGCTCGTCGTCCGTCGCCGCCTCGTTGTCAAGCGTTGCTCCTGCCGCCTTATAAGCGGACTCGAACGCATTCCAAGCCTCTTCCAGATACTCGCCCTGGCCTGCGTCGTGGATCTTGGTCGCTTCCAGATACAGTTCTTCCAGCTTTTCGCGCGGGGTCTTTTCCGGCTCTGGAACGACGGTTGCATAGGTCTTTGCTGTAAGATTCTCATTGCCATTGATGTTCGTCGCCATCACGCGAATTCGTGTTCCAACCGGAACCGCTTCGCCTACAGAAACGGTCGCCTTGCCGGCATCTTCCGCATTCGGGGTAATGGTGACACCATTTACCGGCTTGCCGAATACATCCACCACCGACCAATCTGCAGACATCACTTCATAGGTATCGTCCCACACCAATCCTTCGATAGCGGCCTTCAGCATGTTGTAAGCACTGTCGATGATTTCTTCCGTTACACCTGGCGTAGCAACAACAACGTTTGCCACATTGATTGCCGCCTTCAAGATTGCAACACTGCTCTCGGTGTAGATGCTGGTATCAATGGCGTTTGCCTGATCCAGCAGTGCTTGCAGGTCTTCCAGTGTTGCTGCTGCACGTGCAGAACCCGCCTTTGCAATTGCCGTCGGAGCGGCCTTTACAATCGTATACTCTTGGCTGGTTCCTACAACAATTTCTGCACGTTTTGGAGACAGGGCCACTTCTGCGCCCGCTTCCGGCACATCCCGATACTCGATGTCCGCGAAGTTCATCCACAGGACGACCGATTCATCTTCTGGTGCAACTGCGGGTTCGGCTGCTTCCTTACGGTCATATTTTTCCTGGCCGGTCAGTTCTTCCTCTGTCAAAGCTCTGGAATAAACACGTGTAATCGCGTATTCATTCTTTCCGACAAAGCCTCCTACAGGATCATAACCAATCCAGAAGTTTGTATCTGTTGCATTCATGCCATTGCGGCTTCCATCTACATTCTCCAGGATCATCTCGCCATCCAGATAGATCTGCAAGGTCGTTCCTGTATACACACCCGCAATGTGATGCCATTCATTGACATTTAGCACCTTGTCAGTGAGCGTATCCTCTACGGTATACCAATTGTTTCCAGACTTCAGATACAACTCATAATAGGTTGCATCCCCTTGCAAGGTTGCTCGCAAGCCAAAGCAATCGTCTCCCTTTCCAACGATCACATTGTATGCATCGCCCATATTGGATTCGAGCGGCTTAAACCACGATTCTACGGTAAAGGGATGCTTTCCTTGGAATACTTCGCTAAAGATGTCGCCACCATTGGAACCTTTGGTATTGGGAATCGGCATATTCCCGCCTAAAAACCAGCCCAAACGTCTCGTCGGGAATCAATTCCGCACTGTCGGGAATTTCCGTATCGATATGATGGGAACTTTGATCTTTGATAACGGTGACAGTCCCTTCCAAAGCATAGACATCCGCCAAAGCTTTCTCCAAGTCGCCGTAGTTGGGAACCAGCTCTTTCTGCGCCTCGGTCAATGCATCGTACTGCGCCTTAACCGCTTCGATCGCTTCCAGCTGGCTGTATGAATAAACATAAATGTCTGCGATAGCGTCTTCTACCACCTTGGCAGCCTGTCGGTCGATTTCTTCCTGATCGGGTAAGCGCCACGGCTTGCTGAGTTCCATCAGATCTGCGCCATTCTCAAAAGGAACGATGGAGTACTGATAAGAGTAAGCGCGATCATTTGGGATTGTATACTGTTCCAGGTTGTCCGGTCCGCAGCTCGCGTTGCCGATACCGCGAGAAATCAGATCGACATGGAAATAGGTTCTGCCATCTGGGTCTGGAAGCTCAAAGGGATGCTTCGCTTCGTCCAGCTCGTCCATAGTAAAGCGCAGAGCACTTGCCTCCAAATTTTCATCAGCAGCTACCATGATGCCGGTATTGCGGTCGCTTCCTGTCAAAGCCATCCATTTCACACCACTGAAATTGCCGGAAGTCTGCGGGTCCACAAACGGATAGAAACTTTCGTCAACTGTATAGTTGTACAATCCAGTCATCGCATAGCTGCCACGATCGGTATACGACTCAGATGGACCGTCCCCGTACCAGGTGATGTCCTCATAACCAACAGGAAGCGTCATTGTGGAACCGACCTTCATAATGGAACCAAGCCCTGTTCCCCTGGCATCCAAAGTCAGGCTGACCGTCACTACACCAGAGCCGTCGATGGTATAGATAACCGTTTCTTTTGCGCCCTTTCCACTGTTCAAAATCAAATTTGCAGTGATGACCATACGGCCGTCGCGTCTCTGAGAGATCTGAATCCCGTTTTCCTCTACCGAAATATCTTTATTGGCTTTTTGCCAATCGCCATCGACATTGCCGACATCGTTGCTATTTCTTGCGCGCCAGAAGTCAGGGATGGGTCCCTGTTCAATAAGAAGATCATTCTTATAGTAATAATTCTGCATGGCGCCTGTCGTTTTATCGATCTCAAAGTGGAAATCTGTTCCGGTTACGGTGATTACCTGTGGATCGCTTTCCTGATCGATCACCACTTCCTGGTCGGAAATCACAGGAGATACTGCCGGTGCATCTGCCGGAATGGCAAACTGCTCATGTGCAATCTCATGCCCTGCTTCCGCCCAGAGGGTATCTTCCTTCAGGCGAATCCAGATATTCAGATAATATTCCGCACCAGCCTTTTTCTCTGCGGGTAATGTATAAGGAACGGTAAACGTTTTTGTCTCACGCGGACCAAGCTCTTCATGCAAGAAGCCTTGGTCGATCTCCTTACCATCCTCCATCAGCTGCCAGGATACCTCATACTGGTCCAAATTGGTAAAGCTGGTTTCATTGTAGAAGGTCACTTGACGGTCTTTGATCTGTGTTTCATCCGCTGTCATCCAGAAATTCTGGTACTGGTATTTCACTTCATACAGCTCTGGCTGTGGATCGCGGTCCGCAGATACCAGGCCATTTGCACAAAAATCATAGTCCGTCGGATAGTCGCCCCAGTCGCCGCCAAAAGCATAGAACTTTCCGTCCATCTCTCCGTTGTTATAAAGGCGATTATGGGCAAAATCTTCTACATAGTAATTGTAGTTGCCAGTTTTGGCCGATTCAAATGGTTGCGAATAGTCCACCCAAACGAGTACGTCCTCGCTGTTTGGCTGGATGGGGGCGTCCGTACTGCGCTGCGCCACGATTTCTTCCTGTGTCAATGCCCTGGCATAGATGCGGGCGAGAGACATCTGCCCTCTAAGCGTATGGTCGGGGTTCTTAGAATCATAGCCAATGCCGAGGGCATCGATCCCGTCCCAATTGGGCACCTGATAGCTTCCTTCTTTGCTGCCGACTTCTTCGCCGTCAACATAGAGCTTCATGACCTTACCATCATAGGTAGCTGCAATCTGATGCCATTTCTCTGCCCAGTCTTCCGGAAGGTCCCAGAAGATTGCAGGCCAAGAATAATTGCCGTCATCTTCTGCGCATAGGGAGAATTCCAGCTGCGTACCATCGTCGGATGTTTTTAGCGCCACCTGGTAGTCGCCCTTCGCAATGAAGATATTATCGGCCACATCCGCCTGTGGTTTTACAACGGTCTCCAGCGTAAAGTTGATGTTTTCCCCGGAGAGATACTGGTCATAGATGGTATTTTTGTCCTTCGGAAGAACAAGGAACCCTCCAAAAGATTTGTCCACCACCGCTTCGGCTGGGTCTGCATCCTCCTGCTTGTCTCCACCCTGGACCTGCATGGTGACGCCATAATTGCTCAGTTCGGTGATATTATACTGCCGTGCACAATCCTCAATATCCGTTGCACGCACTGTATCCACCCAGTCCCAAATATAACCGCCCAACATGTGGGGCTTGCTGCGGATGATGTCCCAATATTCTTTCAGGTTTCCAACACCGTTGCCCATCGCATGGTCATACTCGCAGATGATGTAAGGCATCTTGGTTTCTGCATCGGCCGCCTGCTGTACACGCTCCAAAGTCGGATACATCCGGCTATCCATATCGGTGCCGCCCTGATAGCGCATACCTTCACTATGTACCGGGCGGGTCTGGTCGCGGTCGTGATAATAAGCAACCAACTTCGGGAAAATATAATCGCCGTCTTCCATCGCCTTGAGGCTGTCGGAATCCTCCAGCTGTGGATACCCTGTCTCGTTGGCGATGGACCACATAATGACAGAGGTCTGATTCTTCAATGTATGGAAAGAGGTCGGTGTCCGGTCTTCCAATGCTACCTTGGTGAAATACTTCGCCATCGTATCGATCTCATTAATCAACGAGTGCGCTTCAATGTTGGCTTCTGCCATCATGTACAGGCCGTATTTGTCGCAGAGATAATAGAAGTATTCATCGTCTCCATAGTGAGAAGTACGAACCGAATTGATGTTATACTGTTTCATCAAGCGGACGTCCTCTTCTGCCACATCGCGTGGAACATACTTTCCATAGAATGGATCCGACTCGCAACGGTTGACACCTTTGATGAGGAGCGGCTGCCCGTTGATCGTCATCGGCTCATATTCCTCTGTGATATTGTGATAAGAATCATCGAGTTCCGTATGTGTAAAGCCAATCTCTCGGAAGCCCAGCTGCTGAGAAATGCTCTCTACATACGTCATTGTATTCTTATCATACAGATTCAGAACCAACGTATAGAGATAGGGGTCTTCTGCGGACCACAGATGTGGATTTTTTACAGCCCATGCCTGTTTATTGCTGGACTGTTCGCCAGATGCAATTTTACCCACATCAAAGCTTTGGGTCTCAAACTGCTCCTCGGGAACCAGCTGTTGCTCTGCATCGTAAAGCTTTACCTCTACGGCATAGTTGTCCACCGGAACGGAACTAAAATTCTTGACATTGACATCCATCTTCAGGGTCGCATCCTGATACTGATCGTCCAGATCGGTTTCCAGCTGGTAGTCGTTGATATGAACCAGCGGGGTTGCGAACAGGTAGACATCGCGGAAAATACCGCCATCGCGGATCATATCCTGTTTTTCCATCCAGGTTGCGTCTGCGAACTTGTGAACCTCAACTGCCAGGATATTCGGTTCTCCTGCTGGGTTTAAGTAGTCGGTAATGTCAAACTCGTGTGGCCGGAAGCTATCCTCGCTATAGCCGACCTCTTTTCCATTGACCCACACATAATAGGCCGTCTCAACTCCCTGGAAATTGATAAAAATACGGTTGTCATTTCCATAGAGGGAATCGTCCACTGTGAATGTCTTTCGATAAAATCCCACTGGACTGTAATTTACCGGAATACCAGGAACCTGGACATCCGAATCGTACTTGAGCTGCCAAGGCATTACCGTATCGCCATAAAGCGGAGTGTCCCAGTCAGCCCCTTCATAGGTTGTCCAGCTTCTAGGAACATCGACTGTGCGCCATCCGTCTTCTGGGTCCTGTACATAATCACTGTTATAAAACTTCCCATCGAGGAATTTCTTCCCCTCTGCGTCGTTTCGTACGACCGTCAGTTCCCAATCATCCGAAGAAAGCACCTGGACATAGTCCGAGCGCTCTTTTTCAAAGTTTACCGCACCGAGAACGGCTTTTTCCTCTGAATCATAGGCTACGGTAGCCGTTGTGTGAGGATCTTCGCGGTTTACTTCAAAGATGTCGCTAGCACGGACTTCCTCTCCATTGAGGTCCGTATAGTTTTTTCCCGTATACTCGTAATGGGTAAATTTGGGTTCTTCCGGCGCGAGTTCCGGGCCTTTCGCTTGCAGGGGATTTCCACCTGCATCATAAAGTTGTGGCGCACTGCTGCTCCACGTTGGAGTCTGCGTCTCTCCCACGGCAAAAGCAGCTCCACTGAACATGCTGGTTAACATGGAAGCCGCCAAGCACATGGCTAGAAATCGTCTTGAAGATTTCCAGACTGCAAACATGGTTACAATTCCTCCTTCACATATTTTACCTTTAAAGGCAAAATCATTATAACACGGTAATTCTTGTCTGTCTATATTTTATAAAAATAGAATATATAATCAATTATTTCTGTATATTATTACACGTTGTCGCGTTAAATAATTAAATTAAAGAACACTCTTTTTACTAGTTTTCACAAGTAGAAAAGACTATAATTTTCCGTATTAATAAATTAATACATTCCCTAATCCCTTAACATACACCTATCTACATTCTGTGTTTCCATTCCAATCTATTTTCAAATTGTTTATAAATATTCACTTGAAATTTCGCCTCATATCTTTAAAGATTTGATAAATCATAGTAATGACAGGGTTACCCTGCAATTGGGTGGGGGCTGTCATTTGATATATCCCCATTACAAATAAACAAACGGATATTGGTAATAGGGATAACTGTGATCAAACGGCAGCTGTAAAATGGCGGATGATCCCTCTCGCTAATTGACTAATGAATATTTTTAATAGGGACAGTCTCCGCAAAAGGTAGGGTGTCCCTCTCGCTAATATACTAAGTTAAAATCATCGGTTAAGCCGGTGGCTTAAGGGGTCCTTATAAATGTCTATTGCCGGCAAGTGTCCCCAGACGCACAAAGCTTTATGCCGCTTACACCCCTTGCTCCATAACCTGTAAACGGGCAATCACTGTTCTAACGGCAACCTTCTATCATTGAAAGACCGTTGTTAGCGGTTCGCTTTGTTCGATGCGTAAAGGAAAAGCTTTTTGGAGGGTGCCTCCATCGACTCTGCCGGGGACCCTAACAAACCAAAAGGGTATGCATATGCATACCCTTTTTCGACAAAAACGAATTATTTCTTCGCGACAGAAATCCAAAACTCACAGGTATAATCCGGAGCAGTAATATTGGCGCTCGGATAAACCTCTAAGCATATGCCTCCCGATGGCTGATATTCACTGGTGGGAAAGAATTCTGTATAAATTCTTTTCCACAAGCTTTGAAAGGCCTCTGGCATACGCCCTACGCAGGGGAAAATCGCCCAGGTATTGGTAGGAATCTCTTCGAAAGAGAGCGTATCTTTCAGTTCTCCGCCCCCATAAGCGACGCCGATCGCATAGTCGAAATCTCCCTGTTCTGGATTGTCAAAGCAGATACCCACAAGTGCATCCCCAATGGCATTTCCGGGACGGATATAACGGCTTAGTATCTCTATAGTGCCGTCTTTCCAAAATTTGTTCCATAAGGCATGAATCTCCTGCTTTCCAACATCACCGCCCTGAAAGCGTTCCTTGTGTGCAACCAACTGAATTGGCCCCTTCTTTTCGATGCGATAATCCATTACATTTCCACCTTCCATCACCAATTTTACGGAAAGACGGGAGAAAGACTTTAGGCTCGCTGCATTTGACTTTGCCTGGGATGGTGTAATGCCGTGAAACCGGACAAAGGCTCTCGCAAAGCTTTCTGGACTGTCATAACCATATTTCAGCGCAACATCGATGACTTTGGCATCGGAAGAGACTAGTTCACTTCCTGCAAGGGTGAGTCTCCTGTTGCGGATATATTCCCCAGCGTATACCCACAGACAATACCAAAAACTCGCTGAAAATGGAAGCTGGAAGAACAAGCACACTTTGCAATTTCAGCATAATCCAAGGTCTCTGTCAGATGATCCTCCATGTAGTCAATTGCATTTTGCAATGCAGCGGTCCAATTCAACGATTTCTCCCCCTTCCGTGTGATACCATTATAGTAAAGGCGGACACTTTTCTCCTGATGTTCTGTGCGCTTCACTGCTTGTTGAATCAGCGGAACACATTCTTTAAAATGGTCAATCGTTTTCCAGGAACTTGAAACAACTTCGTTCAGCAATCCTTCTGAATCGTTCCCGTCCCATTCCTCTGAGAAATATTCCGAAAGTAGTTTCCATGATAAAGGATGGCATCTTTCTATGCTATTGCATGTTTAAAAGGAATCGGTTCCGCCAAAAACAAACTGGAACAACACAATATTCTTTCTTGTTATCATATTATTCCAACCGGAGATAGCCGGTAAAACCGTTGGAAAGCATTGTATATAAGGTCATTTCCATTGGAAATATGCACACATGCCAACTTAAAAAAAGAATCCCCCGCAGTTTTGGGACTGCGGGGGATTTACAACCGATCCATTCGATTGAAAATGCTGTTACATACTCTGCAACATTGCCAGGACAATGCTCGCAGAATTGTCGGCGGCTGTATCACCAAAGTTCTCATAGGTGTCATGTGCAGCACCGTCTGCCTTGTCCGACATCGCGCGAATAACACAGCAAGGAACTTCATATTGAGCAGCAATGCGCGCAACTGCCGCCCCCTCCATCTCGCAGGCAATAGCGTCAAACTCTTCCTGTAGATAAGTGACATACTCTGCACTGGCAACAAACTGATCGCCTGTAGCAATGCGGCCCTGGAATACATGATCCTCACCCAGAACGGAAACGGCTGCTTCATACGCTTTCTTGCTGAGTTCTTCATCTACAGGAATGGTGCCATCTTCATTGACTCCTGCCGCTGCGTCCCAAACAAATCCATCGTTTGTCTGATTGCCATAATCGTGGAATACCAAATCCGTTGCAATGACCTCGTCCAAAACCTGAACTTCATCGCCTACTCCGCCGGCAATACCTGTGAAGATGATGGATTTCACATCAAATTCATTAATCAAAACCGTTGTACCCGCGGCTGCCATAGATTTTCCGATACCGCCCTGTACAAGGACAACATCTTGACCTTCCAATGTCCCGATGTTGTAATCCACGCCACCGATGGTTTTGGTCTCGCTGATTTCAGCTTTTTCAAGCAACATCGCCAATTCATTGGACATTGCAGTAATGATACCGATCGGCTTGCTTTCCGAAGCGTCGGAAACGGTGCTGGATGCTTCAGAACTGGTTTCAGCCGTAGAAACAGACTCGGAAGAAACGGTGCTGGAATGGTTGTCCGCATTGCTGCACGCAGCGAGAGACAGCAGCAGAGCGACTGTTAAAACAGCGGAAAGGAACGCACGGGACATCTTTTTCATAAGTATGAATTCCTCCTCAGATCTTTTGCACACATGAAAACATGCGATTTGTATCTTTATTGTAGAGGAAGGATGTGTAGTCCGTCAACCGATCGAGGCGATTTTTGGCAGATTCTACCGAAACAACACTAAGTCAGACAAAACTTGGGTTGTTTTGGTTAAAAAGTAGGCTGGGAGAAAAGACATCAAACAAATGAATCTTTTGCAAAAGCACCCTTTTATTCTTTTGACTTTTCCCACAAATCTTAAACAACCTCTATTTTTACGTTTCTCGTTTCTGATCTTCTTTTGTATAGGATTTTCAGGGACAAAAGGAAATTCTACCATTCTCTTGCATACGAATCCAATAAAAAGCTTATCAAGCCTGTCAGCTTATCCGAGGCTCCCCACCGGTCTATTTTTATTTACAGGCGACAAATTATGCGATCAGAAGAGAAGCTCTATTTTGAGCTTAAAGTACAGTGGGGTGATACCCTTGAAAAAAGGGAACTCCACGGCTTTGGTGTAAACTCTCCCACTCCTTTTGTATCATATCAGGAATCGTTCAACCGTAGCAAATCTGCGGTAAAATGGTTGTTTTGGGATTGATGAATCGTGTTTAAATCCTATATTTGTGCGAATAATCGGATGATCTATGGCAAGTTTTATTCAATAAACCATCACGATAGAGGCAGAAAAATCAAGCAGGAATAAAGCTCTGCACGATTCTATAGCAAAGAATCTCTATGCCATATTACGGAAATTCGTTGTAATTTCGGTGTCTTATCGTCTTATCTTTTGTACGAACGCGAATGATCGGAATGAATCCTCTGTCCTATGGCGAAAATGCGGAAGTAGCCACCACGATTTGCAACAAAAAGAAAACTACGGTATGTGCAAGACATACCGTAGCGTTGGAGCGGCTGATGGGAGTCGAACCCACCTCCGAAGCTTGGGAAGCTTCTATCTCTACCGATGAACTACAGCCGCATATACTATAAAACTTTTTTTTGAAAGCTTTACTATTCTACCATATATTGTATCGAGTTGCAAGCCTCTTTTTACAGAAAGATTGCAGAGAATCAAACTTTTCAGTATGGTGTTGTCAGAGCTTTACATAATTTCCATAGGCCTAAACCCTCCATATTTTGCGGGAATTATGGTATTCCACATTTTCCACTGAGTTTTCCACAAGATAGAGCGGCATTTTCCTCTGTTTCCGCCCACTTTTCCACTAGAGCTGGAAAAGTTGCTGTGCAATTCCGTGGAAAAATTTCAAAAAAATCGCTTTACATAATCTTTGAGACAAAATGCGAACATTTCCTAAAACTAAGGAAAAAGGCCGGAGACCACCCGTTGGAAAAGAAGTGATCTTTCCCAACCGTGTACCTCCTGGCCTTTCTTACCAACAAGCAGTGGATGCCCACCTATTAATCATGCGCTTTTTCTGCGACTTCCTTCTGCGCTTTTTCGATAAAAGCTTCCACTGGCATCGTTCCCAGATCGCCCTCTTTACGGCTGCGCACAGCAACATTTCCTTGCTCTGCTTCTTTGTCTCCCACTACGATCATATATGGAATCTTCTGGAGCTGTGCCTCACGAATCTTGTATCCGATCTTTTCGCTTCGAAGATCATTTTCTACGCGTAGACCCGCACTGGTGAGCGCCTTTTCCAGTTGAGCGGCATAGTCATGGTGACGTTCTGCAATCGGCAGGATCTTCACCTGAACCGGCGCCAGCCACATCGGGAACGCGCCTGCAAAATGTTCTGTCAGAATGCCAATGAAACGCTCAATACTGCCAAATACGACGCGATGAATCATAATCGGGCGATGTTTTGCACCATCTGCACCGGTATATTCCAATTCGAAGCGCTCAGGCAACTGGAAGTCCAGCTGAATGGTACCGCACTGCCAAGTGCGGCCAAGACAATCTGTCAGATGGAAGTCGAGCTTCGGGCCATAGAAGGCGCCATCGCCCTCGTTGACTTCATAGTCATAACCCAGCTCTGTAATCGCCGCACGCAATGCATCGGTTGCCGTGTTCCAATCTTCCAATGCACCCATGTGGTCCTCCGGCATGGTCGACAGTTCAATATGATATTTGAAACCAAAGGTGCTGTACACTTTATCAATCAGGCGTACCACACCCTTAATCTCCTCTTTGATCTGCTCCGGCGTCATAAAAATATGTGCGTCATCCTGTGTGAAGCAACGCACGCGCATCAAGCCGTGCAGCGCTCCGGAAAGCTCATGGCGGTGAACCAGCCCCAGCTCGCCAATACGCAGGGGCAGGTCACGATAGGAGTGTAGTTTTGTCTTATATACTAGGATTCCACCCGGGCAATTCATGGGTTTGATCGCAAAGTCCTCATCGTCAATGACCGTGGTGTACATATTCTGTTGATAGTGATCCCAGTGTCCACTGCGCTCCCAAAGCTTCCGGCTCAGGATAATGGGTGTGGAGATCTCCTGATACCCCGCCTCCCGATGAATTTCACGCCAATAATCGATCAATAGATTCTTCAGCACCATTCCTTTGGGCAGGAAGAACGGGAATCCGGGTCCCTCCTCCATAATGGTGAAGAGTTCTAGGTCTTTGCCAATCTTTCGATGGTCGCGCTTTTTGGCCTCTTCCAGCATCGTGACATATTCCTCCAGCTGGGATGCCTTTGGGAAAGAAATGCCGTAAACACGCTGCAACATCTTATTGTTGGCATCAGCCCGCCAATAGGCGCCTGTACAATTGAGCAGTTTCACCGCTTTGACGCCCCCAGTGGACATCAGATGCGGTCCGGCACAAAGATCGGTAAAATCGCCCTGCTTATAAAAGCTGATCTTCTCCCCTTTTCCGGAGTGTTCTTCAATCAGTTCTACTTTGTATATCTGCTTATTTTGGGCCATCATATCCTTGGCCTCTTCTGGACTGAGTTCAAACTTCTCCAATGGCAAATCTTGCTTGATGATTTTCTTCATCTCAGCTTCAATTTTTTCCAGATCCTCCGGCGTAAGCGTGCGCGGCAGATCCATATCGTAATAGAAGCCATTATCGATAGCCGGGCCAATGGCAAACACCGCATCTGGGAACAAATGCTGGACCGCCTGCGCCATAATGTGCGAGGTGGTATGCCAATAGGCGTGCTTCCCTTCGGGAGAGTCAAACGTCATGATCTCCACAGTACAGTCCTTGGTCACTGGTGTACGCAGGTCTACTGCCTCACCGTCGATTTTGCCAGCGCAGGCTGCCTTATACAGACCTGCTCCAATGGATTTTGCGATTTCAGCGATTGTCGTGCCAGCTTCGTATTCCCGCACATCGCCTTTCAGCGTTACTTTTACCATGGTTTCTTCGTCTCCTTTTTGATTTTCAACAAAACAAAAAGCCTGCCCCTTCGTTCCAAAGGGGCAGGCTGAATAACCCGCGGTTCCACCCTGATTCGACAGCATTGCTGTCCTTTCAGCGGCCTATAACGCGGCCAAACGGCACGCTTTCTGCAATGCTTTCAGCGTGCGCTCCGAGGTGGTGGCCCTTGCAAAATCCCCTTCGCCGTATGGGCTTACAGCTACTGCCCATACTCTCTGTTGGCCGGAATCTGCGGCGTCCTCATCAACGCGTTGGTATTATTATGTTCTGGTTTTTATCTTATCATTCCCCTCAACGATTGTCAAGCAGAGAATCTCTTGTGATTGTTCAAAAGCAATCCCTAAAATTCTATTCATAATTTATACATATTGACATCAAAATTCTTGACATTCGGGTATATATCGTAATACAATTATAAGCGTGATCTTATTTTCACAGCGGATGTTTTTCATCCGCAGATTCCAATGACTTTAACTTCAAATGTGGGATGGTCCGGACATCCGGGAATCCCCATGGGGAGACGCTGAAGGAACTCGCTCAATATCAACGCCGGCGGATGTTCGGCCGGATTTGTGTTAAAAATACTTTTTGCTTTGTGCATGTTTGGGAAACCCATCCATAAGGGATCTGGAACCCGCTGGCGCAGTTTTTCAGGTTGTTTGCTGCTCGGCGGTTCTTTTTCTCCGTTTCTCTTATTTTATGTTTCGAACATGTCCTAAGCGCATCGGGAAGTGTGTCATCAGCACGGCAGGCCATCCGGTATATGGCTGCCCTGTCTCGCTCCCATAGATAACCGTATTTTTGCGCTTTTCCATCCCTAAAATGGAAGGAACCCGAAAAATCCGACATGCCAATTGCAGGCAAGAACCTCGGTTTTGTTTTTAAGGAAGAGCAGGCCGGTTGGATTTTTTGCGCCTTTGTGCCACGTCGGAAAGAACCAAGGGACCCTTTCCCAGTGGATTGCCACTGGACAGGTTGATCTGTGCAGTTCTGGTTCAGTGCCCCCTTGAATCAAATGGAAAACAAGGAGGTGCCAACAGAATTGAATCAAATTTCGATCCCCGTATGTATTGTCATAGCACTGGTGTGCGCTGTGATCAGTGCTGCAATCGCCTTCTTTGCAGGCGTTGCGCACCGCAAAAAAACGGCAGAATTTGCCATTCACTCTGCCGAAGATGAGGCAAAACGCATTGTAAGCGAAGCCATCAAAACCGCAGAAGCAAAGAAAAAGGAAGCTGTTCTGGAAGGCAAGGATGAAATCCATCGCCAACGTGCAGAAGCTGAAAAGGAACTGAACGAACGCCGCAAAGAGGTTCAGCGTCAAGAGCGCCGCATCCAGCAAAAGGAAGAAACACTCGACAAAAAAATGGAAAGCCTGGAGGCAAAAGACGAAATCCTCAACAACAAAAACAAGCAGGCGGATGAACGGTTGGCCGAAGCGGAGGCCGTGAAAAAGAGCCAGTTTGAAATGTTGGAGCGTATTTCCGGTTTTACAGTCGAACAAGCGAAAGACTATTTGATGAAAAATCTGGAAGACGAGCTCACGCACGAAAAAGCGGTCAAGCTCATGGAATTTGAGCAGCAGACAAGGGAAGACGCCGAGGCGTCCGCCCGCGAGATCATCTCTATGGCGATTCAGCGTTGTGCTGCTGACCATGTGGCAGAGGCCACGATTTCGGTGGTGCCGCTGCCAAACGATGAAATGAAAGGCCGCATCATCGGCCGCGAGGGCCGCAATATTCGAACCATTGAAACCATGACCGGCGTGGATCTGATTATCGATGATACCCCGGAGGCTATCACCCTTTCAAGCTTTGAACCGGTGCGCCGCGAAGTTGCCCGTATTGCATTGGAAAAACTCATTGCAGACGGCCGTATCCATCCGGCGCGCATTGAAGAAATGATTGAAAAGGCTCGCCGCGAGGTGGATACAACCATCAAGCAGGAGGGCGAACGTGCGGTCATCGAGGCTGGTGTCAACGGCATTCACCCCGAGTTGGTCAAATTGCTGGGCCGTCTGCGTTATCGCACCAGTTACGGCCAGAATGTTTTGAATCATTCCTTGGAAGTCGCGTATCTCTCCGGTGTCATTGCGTCGGAGCTTGGTCTCGACCCAACCATCGCTCGCCGCGCTGGTTTGTTGCATGACATCGGCAAGGCGCTGGACCATGAGATCGAAGGTTCCCATGTGGACATCGGCGTCGATGTGGCGCGTAAATACAAGGAGAGCGAAACCGTTATTCATGCGATCCAGGCTCACCACGGCGATGTGGAGGCTAAGACCGTAATCGCCTGCATTGTGCAGGCTGCAGATGCAATCTCGGCAGCAAGGCCGGGGGCACGGCGTGAAAACCTGGAAAATTACATCAAACGTTTGGAAAAGTTGGAAGAGGTTGCTTCCTCCTTTGACGGCGTAGAGCGTTGCTATGCGATTCAAGCAGGCCGTGAAATCCGCGTGATGGTAAAACCGGAGGTGATCTCCGATGATAAGATGATCCTGTTGGCACGTGACATCTGTAAAAAGATCGAGAGCGACCTCGAATATCCGGGCCAGATTAAGGTCAACATTATTCGTGAGAGCCGCGCGATCGAATACGCAAAATAAGAGATTTGGAGCGGGCAATTCTGCCCGCTCTTTTCATTCAAAAAAGGAGGGAACTGGACATGCCACGCTATAAAATGACCGTACACGGGCGCGTACAAGGCGTAGGATTTCGCTGGACCTGCCTACAAACTGCACGAAAGAACGGTCTATCCGGCTGGGTTCGCAACCGCGCGGACGGTGCTGTAGAACTGGAAGTACAGGGTACCAATGAAGCGGTGGCAATCTTTTCTTCCGCAATCCGGCGTGGAAACGGTTACAGTTTGATCGACCACATTGAAATGCGTGAGATGACAGAGGCGGCCGCGGATACTTCTTTTCGCGTGCTCTATTGATAAAAAGACGCCTAAGTATGTTTCCGATTTTAATCATGCTAAAGAGCTCTAGGAGGCTATCGATTATGAATATTCTCGCCATCGGCGACGTTGTTGGCAGCATTGGCTGCAAATTTTTGCGCGCACATCTGCCCCAACTGAAAAAAATAAAAGGTGTAGATCTCGTCATTGCAAACGGGGAAAATTCCGCAGATGGAAATGGGATTACGCCCGTGTCTGCCCGCTTCTTGTTTGACAGCGGTGTAGATGTGATTACTGCTGGCAATCATACCTTTCGCCGAAAAGAATCCTATGACCTTTTCGATTCCTGCGAAACCCTTTTGCGCCCTGCAAACTTTCCATCGTTGGCGCCGGGGCGCGGATATTGCGTGGTCGATATGGGGCGTATCCAGGTCGGGGTTTTGAACCTGATGGGGGTCGTCTATATGGAAAGTATGGATTCCCCTTTTGATGCAGCGGATCGCATTCTGGCAGAAGGCGTTCCAAAAATTACTTTGGTCGATTTCCACGCCGAGGCCACCGGAGAAAAGAAGTCCTTGGCATATTATTTGGACGGTCGTGTATCTGCGGTTTTTGGTACCCATACGCATGTACAGACTGCGGACGAATGTATTTTTGAGCACGGTACCGGTTATATCTCTGACCTTGGCATGACCGGCCCCAAGCGCTCTGTTCTCGGTGTAAAGCCCGAACTTGTCATTCAGAAGATGCGGTCTGAAGATGCCCGTCCGGTTCGACCTTGCTGACGGCGCCTGCGAAATGGGGTGCGTTCTTTTTACAATAGACGAAAAAACAGGGAAAACAATCGCTGTTGAACGGTTAAAAATTGAATAGACCCGGAAAAATTGTAAAAAGAATTGCTAGTTATTCTTCTCTTCTGCTTGAAACTTTGTACAAAATGTTTTATCATATGGTTGGGAGACCCGCAATGGTTTTGTACATTTCCAATACAGGGATGTTGGAGGGATGGCTTTATGGAACCTTTAAAAGTGTCATCAAAGTCCGCACCAAACGCAGTGGCCGGCGCGATTGCCGGGGTCATCCGTGAGTCTGGCAGCGCAGAACTGCAAGCCGTGGGTGCTGGCGCTGCAAATCAAGCGATCAAAGCAGTCGCTATTGCCCGCGGCTATCTCGCCCCTGCCGGGATCGATCTTGTCTGTATCCCGGCTTTTGCCAGCGTAGTCATCGACGGCGAAGAACGTACAGCGATCCGCTTAATTGTGGAGCAACGATGATGAACAAAAGGGTTCCCGCACGGTACCCATGCCAAAGAACTTTTGGCATGTCAAACCGCGCGGGAACCCTTTTTGCGAATCCTTCCGATTCTTTCGCCTATCTTCGCTTTTTTATGGCAATAATATTGATTGAATACCACATGGGAATATGGTATAATATTTCAATAAAATCTCTAAAGAAAACCGAGAGAAACACAGTCGTAGCTATAGAAAATACTACCGAGGGAGTGTTCGCAATGATCAGTGGATTGGAATTGCGGGACGCCATGATTTCTGGCGCCAATAATATCGCAAAGCATAAAACTTCTGTGGACGAATTAAATATTTTTCCTGTGCCAGACGGCGATACTGGAACAAATATGAGTACTGACAATGGGTGCTGCCGCGCGGGAGCTTGAAAACGCGGAAGGCAGCGCGGGTGAAATTGCGCACAAAGCGGCTTCCGCTCTATTGCGCGGCGCGCGAGGGAACTCCGGCGTGATCCTCTCCCTTTTGTTCCGTGGATTCTCCAAGGGTGTAGAAGGGATGGAGGAAATCGGCGGTACCGAATTGGCCAATGCCCTGGGAATGGGCGTTGAGGCAGCATACAAGGCTGTTATGAAACCAACAGAGGGGACTATCCTGACCGTCTCCCGTGTGGCATGTGAGAAGGGAAAAGCAGCCGCGGAGATCGATAATGACCCCGTTTATGTTTGGAGTGCCATTTGCAAAGGCGCCGCAGAGGCACTGGAAGAAACTCCTGAATTGTTGCCTGTCCTCAAAAAGGCTGGTGTAGTCGATGCCGGCGGCAAAGGCTTGTGCCATATTTTTGACGGTATGATGTCTGTGTTTAAGGATCATACCATCATTGCAAATGAGCCCTCTGCTGATATGTCCAATTTGAGTGCAGACGAATTCTTCCGCAATGCGGCGGCGGAATTTGACCAAGAAATTCATTTCACCTACTGTACGGAATTTATTGTGGGTCGTGACCCCGCATGTAAAAAAGATCCACAGGATCTTCGCCAGTATTTGGAAGGAATCGGAGATTGCGTTGTGGTCGTGGATGACGATGAAATCATCAAGGTTCACGTGCACACGGAAGAGCCTGGCAATGCTTTGCAGGCAGCGTTGGTATTCGGTCAGTTGCTCACTGTAAAGATTGAAAATATGAAAGAGCAGCACCGCAAAGCTGCAGAGGCCAATGAAGCGGCTAAAGCAAAAGCAGCCGCGGAGAAGAAGCCTTTAGAGCCGGTAGAGCCCACAGAGGAGATCGGATTTGTCTCCGTCGCAGTGGGGGATGGTTTAAAAACTCTGTTCACGGATTTGGGATGCACCCATGTAGTGAGCGGCGGCCAAACGATGAACCCCAGTACCAATGATATTCTGGAGGCAATTCTGGCTACTCCGGCTAAGACGGTCATGGTTCTTCCAAACAACAAGAACATCATTATGGCTGCGGAACAGACCGTGCCGTTGGTAAAGGACCGCAAGGTGATCGTGTTACCAACACGCACCATTCCCCAGGGACTCTCTGCGATGCTAGCCTATGATCCAGATGTTTCCACCGAACAGAATGCTGTTTCCATGATGGAAGCTGCCGGCAACGTGGCAACGGGTACCGTGACCTTTGCTGCACGTGATTCGGAATTTGGTGGGCACAAAATCCGCGAAGGGGACATTCTTGGGTTACGCAATGGCAAAATGGAATTGATTGAAAAGGATATTGTCCACACATGCAGCAAACTGACACGCTCTATGGTGAACCGCAGCACCTCTTTTATCACCATCATTTATGGCTCTGACATCACTGAAGCACAGGCCAATGACGCATACAACCGTATCAAATCTAAGATCAGCGGCGACATCGAAGTAACGCTCGTGAATGGCGGTCAACCCGTCTACTATTTTATCATCTCTGTCGAATAATCAAACGGAGTTGGAAGGTACGACCGACGCGAATTTTTCTGTAAAACAGATCTTCTTCGCTGGATAGAAAGAATCGGCTTCCGGCTTCTCAGAACGCGGTCCTATCCTGTTGATGGATAAAGGAAGGTTTATATCTTGTTTCCTTGATCAGCCGATCTTCTAGGTGCGGCCTGTACAAACCTTTTTACAGAATGGATGCATGCTGTCATCCGGTTAGAAAAAAGCCTTTCCAGTTTTCAGAAAAATTTGTTCAGCAATATGGACGGACGGAACCTTTTTGATTCTGTCCAGTGTTTACGCAGTAAGTGAATGAAACCGTTTTTCAAAAGCCGGAGTAATCCGGCTTTTGTCGATTCTATCAACCGATAGGAAGGAGGAACCTATGTCCTTATTTCGCATGCCCATTCAGGATTTAAAAGGCGTAGGACCAAAGCGGGCCAGACTCTTCGAAAAGATTGGGGCGCCCAGCGTTGGGGCACTGCTACGTCTCTATCCGCGCGCATACGAGGATATGACCTCTCCCTATCCCATTCGAGAAGCCCCTCTCAACGAACCGTGCGCCATCCAAGCGACCCTATACCGCGCTCCCACAGAAACGCGCGTACGTGGCGGGATGTTGTTATGTAAATGCCGTGTGACAGACGGTGTGAGTGATTTGGAGATCACTTTTTTTAACAATCCCTATGTAAAAGACCGGTTAGTCGAAGGAGAAACCTATCTATTTTATGGAAAGTTATCTGCGAACTTTCTGAAACGTGAAATGCTCTCGCCGGAATTCTATCCAATCGAAAGTTGCCCGCCCATTATTCCCATCTACCGACAGACCCAGGGGCTCAGTTCCCGCATGATTTCCAATGCGGTCAAACACGCATTTTTACTGCTTCCACATGACCTGCGTGACCCGATTCCTGCGCCTCTGCGCACGCAGCAACATCTTTGCCCGCTTCGCAATGCTTTAGAGCAAATTCATTTCCCTTCTAACATGGAAGAATTGCGAGAAGCTCGCCATCGAATGATCTTTGAAGAGCTGTTGGTCCTTCAATTGGGGCTTCTACGCATGAAAAGCCGCGAGCGAGAACGGACTTCTTTGTGTTTGACAAAAGACTATACAGAGGAATTCTATCGCCTGTTGCCCTTTACGCCCACCAATGCCCAAAAGCGCGCTGTACAGGAAGCGATGGCAGATATGACGGGAGGACGTCCAATGAACCGTCTTGTACAGGGAGACGTGGGGTCCGGAAAAACAGCGGTGGCCGCTGCATTGTGTTACAATGTCGTGGAAAATGGGATGCAGGCCGCATTGATGGCCCCTACAGAGATTCTTGCCCATCAGCATTACGAAACGCTCTCCTCCATTTTAGCCCCTGCAGATATTCCCATCGCACGCCTGACTGGATCATTGACCGCAAGCAAAAAGAAAAAACTTGCAGAACAACTACAGGCGGGCGAGATTCGTCTGGTCATCGGTACACATGCCCTGCTTTCAGAAGGCGTGACTTTTCAAAATTTGGGATTGGTTGTCACAGATGAACAGCACCGTTTCGGTGTGGCACAGCGCGCCGCGCTAGCGTCCAAAGGAAATAATCCACATCTTCTGGTGATGAGTGCGACACCGATCCCCCGCACGCTTGCATTGATGATTTATGGTGATCTCGATCTCTCTGTGCTGGACGAACTACCTCCCGGCCGTCAGAAGATTGAAACGTATGCGATTGACAGCTCAAAGCGTACACGTGCATTTCACTATATGCAAAAGCATATCGATCAAGGATTGCAATGCTATATCATCTGTCCCACCATTGAAGAAGGCGACAACGATATGGCTGCCGTTCTACAGTATGCGGATAAACTCCGCACGGAATGGATGCCCGGAACTCGGATCGGAATTCTGCACGGCCGCATGAAGGCGCGGGAAAAGGAGAGCGTCATGGAGGACTTCGCCTCGGGGCAATTGGATATTCTGGTCTCCACTACGGTTGTAGAGGTCGGAGTGGATGTTCCCAATGCTGTCGTAATGTTGATTGAAAATGCAGAACGGTATGGTCTTTCTCAATTGCATCAATTGCGTGGACGCGTTGGACGTGGAACCCATCGCTCAACCTGTATTCTGCTCTCTGATGCACAGAATGATGAGGCCCTGACACGCCTACAGGTGATGTGCCGCACATCAAATGGCTTCGAGATTGCCGATGAGGATCTTCGTTTGCGTGGTCCGGGTGATTTTTTCGGTTCTCGTCAACATGGCCTGCCTGATTTGAAAATTGCCGATATGGCGCAGGATCTGGAAACACTCAAACAGGCTCAGGAGGTTGCACGTACCATCTTAGCCCAAGATTTTGCCTTGGAGCAGCCGGAGCATCGAGGCTTGCGTGCAGAAGTCAATCAACTCTTCCAAACATTGGTTGGTGGTTGACCATTGCCCACTGCAAAGAACGCCATGGGCAACGAACCCTCTCATTCCATCTAAACCGCCTAATGGATACAAGGATAAAACGCCCCAAATTCGGCCAGACGTGATTTGAAGTGACCTCAAAAAGTTAGGCAATACTTTTAAGAGAAATTTGTTCAAGCAACCGAAAGGGCTTGTTGCCTGTGAATCGCAGGCAGCACGCCCTTTCGCTTTGCCTTCATGCGCCGGTTGTTGTAGTAATCAAGATTGGCAATCCATTCCTGCTCGAAGTGCTTCACGGATTTGAGCTCTTGCAGATAAAGCAGCGCGCTTTTGAGCAAACCAAAAAATATTCCATGAATTCGTTGTCCGAGCAGTTGCCTTTGCGGCTCATACTTTGCCGGATTCCTTTTCTTTTGAGCATACGCCGGTATTGCTTGTGCTGGTATTGCCAACCCTGGTCCGAGTGAAGGAGCCGCTCTGTCCCATCTGGTATGGTTTCAATAGTCTTTTCCAACAGGGTAATCACCATGCTCAGGGTAGTTCAGATTCAAGGCGTCTTTGTTTTTGAAAGTGCTTTTGCTTTTTTACTGAATCGTGTTTCATGTGAGAACAATTAGCCCGCACGGACATGAATGCCACTTTATCCATTTTCGAATATAAAAATATTCTATCACACACTCCGAAAAACTACCGTGCTTCCACCCTCTCGATCTTTACCCACAACGATTTGGGACGCGATGCGGCTTTTCAATTCACTCACATGGGAAATAATCCCAACGGTCCTTCCCATTTGTTGTAACTGGCCCAACGCTTTCATCGCCGTATCCAGTGTCTCCTGATCCAAGGAGCCAAATCCCTCATCGATAAAGAGGGAATCCAGATGAACCCCTCCGGAATAACTCTGCACCACATCCGAAAGACCG
This sequence comes from Anaeromassilibacillus sp. SJQ-1, assembly GCF_046693725.1. Classification (NCBI taxonomy): domain Bacteria; kingdom Bacillati; phylum Bacillota; class Clostridia; order Eubacteriales; family Acutalibacteraceae; genus Anaeromassilibacillus; species Anaeromassilibacillus sp. SJQ-1. The sequence goes on along the minus strand of NZ_JBKEIV010000006.1, from coordinate 14,948 downwards.
AACGCCAGGGACAGAGACGCGAGAAAAAGCTCTCCACCGGAAAGGGTTTCTACCGCACGTGCTCCACCCGTATAGGCATCAAATACTTCCAGATCCAATCCTCCCAGGGCATTCCCGCTGGTGATGGCCGTTACGCGGCTGAGACTATAGCGTCCAGAACTCAATGTAGCAAAAAATTGATTTGCCGAAGAAAGGATATCGTCCAGCATGACCCCCAGTACAAACTGATGTAGGGGAACCTTTCGCAAATTTTTACCCGATAGGAGGGCTGACAAGCGGCTTGTACGCCCGTACTTTTCTTCCAGCTTTTTCCCTTTCTCTTCCAGTTTCTGTAACCGTTCGAGAGAATCTTTGGCTGCAAGGGCCGTTTGCTCAAGTTTTCCCACGGCCTGCGCCGCTTGCTCAGCCGCCTCTTGTGCTTGAGACTGTTTGGTTCTTTCCGCATCGACATCCGGCCGATCCTTGCCTTCCAATTCCTGGTTCAATCGTTTTACCTGTTGCCGTACACTCTCCACAGCGGCATCATAGGCCTGCAACGCACGCTCCAAGGCCTCCAACTGTTCCGGAGATAACATCATCGCTGCATAATCATCGTCTCTCCCCAATCCAGAGTCCGCCAAGGCTTGTTGAAGCTGTTTGGCCGCAACCGCCTCTGCCTCCTTTGCCTCTCGATATGCCTGCTCCGCGCTCTCCAATACCGCTTCTGCAGCCGCTGCCGCCCGTTTCGAAATATTTGCATGTTCCTCAATCTGGCGGGCTAAATCGGCATTTTTCTTTGCCAGGTTCCGCACTTCGGTTACGCGGCGTTCAATTGCAGACAGTTCTCTCCACTCTCCCAACTTGTCCGACAACTCCTGCTCCAAGGATGCCTGTGTTTGCTGTTCACTGCGCAAAAAAGCGATTTTCTCATTGCACCTGGAGAGATCTCCTTGCGCCTGTTCGCGCTGTGCACGGCGTTCCTGAAGCCGTTTTTGCGCGCTTTCCAATAGACTTGCCGCTTTCTGCGCCTGTTGTAAAGCATTTTGCGCCTCCTGTAGTCGCGTACTCCGTTGCGCCGGCCTGGGATGTTGTACCGATCCACATACAGGACAGGGAATCCCCTGTTGCAACTGTGTTGCCAGGGAAGCTGCGGCATCCTCCTTGATCAACCCCTGTACATCTTCCAACAATTTCGGGAGAAGAGCGCTCTGCTGCAATGCATTTTCAATGTAAGCATTGCCGTCAGCAACTTGCCGGTCTGCCGTTTTAAGGCGCTCCTGGGCTTCTTTCCGCTGCTTCTCCAATAAGACAAAACGTTGTGCAAGCTCCTTTTGCTTTTCCCGGAGCTCCTGTCTCTTGCAGGCGTTCTCGCGGAATCCCTGCAGCCGTTCTTCCTCTTTTGCGAGTTCCGACAGCCCCGCACGATAGCGTTCTGCGAGGGGCAGCTGCTTTTGCGCAGCGTTTTGCTCCGCTTCTGCCTTTGCCAGCTGTTGCTTTGCATCTGTATATGCCTGCCGTTTTGTCAAGAGATCCTTTTGTGCAGACCTATATGCTGTAAAGTACGGATATACGCCTGCGGCCCGGCGTGCCAACGCCAGTTTTTGGCGCTTTTTCTCCTGATCTTCCCGCTGTTGTTCCAATGCATGCGCCTGTATTTTTTGTCTCTCTAATGCAGTAAACTGTTCTGCCAAGGCCTCAGCTGCACGCAATGCACCATTTTGCTTTTGCAGCGCCACGGAAGCAGCCAGCTGCGCTGCTTTCGCCTTGGCCAATTCTTCCCGGAGGACAGCTTCTCGCTCTTCCAAAAGGGGAAGGGTTTCCACCCCCTCCCGCTCCAAGATGGAACGTTTCGCTGCTTCCAGCTCTCCTGCTTCCTTCCCCAATCGGGCGGCCATTTCTTTCAGGTTGTGAACGGCCTGCTCCCAACGACCTGTCGCAAACAGGGTTTGAAACATCTGCGCTTTCTCACGGGAACTGGACAGAAGCAGCTTCAGGAAGTCCCCCTGTGGGAGAACGATTACCTGCGAAAACTGTTCACAGGTCAGTCCTAAGATTTCTTCTGCCTTTTCCCGCACACGGGATTCTGCACCTGCTAAAAGCAGGGACCATTCTCCATTCTCCATACGGTAACAGGCATGCGTCTCTTTTGTCTTGAGAACCCCTGTCCCGCGCGCCTTATATTGGGATTGCGCCCGAGTAAATCGATAGGTTTCGCCCGACAACTGAAAGACAAAATCGACCATGGTTTCCGCGCCCTGCGGCGCGGCGGCACAGCGCATACTGTCCCAACTACGCCGCCCGCCGGTTGCCTTACAATAGAGTGCAAAGCACATAGCGTCCAGTATCGTCGTCTTTCCGCCGCCAGTGGCGCCGGTAATCAAGAAAATGGGGTTGTCTCCCAACAGACGGAAATCCAGCTCTGTCCGTTTCAGGTACGAGCCAAACGCCTGCATGGTCAAAGTGACCGGCTTCATACGTCCGCCCCCTCTCCACGCATCGCCTGTAAAAATAAATTTCGATCCGCCGCGTCCACTTCGGCTCCACATATTTGTTGTAAAAATGCTTCAAAGATCGCTGTATCGTCTGTCTTTCGATGTAAAAGTTGCTCTCGCAGGGCGGCGTTTTCTCCAGTTCCCACACGAGAAAGCCATTGCGAGTTAATGCCCAATAGATTGGGAAAATAGGGGCGCAGCCGGTCCATCGGCATGTACACCGGAGATTCGTCCAGCAATTCCACATAGAGATAGTCCTCACTCGGCGTATGCTTTCCCAGTTCCAAAAGTTCTTCCATGGTCCCGGAGATGGTTCGCAAATCACGCATCGGCTGCACAGGGATGCATTCCGTCTGTACCTGTCCATCCTCCAAAGTGACCAATGTAACGGATTTTCGATGCATGGATTCGTCAAAAGAATACTTGAGCGGGGACCCTGCATAACGTCCATTCGTTCCCGCCTTCTGAGGACGGTGTAAATGCCCCAATGCTACATAGGAAAAACCGTCAAAACATGCCGGATGGACCTCCGAGCTTCCGCCGACAAAGGTGGGGCTTTCCGAGGCAGAGGTCTCCCCTCCCATCACAAAACAGTGCGCAACCAATAGGTTGACCGCCCCGGGGATAAGCTGTTCGCGCACACGATCCAATACCGCCCGGTAGGCTTCCTGAAAGCCCCGTACCTCTCTGCCCAAAAGCTGGCGCACTTGTTGGGGCTCAAAATACGGCAATAGATAACAATGCACGTTCTCCGGAAGCAAAAGCGGTTGAAAGACATCTTCCAGCTTGGTTGCAATGGTCACCCCGCTTTGACGCAGCAAAGGCGTTCCCAGCGCCATTCGATCGGCCCCATCATGGTTGCCGCTGATTGCCGCCAGCGGAATGCCAAGGCGGTGGGTCTCCTCCACAAAATGGTCAAACAACCGGATTGCCTCTACGGGCGCAATCTGCCGGTCAAAAACGTCCCCTGCCAGAAGAATCAAATCGGGGTGTTCCTGCTCCATAAGGGGCAGAAACACCCGGTTGATAAAGTACGACTGATCTTCTAAGAGAGAACGCCCATACAGCATCTTCCCCAAATGCCAGTCGGAGGTATGTAAAATTTTCATAGCGGTACAACCTCGTTAAAGACAGCGTATGTTTTTGCAGTGATCTTTCGGTCGATGTGGAGCGAACCAAAAAACCACCGATCATAGGTCACCCGCTTGACCAACTCATCAAAGAAGGCATCCAACTGATTCGTACTGTCCTTGGGATTGACTTTATGTGCTGGCATGCCCGGCGCCGGCTCATGCGTTAGAATGTAATCCACCTGAAATTCATTGGCGCGCAGCTGATCGACGGCCGTGCGCATTTCACTCAGATTGGGCATCTCACGTTCCCACCACTTACCGGCGTCTATATACATCTGCTTTTCCGTGCTCTCTCCTCCGCCAAAGGTAAAGATTTTTTTCCCTTCAAGCGTATACACCTGGCCACGCATCAGATGATAAAGATTCCCGCTGATTTGCTGAACCTTCCCGCCGTTCCAATCTGAAATCGGATATGAGTCTAATAAGTCGAAATTCTCATGGGTGCCATCCACAAACAGAATCTGATATTTTTTACTTCCAAGCTTTTTGAGATTTTTTTCTTCCTTTGGCCCGCCGTCCCAGAGAAAGCCAAAATCTCCACAGACGATCAACGTATCGCCCTTTTTCAGCTTGCGCAAGCGGGAGTCCTCAAAGCGCGCCATCTCCCCGTGCATATTTCCTGTGATATAAAGCAAAGAGTGTCCCTCCTTAGTCAACTGCCGAATGGCTAATTGTAAAGATTTTTGTATCAGCCTTTATCTTTTGCCCAATAGCTGGTATACTTTTTATTAGGCTATTTGAAACGCAATACCAAGATGAATTTGTCCTGAACGACCATACTATATATTTTATAATCATATCACATTGGAGGCAAAAGTTCCATGAAAAAAAAGCTCTTTCCTATTCTGTGTTTCTTTTTGGTGCTGTGCTGTATGCTTCCCGCAGCCCAAGCAGGCGCTGCAACTTTTAACATCGATTTTGAAACCTATTCCGCCGCAATTGAGTTGGTAAACCTGGACACGGATACGATTGTCTATGAAAAGAACGCAACGGCCAGGCGGGAACCAGCTTCTACCACAAAAATTATGACCTTCATTGTTGTCAGCGAGCAGATTCAGGACCTGGATAACACGCAGGTCACGGTGACAAAGGAGGTAGTCGATCAGTTGTTGGGAACGGGCAGCTCTCTCTCGGCATCAAAGAAAACGATGTCCTTACGGTTATGCAGCTGCTGAACTGCATGATGGTGCCTTCCGGCAACGATGCCGCCTTAGTATTAGCCGATTATATCGGCAATGGTGATTCCAACGCCTTTGTGGAACTGATGAATGAAAAGGCGCAGGAACTCGGTTGTCAGGACACCCACTTCACAAATCCACACGGCCTGCACGATGATGAACATTACACAACCGCACATGATCTCTACCTCATCACCAAATACGCGATGTCCCTGCCACATTTTACCGATATTTGTGACCAAACACGTTATACGTATACCCCTGTAGGCGGCCCTGAGGCCGGCCAGCAGCGTACATTGGTCACGACAAACCGTTTGATTGACCCGAACCTGGACCCGGACCTTTATTACCGCTACGCGCGCGGAATCAAAACCGGTTCCCATGACCAAGCGGGTTACTGCCTGGTTTCTACAGCCACCAGAGGCGGCTACAGCTATCTGTGCATTGCACTCGGTTCGCCGAGTGTGGATGAAAACGGCAATAAAATCACCACACGGGGTGAAATGATTGATTCGAAGAATCTCTACGAATGGGCATTCAACAACCTGAGCATGAAAGATGTCTTAAACAGTGAGGATGCGGTGGGAGAGATCACCCTCAAGTATGCCTGGAATAAAGATAAGATCTTGCTGGTCCCTGCAAAAAATTATTCTACAATCATGCCGGACAGCGTAGACGTCTCCAGCATCATCTTGACCAAACATGTGCCGGAAGAAATTGAGGCGCCAGTGAAAAAGGGCCAAAAGATTGGCACCGCCACGCTGAGTTACGCGGGACAGAATCTCGCCACGGTGGACCTGGTGGCCGCGGAATCCGTAGAACGCAGCGAACTTTTACACTCAGCCTGACACTGTAAAATCGATCTTTACTTCTACCTGGTTCCTTGTCATCGCAGGGATCATTCTTTTCCTGTTGTTGGTCTATTTCATCCTCGCTTTGATCTACAACCGCAAAAAGAAAAATCTTCGTAAGGTTAAAAAATATCGCCGGATGTAACTGTTTTCCATTGTTTTCCGTCTTTCCCTATAATAACCAATATTTGTGATAGAATCCTAAATAGTTTGGGATATATTTGACATTCTGTGTCAGAAATGATATATTTAATGAGAAACATTTCTTGACTGATAGGGAGCATGCTTTATGAAATTCAGTCGTTCCCGTTGGTTGCGGATACTTGTAGGAATTGGTGCTCCCCTGCTTGCTTTGGGAGGATTGTTCTATCTCTATCGATATGGAAGTCCTTTTGTCTGTGTTTTTTATCAATGGACGGGGTTTTACTGTCCAGGATGTGGAGCCGGGCGCGCATTATTTTCAATGGTACATGGAGATTTTTTGGCCGCGCTTCACTACAATGCCTTTTTTCTGTTGGCTTTTCCTTTTTGTCGCTTATTATCTTATTAAGCAATATATTCGCTTTGTATTCCGAAAGGACCCACTTCCTTTTTTCCAGATAGGCCTATCGGCTTATAATGGTATTATGCTTTTGGTCCTTCTCTTTTGGGTTTTACGGAATATTCCGGTATTTCCCTTTTCTCTTTTGGCACCCTGAAAGATAGATTTTTCTGAGACTGAGCGGAATAAGGACCGTATGTTGAGCTATTCAAAGGAAAATCCCATCCAATTCACATTTCCCTCACAGAAGTAGCATAAGTATTGGATAAGCTGTCTTTCATAAAAGGCCAAGGGACTAACGAAGTATCGGATTTTTATTTCGTGGATTAAACTCTTTTGCCAGTAGAAAAGGGGATTACATCCCTTTTGGGAAAGAATGTGGTTTTGTTATCTCTCCAAATTTAAGAATTTTGAAGAAGAGCCTGTTCTAAATTGGATGAATCTTTGTACACAAGTTTTGATTCAGGTATTATTTTAAACAACATTATATTTATTGCAGGAGGAAAAGAACATGAGTACGTGTCCAAAATGCGGCAGCAATGTGCCAGATGGTGCAAAATTTTGCCCAGAATGCTCTTATAACTTGACCGAGCAGAATGACGGCGCCAATAATGCTACCCAGGCGGAGTTCCATGCACAACCGGCTTACAACCCACAGCAACCAAATAACAGCGTCCCCCCACAGGGGTATGATAGTTATCAGGCGCCCCCGCAGCAGCCTGGTTATACGCCTTACCAGCCATCTCCCAATGGTGGTGGAATACAGACGAATCCAACTGTGCTGTTGGTTTGGTCGATCATCAACTTGATTTGCTGCTGCCTTCCGCTCGGAATTGTGGGCCTTGTTTTTACACTTACTGCCAAAAATGAGTTCACACCCGAAGGGCAGGAAAAGAAGCTCAAAAATGCGTTCGTTTGTAACCTGATTGGTACAATCGTCGGTTTGATTGTAGAAGTAATCTATTTCTTTGCCATCTTCCTGACAGCATTTTAATTTTTTACATCATGTAGGTCGAGCAGATAGATGATTGAAACCCAAACATACCTTTCAAAGCCGCTCTTTTGCGAAGCAGCAAAAGAGCGGCTTTTTCTATAAAGAACTATGGGGAGGGAAATCCCGGAGCATTTACTATGACAAGAATCGTATGTACATGTTGGGCAATTTCGCCTATAGGGGTGTAAGAAGGCCTATCGTCTTTATTTCGCTAAAACCTTTTTATTCTATTGTATACTTTTGACAGTACTTGATACAATAGGCCCTCAGCAGCAAAACAGGTGATTTTCAGATGCGACAAGGCCCCAATGGTACAAGCCCACGCCTAAAAGTGTTGGCACGCAATCTGCCGTTTACGAAAGACTGTTGGTTGCCTCCCGTTCACTTGATACTCGAAGAAAAAACTTTTTGTGGGGCATTACCATCGACAGAACTAGGATTTTTTGAAACTAATAAAAAAACCGCCTGTGGAAAGTTCCACAAGCGGTTTTACATTCTTTTGTTAAATTACTTAACTTCGACTTCTGCGCCAGCCTCGGTGAGCTTCTTGCTGATTGCGTCAGCGTCATCCTTGGAAACGCCTTCCTTAACAGCCTTCGGAGCGTTGTCAACAACTTCCTTAGCTTCCTTCAGGCCCAAGCCAGTGATCTCACGGACAACCTTAATGACAGCGATCTTGTTGCCGCCAGCGCTCTTCAGCACGACGTCAAACTCGGTCTTCTCTTCAGCAGCCGGAGCAGCGCCAGCAACCGGAGCAGCAGCAACAGCAACCGGAGCAGCAGCGGAAACGCCGAACTCCTCTTCGAGAGCCTTAACGAGCTCGGAGAGCTCCAAAACGGTGAGTGCCTTAACATCTTCGATCAGCTTAACAACTTTATCAGACATGATAATACCTCCACTATTTTTTATTCATAATCATTTGTTTACGCCCACATGGCGCTGGACCAATAAAAACAATTATGCATTCGCAGCCTGTTTCTCCGCGATTGCATTCAACGCAACAACCAAGCCCTTCATCGTACCATTCAACACGGTGACGAAGCCCGTGATCGGTGCATTCAAGCCGGACAGAGCCTGCGCAACCAAAACTTCCTTGGACGGGAGCTTTGCCAGGTTCTTAACACCCGCTGCATCGATGACCTTTCCGTCAACGAAGCCGGCCTTGATTTCAAACGTCTTACTCTTATCCGCAAAGTCGCACAGAGCTTTCGCACTGCCGGTGTAGTCGTCCTTGCTGATGGCAATTGCAGTCGTTCCCTCCAGAACGGAGTCCAGACCTTCAATTCCAGCATCCTTCAAGGCCAACTTCAGCAGCGTATTCTTGACAACCTTATATTCGCCAGTCTCACGCAGCTGCTTACGAAGCTTCGTGTCTTCTGCGACAGTGATACCCTTGTAGTCGACGATTACGCCAATACAAGCGCCCTTCAGGCTCTCAGAAAGTTCTGCAACAACTTGCTTCTTTTGTTCCAATACCTTCTCGCTTGGCAAATGGATTCACCTCCGTAACCAAAATAACATTCCCATGGGGACGGAGCAAAGAAAAAGCCCTTCCCAAACCGGGAAGGGCGTAAAACACATTCTCACGCTGTTTAACACAGCAAAACATGTTCTGCGGCTCTATCCTCGGCAGGCTGGGAAACCCCATTACGCAATGCGCCTGCTGTCTTTGAATAAAGAACAGCAACGAATCTGCTCTCCATATTACAGGAAGCAGTATTTATCTTAACACAGGGACAAGCCCTTGTCAAGAAGCAGTGCCAACTTTGTTCGGGTTCATTTTGACACCCGGGCCCATCGTGGTAGCGACCACGCAGGAACGGATATACTGACCCTTAGCAGCAGCCGGCTTCGCCTTAATGATTGCGCCAATGAGCGCATCGAAGTTCTCTTCCAGCTTCTGTGCGCCGAAGGAAACCTTACCAATGACGCAGTGAATGATGTTGGTCTTGTCAAGACGGTATTCAATCTTACCAGCCTTTGCATCTGCGATTGCTTTACCGATCTCACGCGTAACGGTACCAGCCTTCGGGTTTGGCATCAAACCGCGGGGACCGAGGATCTTACCGAGGCGGCCAACCAGACCCATCATATCCGGAGTCGTGATCAGCACGTCAAAGTCCATCCAGTTCTCGCTCTGGATCTTTTGAACCATCTCTTCTGCGCCAACAAACTCTGCACCAGCCGCTTCTGCGTCTTTTGCAGCGTCGCCCTTGCAGATTGCCAAAACGCGAACTTTTTTACCAGTGCCGTTCGGCAAAACGATAGCGCCACGAACCTGCTGGTCCGCATGACGGCTGTCAACGCCCAGCTTGACGTGCACTTCTACTGTCTCGTCGAACTTTGCGGTGGCAGTCTTTACACAGAGCTCCAACGCTTCGTTCGTATCATAGAACTTGGAACGGTCGACCTGCTTTGCGCTGTCGACATATTTTTTACCGTGTTTCATTGGTTTTCCTCCCTATTGAGTGGTAAATCGGATTTGTTCCTCCCACCCGGGTGATCAATCTACGACTTCGATGCCCATGCTGCGTGCAGTGCCAGCGATCATGCTCATAGCAGATTCGACAGTAGCAGCGTTGAGGTCGGGCATTTTCTGTTCGGCAATCTTCTTGACCTGCTCACGGGTAATCTTTGCAACCTTTTTCTTGTTCGGCTCGCCCGATGCGGTTTCAATTCCGCAGGCCTTCTTGATCAGAACGGCCGCAGGCGGCGTCTTTGTGATAAAGGTAAACGAACGGTCCGCATAGACCGTGATAACAACAGGAATAATCAGTCCTGCGTCTCCCTTTGTGCGCTCATTGAATTCCTTTGTGAACGCCATAATGTTGACGCCGTGCTGACCGAGAGCCGGTCCAACAGGCGGCGCCGGCGTTGCTTTGCCAGCCGGTATCTGGAGCTTAATCAAGCCCGTAACCTTTTGAGCCATTTTCTGCACCTCCAAAATTTGTGGTAAATGGCGGAACAAGCATTTTAGCCGTTCCTCCCACAGGGGAAGCGGTTCTTTATGCTCCCCAGGGGACTTCGTCCCTCATAATAAGCGGTTGCCCGCATATTACCTCACTTGCCGACACGTTGGGCAAACCCCAACGGCCCGGACCCCTTCGGGTCCTTATTCCATTGTTTCCGCCTGGTCGAGCTCCAGCTCCACCGGCGTTTCCCGTCCGAACATACTGACTGTAACACGGACGCGGTTCTTTTCTAGGTCGACTTCCTCCACGGTGCCGACAAAGCCCTCCAAAGGACCATCGACGATCTGGACGGAATCGCCTACGCCATAGTTGACTTCCACCTCGCGTTTTTCCACGCCGAGCTTGGCCACCTCTTCATTGGTGAGCGGGATCGGCTTGGAGGACGGACCGACAAACCCTGTGCATCCGCGGATATTCCGCACGACATACCAGGACTCGTCCGTCAAAACCATTTTGACCAGCACATATCCAGGGAAAATCTTGCGCTCCACATCGCGTTTCTTGTTATCCTTAATTTCGGTAACCGTCTCGGTGGGAACGCGGATCTCCTGAATCAGATCCTGCAACTGACGGTTTTCAACGGTTTTTTCCAGGTTGGAGGCCACTTTGTTTTCATACCCGGAATAGGTATGAACAACGTACCATTTTCCTTCTTCGGGCATAGCCATTCCTCCGCTTCCTACTTGGCGATGTTCATAATCAGCCCCAGCAGGTTCATAAATACGGTGTCCAGCCCAAAGATGAACAGACCGATGACAAGGATGGTCACCAGGACAACGCCTGTGTTTTTAAACACAGACTTTGGGGTTGGCCACACAATCTTTTTGACCTCATTCTTAACGTCGCGAAGGAACTTGCCTGTGTTCTTGAAAAAGCGGACAAATGCGTTTTCCTTCTTGTCCGACTTTTCCGTCTTTGCCGGCTTGTCAGCCTTAACGGCCTTTTCGGTGTCCTTGACGGACTTCTCGGTATTTTCTGGCATTTTCTGTCCCTCCGTCCGGATTACTTCGTTTCCTTATGAAGCGTGTGCTTCCTGCAGAAACGGCAGTACTTGTTCATCTCAAGTCTGTCCGGATCATTCTTCTTGTTTTTCATAGTGTTGTAGTTGCGCTGTTTGCACTCTGTGCAGGCTAATACGATTTTCACTCTCATGACGGCACCTCCCGTTATACGGAACAATTTTCAAGGATCTGCGCGGTTGCACAGTTCCCCGGACCCACGTTCGTTGCAGGCCCACAGCCTCCCTCAAAAAAGGGCACAAAAAAAGAACCCCAATTTATGAGGTAAGATAACTATACCATACCCTCGCCCAACGGTCAAGGGAATTTTTCGAAAAACTTGCGAAAAAGCCGCAATTTCCCTAGACTTTCCCGATTACAAGGGATAAACAGCCGTTGTAGCGCCTCGATGAACGGACACTGCAACGGCGCCTCCCTCTCAGCCGCTAGCTGATAAGAGTTCCCTGCTTCAACGCAAGTCGTTTAACGTCTCCGCTGAATATTTCTTTTCTTTCTTTTTCTTTTCCGGTTTTACGGTCTTTCCCCGATATTTTTTTCCCGCACGGTATGCTTCCTGCAGCTCTTTGCGGAACTGAGGCACCATCTTTTGTTCCACAACCTCCGGGTCGTGAATCCCGTTCAGCAGAACGATGGTGATAATCGAACGCACATCCATGTCCCCTGCAACATACATATCTCCCAAAACATCGCAAAGGCGTTTCATCTGCTCCGGCCGCGCAGAGTTTAAAAAGGACTCTATCTTGGGCAACACGTGTTCCCGCGCAAAGGTCACCCCGCGCACCATCCCATACCAGGAACGCTCTTCCGTGATCTCCTCGCGCAATTCCGGGAAAATTCCCACAAGGCGGTTAAAAAAGAAAAGCGGGTCCGCATTGTTTTCGCCGCCCTTTGACTTGCGCTTTGCCGTCTGGACCGCTGCCACACGGCGAGGCCCTTCGATGGTTTCCACAAAATCGTTGGCAATACTCTCCGCCTCCGCGAGCGGCCGCTCTTCCGGCTCAAACAGCCAGCGGGAAAGGACCTTCCACTTTTCGTCCGGACCATCCTCGGTCATTGCGCAGGCCCGCAGTTCAAACTGCTTTTTCTGCTCGTCAAAAAAGACGCTGTATGCCACACTCTCGCCGACAAACAACGCGGTGGTTTCATTCTCACCGTTTTTGTCCCGCTGGAATCCCTGCGGCGCGAGCGAAGCGCCCGTTTTCTCTACAATCAGGTCAAATGCCTTCTGATCCAACAATTATCACTCCTGCTCTATGAAAGCCGTCCGCACCCACGGACCCTACGGCTGTTCTGATCCTTTTTCTGTTGATTATACTACATATTTATTTTTTTGTCACCATACTAATTTATTGGCGGCACGTTGCCCCTTCCACGGTTTATCGGCGAAATATCCAGCAATTCTTTGTAGCAGCGTCTTGCGTTGGCAAATGTAGAGATTGCGCAGAATTGGGCCGTGTGTTATCATATATATTCAAGGGTCCGCGTGTAGCCAATGAGTCTTAACACGCAAAATCCCGAATAATCCAGGAGGTTATATCTTATGGAGAAACGCAGGATTGCCGTGATTTTCGGCGGATGTTCTTCGGAGCATGAGATCTCCCGACTTTCTGCAAAATGCGTTGTTGAAAATATTTCAAAAGAAAAATATGACGTGATTCTTGTAGGCATTGATAAAGCTGGCCGATGGTTTCTGACGGACAGTTCTACAGAGGACATTGCAAGCGGCGCTTGGGAACAAAATCCAAACAACCGTGTTGCATTCCTCTCCCCTGACCGCTCTGTAAGGGGACTTGTGGTCATGAATGGCTGCGGCGCCTGTGAAACGGTAAAGCTCGATCTGGTTTTTCCCGTGCTACATGGAAAAAACGGCGAGGATGGCACCATTCAGGGCCTATTCCAAATGGCCGGCATTCCTTTTGTCGGCTGTGGGACCTCAGCTTCTGCCGTGTGCATGGATAAAGCAATCGCTCATACCCTTTTGACCGGCGCGCGTATCAAACAGGCCAATTATCTTTGGTTCTTTGCCTGCAACTATTCCGGCGAGGGCATCGAAAAGATCAAACGAAAGGTCGAGGCGCGTCTCGGCTATCCGGTCTTTGTCAAGCCCGCCAATGCCGGTTCTTCTGTAGGAGTCAGTAAAGTAGAGCGGGAAGAAGATCTGGATACAGCGGTCTCCAAGGCCGCCCGCGAGGACAGCAAAGTGGTCATTGAGGAATGCATTGTCGGCCAGGAGGTCGAATGCGCCGTAATGGGAAACGATGTCCCCAAATCCTCCATTGTGGGGGAAATCGCTCCTTCTGCCGACTTCTACGATTACGACGACAAATATAAAAACGGAACATCACAGCTCTATATCCCTGCACATCTCGCGCCGGAGGTTTCCGAAGAGCTCCGTCACACTGCGGAACGTGCATACCGTCTCTTGGGCTGCACAGGTCTGGCGCGTGTCGATTTCTTTGTGCGGGGTGGGACCGAAGTTCTGCTCAACGAGCTCAATACATTGCCCGGATTCACCTCGATCAGCATGTATCCCAAACTTTGGGAAGCATGTGGCGTGCCGATTCCAGACCTGTTGGACCAATTGATTCAGCTCGCCTTTGAAAAGGAAGGCCGGATGTAAGAACGGGAAGGGATAGGGAGCAAAAAATATGGATAACCGACCAATCGGCGTTTTCGATTCCGGGCTCGGCGGCCTGACAGCGGTCAAAGAGCTTTTGGAGATTATGCCACAGGAACACATCGTCTATTTTGGCGATACGGGGCGTGTGCCTTACGGTTCCCGAAGCCAAGAGACGATTCTAAAATATGCCGCCCAAGACATCCACTTTCTGACGGAAAACCGTGTCAAAATGATTGTTGTTGCGTGCGGCACCGTCAGTTCTCTGGCCAGAAACCTCAAAAAGCCCCAGGGTGTCCCTTTTATCGATGTCCTACATCCGACAGCCCTTGCAGCATCTGCTGCAACGCGCAACAAGCGCGTGGGGGTCATTGGGACCTCTGCCACGATCCGCAGCGGTTCTTATCGCAGAGCCCTTGCAGAGATCGATTCGGAAATCCAGGTCTACGACCGCGAGTGCCCCCTATTTGTTCCTTTGGTCAGAGAACGGCTTTGTTGCAGATGACGATGAGGTCACCCGCCTTGTCGCGGAGCGTTATCTTGGGGAGTTGCGAGATGCCGGTGTAGACACACTCATCATGGGATGCACCCATTATCCGATTATCAGCCGGATTATCGGCGCAACCATGGGAAAGGAAGTTACGTTGATCGACAGCGGGCGGGAGACTGCCTTTTGTTGCAGCAAGGTGCTGGAAGAGCGCGGCCTTTTGTGTGACCGTCCCGCCAAGGGGGACTGTTCCTTCTATGTGAGCGACCGGGTAGACGATTTCTCCCGCATTGCGGGCATCTTTCTTGGCAGGGACATCGGCCAGGAGGTCCACCAAATCGACATCAACCGCTATTGACCCAAGGTAGGGGGAATGTAAAAATGCAGGAAAATTATTTAATTTCCATTTTGGGACGCCAGCAGGTGGACGGTGAAACCGGCGAGGTTCAGGTCACCACGCTCGGTTCCTATGTAAAAAAAGGAAAAAATCGTTATATTACCTATAAAGAATATGACAGCGAAGAAGAACGGAAAGCCGGTGACCTCTGTGCTGAAGGTCGAAGGAAATGACAAAGTGACCCTGATGCGCGGTGCGGGAAGTACCCGTTTGGTTTTGGAGAATGGCAAACGTCACCTCTGTCAGTACGACACCGGCTACGGCAACATGATGATCGGGATCTTCACC
>NZ_JBKEIV010000005.1:0-47323 GCF_046693725.1 Anaeromassilibacillus sp. SJQ-1 | reverse complement strand
TCCGGATACCGTTGCAGTGGCCAGCGGTGGACTGGGTGCAAAAGAATGGCGGTCTGAAGCCGAGGCCATTCGCAGCGGCTTGGAACAGCGCGGCATCTCTTCTGAGCGCGTCTACTTGGGAAGATCAAAGCACCAACACAAAGGAAAATTTAGCATATACCTGTGAGATTCTCAAATCGCAATCGCTTAACCCAACTATCATCATTGTCACTGAGCGCTATCATATGTTCCGCGCACTACAGATTGCGCAGGAACACAGGGTAACCGCATACGCCGTACCGGCAAAAACGCCCTGGTATATTCTATCCGCCAGCTACGGCCGCGAATTGCTTGCACTGACAAAATTTTATCTGTTCCCTTGGCTTTCATAAAAACACGGCTTTTGCTGCATAATTATGAACTTTTTCCTGTATGAAAATCTACATTTAATGTGAATATTATTCACCTATCATCTCTTATAAAAAGGAACATATTCTGCCACAATCCAGTAAAATTCGTATGATTTATTTCCCTTAATTTGCCACAAATTTTGCCGCATCTTGCGCATAAAAGCAGACCGCGATAAAATAAATGCGCTTTTATCCGCATGCGCTGAAAGCCTTGGAATGAAACCAGGGTATATAAAGCGCCCGCCCAAGGCCCTTCCGCGCGGGGCTTTCGCGCCGGTGAAAGCAGCGATTTGGGTCCGACTGGAGAGGAAAACATTCGGCAACAACGGGTGACCGTTCTCGTCCGGTGTTCCAGTCGGGCCCTGTGGCGCATGCGGCGGAATCCTCCCGAGCCTAGGAATGGGATTCCACCGCAGGCTTTTTCATTTTATGACCGTTTTTTGATAGAGAGTTCCCGGTTGGACAGCTTAAACTCTGTGACGAGTGTATCCATGACCTCCTGAATCACTGCGCTTTGGCGCGGTGTCAGGCCCTCCAACACAATGGTAGTCCGGTTGTCCAGGCCTAGCAGGTAATCAGCAGAAACGCGATACAGCAGGGCCAGCTCTGCGAGCACATTGACCGAAGGAAAAGAAATGTTGTTTTCGTAACTGGATATTGCAGCTCTAGTTATCCCCAGCCTTTGGGCCACCTGCGATTGCGATAAATTCTGTTTTTCCCGCAGTTGCCTGAGCCTTAGGCCAAAGTCATACACTACACATCACACCTTCGATGTAATTGTAGTATATCTATGTCAAATAATATTTGCAAAATACATAAAGAAGCGCTTCTAAAAATTGACAAACTTGTCAAACTGTGATACGTTTATGGTTGCAGAGGAAAAGATGGAGCAGGGATGGCCTGGGCCGCGCCTGAGAGCCGCTGCCCACATCGAAAAAGAGGCAAGGATTCTCTTCCGGATTTTCGTCCCCACAGCGGGTATTCTATGTAGCTCTCAGTCCAGGAATCTTATGTATATTCGCGCATCCACAAGCGGTATTTTCATTTTTTCCTGATTGCAAAAGCCGCCCCATGCTAAATAGCATGGGGCGGCTTTCTTTTGTATACAAGCGATCAATAGTTGACCGCACGGCGCTCAAAATAGGCTTGTGGATGTTTACACGCCGGGCAAACCGCGGGGGCCGACTTCCCGATGTGAATATAACCACAATTGCGGCAAACCCATACCGTCTCCTCACCAGCCTTGAATACAATGTCCTCCTTGATGTTCTGTGCAAGCTTCCGATAGCGCTCTTCATGCGCTTTCTCGATGCCTGCCACCAGGCGCATCTGTGCAGCCAATGCAGTGAATCCCTCTTCTTCAGCGACGTCTGCGAAGTTCTTATACATTTCAGTCCACTCATAATTTTCGCCGGTCGCTGCATCCTCCAGATTCTCCAGCGTTGTACCAATTCCGCCGTCGTGCAGGGCTTTAAACCACAGCTCTGCATGCTCCTTCTCGTTGCGTGCAGTCTCCTCAAAAATTGCTGCAATCTGCTCGTACCCCTCTTTTCTCGCCTTGGACGCATAGAACGTGTACTTGTTGCGAGCCTGCGATTCTCCCGCAAATGCTGCCATCAAATTTGCTTCTGTTCTGCTACCTTTTAACTCCATCGTTTTTTCCTCCTGTCTAAGTACCCAATATATTTCAGCCCCGTTCCATACGCGGGCCTGATTGCAATAAAACTCGGGACATAGATAGTCTGCCATCTCTTACCATCTATTATACATGGACATTTCCATAGAATCAATCGGAAAATCCAGTCGAATTTTAGAGAAAAAACATATATTCAAAGAGATCTTTTCAAATATTCCATATCCACACATTGAATTCCATTCTCGTAAATAGGTTCCGGATAGAAATCCACAAAAAAATTTGCAACCTTATGGGAAGGGACAAATCCAAATCGTCGGTAATATGGGAGCATCTGCATCGAAGTGCCGACATACATCGTTCGATATCGCTGCGCGTAAGTAGAAAAAGGAACTGAAGCATTTGCCCTGCATAACCGCGTCTTTGCAAAGGCTCAGCTGTGGCCAGATTTTTCAACTCACATGCATCCGGTCCATACTCCACCACCACGGCCACACAAGCTGCCACACCATCCGCATAGAGTACAAACAAATCGCCCTGGTCCAGATATTTCCCCACCATATCCTTGCTGGGGTCCGCCAATAAGAACAGCGGCATAAAGGCATCTTTGCGCTGCTCAACCTTCATGATCTCCATATCCCTTGCTTTCTCCTTGATGCAGAATGGCGCGATAGATGTCGCGCTTGGCCAGACCGCTCTCTCCTGCCGCCTGTTTTGCTGCCTCGGATGGTGTCAAACCTTGCTCCAGTTTCTTGAGCCAGCGCCACCGCCTCTTCCAAGGTATAGATTGCTGCCTCTGGTGCTGAGGCCCCCTCGATCACAAGCACGATTTCTCCCTTAAACGGATCATCCTTGCTGCGCTTCACAGCTTTCGCCAGGGTTGTCCGTACGACTTCCTCATGAATTTTGGTCAGTTCCCGAACAATCGCAATACGCCGGTCCCCCCAAACGTCCAGCATGTCCCGAAGGGTTGCGTAAAGCTTGTGTGGCGCTTCGTAGAAAACCATGGTGCGGCGCTCTGTTTTGACCTCCTCCAGATGGTCCCGACGGCTCTTTTTATTGACGCTCAAAAAGCCTTCAAAGGTAAACCGCCCCGTCGGAAGCCCGGAGATTGCCAGCGCAGAAACGACTGCACTGGGCCCCGGCACCACAAGGACCGGTATTCCCCGTTCGGCACACTGGGCCACTAACAATTCCCCAGGGTCGGAAATGGCGGGCATTCCTGCGTCTGACACCAGGGCACAACTCTCGCCTGCCTCTAACCGGGCCAGAATCTTCTCCCCGTGGTCGCGCTTATTGTGCTCGAAGTAACTGACCAGGGGCTTTTTTACGCCGAAGTGGTTCAGTAACTTCAGCGTGACGCGCGTGTCTTCTGCCGCGATAAAGTCTACTGTTGCCAACGTTTCTATGGCGCGTGGGGAAAAATCCGATAGATTTCCAATCGGTGTGCCGACAACATAGAGTGTTCCCGTCATACATGTCCCTCCTTATAAGAACCGTAAATCTGCAACATCTTCGAAGAGAAACCACCTGTGCCATCCTCCACCAAGAGCACCGGCTCCACGCGAAGGCTGGGCCTTCCGCCACGCACGGCCTGCAGCAGGAACAAAAACGGGGCCTTGTCCGGCCGCTGCTGCACAAAACACAGCCGTTTCGGCTCCAATCCTGCATGTCGAAGGTCTTCCATGGCGCCGGCGAGCCGTTCTGGGCGTAAACAGAAACAAAAACGCCCACCCCACCGCAACTGATATGCAGCCGCGGCAGCAATTTCTGCAAAGGTACAGGTTCCCTCATGCCGCGCAATCGAAAGGCCCTCTTGGGGATTTTTGATCCCTGTACCCTCCGGTTTATAAGGAGGATTGCAGGCGACCAGATCAAGCCCGCGGGGCGGATGTAAATAGGGTAACGCTTTTATATCATGATGTACGATACAAATGGTATCTTTCAACTGATTTCTTTCCACGGATTGCGACGCCAGCTCGCAAGCATCGCTCTGTATCTCAACCCCATAAATTTTTTCGGGCATAAAGCCTTCTCCGGACTGCGCCTTTGCACACCAGATCAACGGAATGGCACCGCAACCCGTACCGAAATCTGCACAGATTTCTCCTCTTTCGGTGCAGAAAACCACGCAAGCAAAACCGTATCTGTATTAAATCGATGCGTAGAAGAGACGAGCACAGAGACTTTAGAAGAAAGAGGTTCCCAGTGGGGAGAGGTATTGGCCAAGGGAGGCCCTCCTTTCTGATTTCAAAAAATATATAACAAGATTCGTCCCGCTTCCTTCAAAGCAAGCGGCATCTTGTTCAAAACGCAAAAAAGGCGAAGCGCATTGGACGCTTCGCCTTTCAGCTTTCTGACGAATGAATTATGCCTGAGCAGGAGCGCCAACTGGGCAAACTTCTGCACATGCGCCACACTCGGTGCAGGTGTCGGGATCGATCACAAACTTGCCGTCTCCCTCAGAGATCGCGTTAACAGGGCAGCCCGCAGCACATGCGCCACAGGAAATGCACTCATCACTAATTGCGTATGCCAAAGGTAACACCTCCATTAAGTTTTACAAGCCTATTTTAACACAGAATACCAAAAAAGCAACAGTTTATTGGTGGTTTGGGAAAATTTTCATTGGCTTCCATCGGCTACTTTGTCGATATTCCAGAGAACTTCTGTGAAGAAACAATTACCGCTGAAATAGCAAAACCGGGAGAAAAAAGGCGTACCTCCTTACTCTCTGGCACAATCCAACTCCACCGGCTTCTCCTCATTTGTCCATTTCAAATGGCGCCAAGGGGTGGAACCTCCGACAACCTTCTCGGAAAGCATCCCTTGCGTTTTTTTATCGAAAAAAGACAGGCAATGGAGTATATTCGCATAAGTACAGTATCTATCAGTAAAACAGCGAAAGAAAAATAAAGAAAATTACAACAAATGAAAGAGCCCCATCTATCGACTTATAAAGAGAAATACAGCGTTTAAAAAATGACACTTAAAATAGAATGTCATTTCTTTCGATATAAAACCGAAGTGTACGTCTGCTGGTGTAGAGTTTTGCTTACAAGGCGTCGCCGAAAGCTTCCTTCTGTTTTCCGAGAACCTCTTGCCGGTTCGTCTCTTATTTTCACCCTTTCTCTTATAGATGTACTTTTCTACGAATCAGCATGGAAGCCATTCCGATCATCAAATAGATTGCCGCATATCCCCAAAAGGCCGGATCTCCCATGTCAAAAAAGCACCACGCGCCAAATAAAAACAGAATGGCATTCGCGGCTGGAAATCCCCACATTTTCGAAATGTTTCCTCCCGCAAAAGTGCCTGCCACCGCCGAATACGCCGGATTGACGGCAAACAACAACAGGATTCCAAAAAACAGTCCCGCATCGCTAGGGGCAAAAGCGGCCACACATCCAGGCAGCACGATCATAACAAAGACGGAAGCCAACAGCCAAATCCACCATTTTCTTTTCATATATAACCATTTCTTTCTGTCGCGCTGCGAGGTGCAAAAAATGCTGCAACGTAGTGCCTCGGGCGCAACAATACTGTAATTGTTCGAATCATCTTGAGGAAACAGGTACACTCCTGAGCACGCGGATGGAAACGAGTGCAATATGGATGGTCCCTTACTGTCCCCCATTCCAAATACATGCTGCCGTCCTTCCACACATCCAGCTGCTGTAGAAGCAGCAGCCACGGCTTTTCCACCCCAAGATGGTCTGGCGACTGTTCCATCTACCGCTTAGATGTTAAGCACGCCTGCGATTTTCAGGGAATTGATTGTGTGGGCCTTCTTCGAGACCATACTCCATTTATACAGCCTCAAACCTTTTTCTCCTTTGGATTCCCTTTGAAAATAAGACCGTTGGGCTAAAACGATGCCTGTCTCCTCGGACGCAAACAAGCCTTTGTCCCAAAAGCTTAGACCCCTGCGGTCCTTTCATCCCCTAAGCACAACCGCCTTCTCCGATCGAGAGGAATCAAAAGGGCCGCCTTGCAGAGTATCCAGCAATGCAGCCCTTCACAATTATTCAGATGGTTTGTCCGTACTCGATTCGGCCTCTTTCGCCCTTTCCGGGGCCTCTGCTACAAGGGGCTTTGGAGGCTCAACTGGGCGGTGCTCCCGCGGTTGTCCTCCACGAGACGCCCGATGCATTCCTTTCGGCGCGCCGGTTGGGTGCTCATTACCACTGCGCCCCTGCTGTGAAGGACGCCCCTCACTCACGGACTTCGAAGCTTCTCCTGCCGCGCGCTGCGGACGCCCTTCCTTCTTTTGCGGACGTTCACGGCGCTCGGTTGTCCGGTTGTTCTGCTGCGCGGGACGTTTTTCACGGTCCTTCGGCGACTGCTCCCGGCGTGCCACCGTATTTGGGTCCCGCGGTGGCCGCCGATCCGCCGTGCGTTCCTTTTGCTCGGATTTTTCCGGCTTTTCCTCCTCCAGATCCAGGAGGCCTTCCACATCGAGAACCTCCTCATCGTCCTCTATATCCGCTTCTGGCTCCTTCTTTTCCACGCCGCCCTTTCCACGCAACAGTTTAACCTGTTTCACCTGGAAAGTCTGTGGCGCAGCCTCTGGAGCGGAATCCAAACGAACCTGCAAGTTGCCCGTGATAATATTTTGGTCCACTACCACGCCCTTGCCCGCCGGGGTCATTACCACAGAGTTCACCGACGGCGTACGGCGCAAAAGATCCGCATACGCCTCCTGCTCATATTTCAGACAACACATCAGCCGCCCGCAAGTACCGGAAATCTTCACAGGGTTGAGCGACAGGCCCTGTTCCTTTGCCATCTTGATGGACACGGGCTGGAATCCGCTTAAAAAAGAGGAGCAGCAGAATGGCCTGCCGCAAATTCCAAGCCCTCCCAGCATTTTGGCTTCATCGCGCACACCGATTTGCCGCAATTCAATGCGGGTTCGGAAAACAGACGCCAAGTCTTTGACGAGTTCTCGGAAATCCACACGCCCGTCCGCTGTAAAGTAAAACAAGATTTTGCTGTTGTCAAATGTGTATTCCACATCGACCAGCTTCATCTCCAATTTATGTGCGGCAATTTTCTTGACACAGATGTCAAAAGCGGTCTTCTCCTTGATGGAGTTTTCCGCCACTTTTTTCATATCGTCCTTCGTTGCAAGCCGGATGAGTTTTTTCAGCGGTTGGACAATATCCTCCTCCGCAATCTCCCTGCGCTCCATTGCAACCTCGCCGCACTCCACGCCGCGTGCGGTCTCGACGATCACATTGTCACCGATTTTTATTTCGTACTCTTCCGGGTCAAAGTAATACACCTTACCCATGTTTTTAAAACGAACGCCAATTACTTCAGCCATATACAACCTCCCAACCATCGCGGGACCGATGGCTTTCTTTTCCGAATTAGGATGCCCAATTTTTATACATTTCGCCCGTGGGCGGCGGTTCGTATACGGGCGCAAAATGTCGTCACCAACAGTGCTGCGTTGGCATTCTGGTTCTGTGCCTTCTGCGCGCCCTGAACATATTCCAAAAGACGCATCAACTGGCCGCGTGTCAATGCATGCGCCAACGCTTCGGCGTCCTCTGGTTGGTGCGAAAGACATGAAGTCCCGCCGGCGCGCAAAACACACGCATCGCGGAACAACAAAGCAAGCTGCTGCAAAACACGGCGAAACCGCTCCTTATCTTTTATCAGCGGTGCAGTCAGCTCCAATAGCATGACTTCCCCCGAGGCCGGAATTGCCTGGGAAATCGCCGCAGTAAGCGCCAAGTCAGTATCGGACGGCTGTTCCTCCCCTTCCAAAGTGAAGATCTGCGCACGCGAACGCACCGTTGGCAGGAGCTTTACCGCTGAAGTCACGGTCAGAATAAACATTACCCGTTCCGGCGGCTCTTCAAACACTTTCAAAAGGGCATTCTGCGCCTGCTCCGACATCGCCTCCGCTCCTTCCAAAAGGAATACGCGAAGCGGCGCTTCATTGGGCTTAATATAGGCGTCGGAACGGATTTGCCGCACCGTGTCCACATGGAAAGAGCGCGCTGCTGTTCCACCGCCTGCAATGGTAATGTCCGGGTGGGCACCTGCCGCTGCCTTCATGCAGCCGGAACAGCGCCCACAGGGCCGTTCCCCTTCCCCCGTACACACCGCTGCTTTGGCGATCCACCGCGCCAGTTCCGCCTTTCCAGAGCCTGCCGGGCCCTCCAAGATCATCGCATGCGGTAGGCGGGATTCCGCAAAAGCCCGCGAAAGGCTTTGCTTGACCCCCTCACTACAGCTAATTCCTTCAAAATTCATACCTTTTCAAAGCGATCCACGTCGAGCACGAAGATGGTCGCGCCGCCGACTGTAACTTCAATCGGCACAGAGGTGTACAGCCCTGCATCCATCGTGGAGGTGCTGGGTACAATCTGTGTACGCCTGCTGCTCTGTTTCCGGATGATGTCGATGACCTTCTCGACTTGATCGTCCTCCACACCGGAGATAAACGTCGTATTGCCAGCCATCAAAAAACCGCCTGTAGTCGCTAATTTTGTGACAGAGAATCCCTCCTGTGTCAACGCAGAAGAGACCATGCTGCTATCATCCTTACTCACAATTGCAAGTACCAGTTTCATCGAAAATCCCTCCGTTGATTCTTGGCCAACCCAAACGGGCGGCCCATGTGGCAAGGTTATTCCTAAAACTCTGCCGATATGTTCTCTTTGACCGCTTCTGAACCTTGCGGTTTCAAAATGCATGCCAATCGCCCACTGTGGGCAAGTGAATCCTTTCTGTACCTAAGTATGCAGAAAGTTTCTTTCTTATTTTAGCACTTTTATGGATGAAAAGCCATAGGCGCGCAAAAAGTCCATCGCGTCTTTTGTAATTTCCTCTCCCGGCATTACAACGGGCACCCCCGGTGGGCACGGACATGCCGGTTCTGCTGCAATCCTCCCAGCGCTTTCTTCCAGATAAATCCATTCGGACGGGGCCAATACGGCCTCCCGAAGAGAAATCCGCGCAGGAGGGAGGGGCGGTATCCCGATCGTATGGGGAACAGGCTTCCTCTCCAGCCCCCTAGGAAGCGGAACCGCCTTCCTCGCCTCGCGGTCTGCCAACAGGCGAATCCCGATTTCCAACCGTTCAAAGTCCCGCTCCCTGTTAAATGGCGTAACAATCAACACAACAAACTGGCTATCCGCATATTCCGGCTCACAGCCCGCATGCCGGAGGATCTCCGCCGCCTCCAGCCCGGACAATTCCACGGAGGAAGCGTCCAACGTAATGCGCGTTGGGTCCCAGCGGCGCGGATCTTCCCACCAACCCATTCCAGGAACATGTAGCCCGGATTTCTCCGCCTGCTTTTTAAGTTCGCGGACACGGGCCTGTAAATGACAAAACTCCGCCCGGCCATGCTCTTCCAGCCATGCCCGGCACCAGTCCAATGAGGCCATGATCGGATAGGACGGGCTGGTCGAACCAAACAGGGCCATTGCATTCTTTGCGTCACGAACAAATCGTTCGTCCGCAATGTTCAACCAGGCGCCGCCGGTCAAGACATTGAGCGTCTTGTGCGCCGAACAGGCGGTCATGGAGGCCCCCAGTGCAATTGGATGCAGGACGGGCTCCGTGAAGAAGAGGTGCGCGCCGTGGGCATTGTCCACGAGCAGGGGATTCCCCGCTCCCGGCACGCCGCGGAAAGCGCGGGGATGTCTGTCAACTCCCCGTAATAATTGGGACTGGTCACGTAGACCGCCCGCGCATCGGGATGCAAGGCAGCCGCATCCGCGAGTTCCTCTGGAAGAGCCCAGACGGGTTCCAGGCCCAACAGTGCCATGGCGTTCACCGCGGAGCGGTGCACCACACGCCCACACAGGATCTTCCCCCCGTTTGGCGCGGCCAGGCGCAGCATGGCCTGAATACAAAGGGAACACCCCCCTGCGGAGAACAACGTGCGCTTTGTACCAAAGAGCCGCGATGCAGCCTGCTCCGCGCGCAGAATGGGCCCTTCGGCCTCAAAAAGGCTGTCGGTATCCGGCAATTCTGTAAAATCGAGCGTTAAAAGGTCGTCCGGCAATGCAGCTGGATTGTTTTTATGTCCGGGTGTATGGAAGGCCGCGCGGTGCAGGGCGCGGTGTTCCATCAACGCGGTGTAAAGAGGTGTTTCAGACATGGGATGGGTCCTTTCTTTGCGTATTGTTAAGAATTTTATGTATATTTGACAAATTATACAATATATTTTCTCTATAATTATTTTTAAATCATTTTAAAAAGTCGTCCACTTTGGGATTATCGAATCGTTATGAATTATTAGAAACTATTTTTATATTATTATAGTTTAGGATTTATAGGTTCATTTATATTTCTATGCCTTCAAACCTTAAAGGATAAATCAAAAGATTCATTTTAGGGAGGAGATTCCAATATACCATTTAACCTTATAACGCAACGATTTTGGAAAGCAAGGAAGGGAAATTTTTATAAAAACACAAGTAAAGAAAAGAATCTTAGCTTGTATTCTGTGTATCGCCTGCATCGACTGTTTCACAGGACAGGCCGGCGCAGAACACGAATCTATCCAAGAACCCTTGGAAACCACCTCTGAAAAAACAATTGACTCCCATGATGAAACAGATACGGGCCTCACCTTTTCAGCTGGCCAGGCCGAACGAGATCCAGATTCCTGCATCCACCATGACGGAAGAAGAGCTTCCTGAAGATTTCGAAGAACCTCTTCCGGAAATCGAAGAAATGGGGATTGAGGTGTTGGAAGAAACCGTTCCGGAGACAGCCGCCCTTCTTTCGCAAAGGGCAACAGGAACCGATCTGGCTGTATCCAATCCACGCGCCACCAATCATACAGAGCCATTTCCCAACATGGTAGATGTACCGATTGCGGTCACGATTCAAAATCTCGGTTCCACGACGATCTCCAGCTTTTCTTATGCGGTTTACTTAGATGCGCAAATTCTGACCACCAAAACCGTTCAGGTCACATTGGCGCCAAATACAACTGCTACTCTGAAATTAAACTTTAAGAACCGCATTGGCGGTACGCACACGTTGTTGGTAGACGCCTGGCTGCCCAGCGGTGTGACAGAGACCAACACCGCGAACAACACGGTCTCCAAAGATTTTCAATGGGCGGACGCCGTTTCCGTAAGGGCCTATGCCATTAACGGGCCCAGCAGCGTGGAACCCAGAGTCAACCACGAATATGAAGTGAGCGTCGCAAACCTGGGGAACTTGGATGCGGTGGATATTCCCGTCCGGTTCCTTTTAAATGGAAAAGACCTTGGCGCAGCCGCGAGGGTCAGCATTCCCGCAAGAAAGGTTTTAAACTTCTCTGTGAAAGCAAAATTTCAAAATTCCGGACAAGCTTCTCTTGGTATGTCCGTGGACCCGCAGCATACGAGCGCCGACATCGATCCGGACGACAACGAGCTGTCAAGAACGTTCCAGGTGCTCTCCTTTTCCAATAGCTTTGGTGGAAAGTGGAAAAACGCAGACGGCATCTCCGTGCAAATCCTCGACAAAGTAAAAAGCCTGGTTGACAAAGAAGATTTCCGTCTCAGCATGGATGGGATTGTCTCCCAGATTGAATCATGGAACGATGTTGCGGACGGCGTATCCTTTGGGGACATCGAGGTATCGGACACGGACGAGGACCTGGGGATGGACATTCGAATGACGTGCGGCTCTATCATTACTCCTGGAGGTTATCAAGCTCTAGGATATGCAATGACCATGGACGAAAACGGCCAAGTCTTAGAAGGCGACGATGATAGCATGAATGGAAACTGGGAGATTCTATTGTACGTGCAACCGTTTCCTTAAACTCCAACGCCATTCTAAATTACAGCTCTGCAATCCAGGCCCAGACAATTATCCACGAATTTGGTCATGCGCTTGGTCTAAAACATCCGTCTTGTACGGAGACAGCCGTCATGCAGCCAACTACAGCTACGGCCGCTTACGTCATCCTCGACCACGACATCGAGTCTCTTCAGGCGATCTATGAATAGGAGGGGAATCAACATGATGAAAAAGCTTTTTATCTCCCTGTGTATGGCCGTTCTGTTGACGGCAATGGTCGTAATTCCCAGCGTTCATGCTGAGGAAATGGATATCCAAAGCTTGCCGTTCCATTCGATCGAAGGTTTTATCGTAAACGAACCAGAAACCTTTGCGAGCCTTGTAGAGCGGTCTCCCTATATTGTAAAAGGCGTTCTATCGGATGCGAAAAATTACCTGCCCATTGAGGATGATCCGGAGTACGGATCAACAACGGGATTTACGCACTCCACCCTCACCATCACGGAGTCCTTCAAAGGAGACTTAAAAGCGGGGGACACCATCCCCTTTATAGAAGGCTACTTTATCCAAGAGGATTCTCTTGGAAACCCGTCCGTTGTCTCCTATTTTGGGCACCAGCCCATTATACAAGGGCGGGAGTACATCCTTTTTATTTGTCCAGGAAATCACGCAGCGGACGTTGGCCGACCATGGAGCGGAGCATTTTCTGAGACACATCCCTGGTGCGCCAGCTTTGCTGTCCCTGAAGACGGCGAACTCGTCCTCCCTGAACATCTGAGTGCCCATGGTGAAGAGCAGTATGCCGCATGGTATCAGTCCGCACTGGAGCGGTATGATGTTTAAAGGAAAGGCCATTCTTTCGAATAACTGGGAAGAGAACACATAAGAGGCTTTCTTTTAGGGCCACCAGGACTCGATCTGCAAAGGCAAAAACCATGATGGGGTTACACCTATGAAGCTCAACAAAACCGGATGTTTTGCACATCCTAAAATTCTTTTGGGGTTCGTTCTGTTGATCGTTGCGGCAATAGCCATCTTCCTAACGACCCGGCCGGAAGAGACCCCCTACTCCTTCTTCTCGGACAGCTTTGGCCTGGCCTTGCCAGATCACACGGAGGTTCTGTTCGAGGAGGATACCTATGGCGCTATGGGCGACGGATACCGGCTTTATGCCTTTTCGCTCCCACCCGGCGAACTGGACGCTTTCCTCTCCCAGGGCGCTATGGCGCGCTGGTCGCCCCTCCCGCTGCCGGAGGACGTTGCGCAGTCCTTGCGGCAACGGGTACAGGCCATCGGTTCGCTCCCCGGCAAAGAACTGGCAAGGAACATCTTTGGCGAGAACGGGAACCGGCAGGGCTTCTACTGCATCCTTTCCTCGTGGTATAAACAGCCTGGGGCCGTGCTGAACCATGCGCATTTTGACCAAGATATCCCCTTGTTTCAAAACATCGTCGTGGGGATGGTCGATTTGCAGGATAACGCCATCTATTATTATTCCTGGAATCAGTAAAAATAGGGCTATCCCCATTTCAAATGATTCATGAGGAAACAGCCGCGGCTTTCTAGCAAATGCCGCCCGCCTTTCCGACAGTCTTTCGGAACTCCCGCCCCGCAATCCAAGTACAGACTACAAGAGTTGCATATCAAAAAAGCACATCTGGACAGCGCTTCCGGACGGTTTTCCCGCCAGGAGCGCTATTTTCATTATTAAATCCAACGCCCGGCCTAACAGAGAAAGGCGATAGCGCTTTCATGCAATCGCATTCCTGTCAACTGAAAAGCGGCCTATCCGCCCATATGACGGGCCGCTCCTTCTCTTTACATGGTCCGCCTGCTTTCACAGGATTTCCGCTTCCGGGCAAGAAAGCAAAATCCCCAGCCGTCTGCCCATATAGTCCTCGCCGTAGGCGCGTCCCGACCGGAGGTCCGCTCGCAATACGGAATGCCGTCCCTTCTTGCAAAACATCTGTTTTCTCCCATAGGACTTTCCCTTCCGAGCAGAAAGCAAAATTCCCAGCCGTCTGCCCATATAGCCCTCACCGTAGGTGCGTCCCGACCGGAGGTCCACTCGCAATACGGAATGCCGTCCCTTCTTGCAAAACATCTGTTTTCTCCCATAGGACTTCCCCTCCCGAGCAGAAAGCAAAATCCCCAGCCGTCTGCCCATATAGACCTCACCGTAGGTGCGTCCCGACCGGAGGTCCGCTCGCAATACGGAATGCCGTCCCTTCTTGCAAAACATCTGTTTTCTCTCCACAGGACTTCCCCTCCCGAGCAGAAAGCAAAATCCCCAGCCGTCTGCCCATATAGCTCTCACCGTAGGTGCGCCCCGACCGGAGGTCCGCGAAAGACGCTGTGCGTCCGCATTCTGACCGGGGATCTGCGTCGAGACATGACGCAGCCCTTTTTTCAATATAAATGGGAATACGGGACGATGGACATTGTGCGTAAGAATTTATCACATGTGTCCCTTTTCGTCAAAATTCTTCGTTGTTAATGAACAAAAGAAAATTTTGAGCCAAAAACAACAACGCCTATTTTCGTTTGTACAACCGGCGGCCAACGGGGGTTACACCGCCGCCGTTCTGTTGTGGAACCTGTCCCGCTTTTTTCAATGTCCCATCGTCATAAAACTGCCGCCACATGCGGTAAAAACGTCAGACGTCCTCAGGAGGGGAATCCATGAATCCATTCGGAATCTTTGTTTGCATTTTATGGGGAACCGTCGCCCTTTTCAGCGTCCTCTCGTTTGTCATGGTTGTACATAACAACCGCCGGAACCTCAAACGCGCACAGGCTGTGGTCATCGAAAAAAACACCGCCCCCTCCGGCCTCACCCATACAGCGCGCGCCTCGGATGTAAAAACGGACTATATCATCCTGTTCTCCATCGGCGGGGAAACCCGTTCCCTGTTTGCCGGGCAAGCGCTCTATACGGATTTACAGGTGGGTGACCAGGGTACTCTTTCCTACCGGGACGGCCGGGTGGTCGGATTCACGCGCGCGGCGTAAGCGGGCGCCCGCATAGAGCGCAACCGACTCTTTTCCTCGCATCGTATATACCCTGGAAGATTTCCCGAAGAAACCATTTTTTCTTGTTCGCCGTCTACGAAACAGGCCCACAGGTTTCCCAAGAGCTTCTAAATAGGAGTCAGAATTCTTATTGAGCGGTCGAGATCTCATTTCCTGTATTTGCGAAAGCAGAGACAGCGCTTTGGTCCGCCGCCTCTATTTGATTCTTACCGGTTGATCGAGCGCGCCATGCGGCGGTAAGTGTGGCGAATTCCCTTGATTGCAGAGGAATAGGCCATGATATTCTCCGGCAGCGCCATGCCGATATAGCCCGCGTCGCCCAGATGATGCATATCGGTGCCGGTCATCTTGCACATGAGGGCAATCTGCCGGATGGTCTGCTGGTCCGCGCCCTCCTGGGACGTCCCCACCGCGGTGAGCGTCAACAAGCCCAGGGAATGCGCATAGCTGACAAGCTCTCGGATATATTCCATGGTCACGCCCGGCACAGTCCCCGGCGCGGGCAGAAGGATCACATCGGCGCCCGCGTCGGCGAATTCGGAAATATCTTCGCGGGTGATGATCCCGCGCCCCGCTTCAGACAGGATGCCCGATGCGTGCATCTTGCCCGCAACCAGAATTACCTTGTCCCCCAGTTCCGGCGCAATGGCTGCAAGGGATTCTGTGATCGCTTTGTTTTGGACACCGATCCCCGGATTCCCCGTCAAGACGAGCATATCCGCCCCCATGGCGGCAGCCGTCTTCGCATTTTGCAGGCTGGCTTTGCGGCCGTTTGTCAAACTCCAGATGTCCTCATCCGAGCCCGCCGAAAAGGACTGTTCCGCCGGTTCCAAGTTGACCGCAACCAAGCGGCCCGTCAAACGCTTGATTTCCCGGATGGTATCCTTCGGTTCAACCTTCGGGAGACCCCAAATTTGGGGCTCGATCACATCGAACATGTTCAGAATGACCACGTCCGCACCCATGGCACAGACGAACTCCGCGTTGGTGATGTTTCCCAACATGGGCTGTACTGCGCCGATTGTTTCACACGCCAGTATGCGGCCCTCGCTCATGGCAATCGACTTTAAAATCTGGTCTTTATTCATGGTCTCCAGATCGGTGGTATTACAATCCAAAAGCCGTTTTAACATGCTTAATTCCTCCTAACAACAGGAGGCGGATGTCCCCATCCGCCTCCTTCTTTTATATTCTTTATCTGTTCCGCTTTTACAATCGAGTGGCAAATCCTAGAACATCCGAGATCAAATGCCGAGCAACGGCTTGATCGCCGCTTCCAGCTTTCCGACAACCTCTTCTGATGCCGCCTGGTCTGCGCCCTTGGCAGACAGATAGATCTTGATCTTCGGCTCCGTGCCGGACGGACGGACAATCACCTTGCTGCCGTTTTCCAGCCGGTATTCCAGCACATTGGATTTCGGCAGGGAGATTTCGCTCTCCGCGCCGCCGTCATAGCGCTTGCTCGCCTCGTAATCGGACCAGCCGGAGACCCGATAGCCCGCGATTTCCGCTGGCGCATTGGCGCGCAGGGTGTCCATGATGCGGTTCATAGTCTTCATGCCGTCCTCTCCCTCAAAGGCGAAGTTCAGCAGGCCGTTCTTATAATAGCCGTGCTTTGCATACAGCTCGTTCATCGCGTCGACCAAAGTCTTGCCCTGCTGCTTGTAGTAGTATGCCATCTGGCAAATCAGCATGCTCGCGTCCACCGCGTCCTTGTCGCGCACATAACCGCCGGAGAGGTAGCCATAGCTCTCTTCAAAGCCGAAGATATAGCGCTCCGGATGTCCCGCCGCCTCCAAAGAAGCAATCTGGTCCCCGATATATTTGAAGCCTGTCAGTACGCGGCGCATTTCAATGCCGTAGGATTTGGCCACCGCGTCCGCCATGTCCGTGCTGACGATCGTGGTGACAGCCACCGGGTCCTTGGGCATCTTCCCGTTTTTGATGCGCGCCTGTGCAATGAAGTCGAGAAGAAGCACGCCCACCTCATTGCCGCTCATCAGCACATATTCGCCGTTCTGGTTGACGGCGATGCCGCAGCGGTCGCAGTCCGGGTCGGTTGCAACCAACAGGTCGGCCTGTACCTTCTCCGAGAGCTCCAAGCCCTTCTGCAGGGCCTCTTTGACCTCTGGATTCGGGAACGGGCAGGTGGTGAAATGGCCGTCCGGCATCTCCTGCTCCGGTACGACGGTCACGTCGTCCACGCCGATCATGTCGAGGATGCGCGTCACGCAGACGCGGCCGGAACCGTTCAACGGGGTATAGACCACTTTCAATCCTTTGCAGGGCTCCGGGATGACGCTCTGGTTTAACACCTCCTGCAAGAAGGCATTGATGACCTCATCTTTAATATAGCTGATACGGCCTTCCTTTACGCCGTCCTCAAAGCTCATGCGTTTTACGCCTTCAAAGACATCCGTCTTGGCAATCGCATCGGAAACTTCCTTGGCCATTTCGCTGGTGATCTGGCAGCCATCGCTGCCGTAGACCTTATATCCATTGTATTTTGCGGGGTTATGGCTCGCTGTGACGCACACACCCGCATCGCACTTCAGATAGCGCGTGGCAAAAGAGAGGGTCGGCACTGGGGAAAGCCACGGATAAATGTGGGCATGAATGCCGTTTGCCGCCAAAACCGCCGCTGTCTCCTTCGCAAACACATCGGACTTGATACGGCTGTCATAGGCGATCGCCACATTTGCATTGCGCACATGCGCATTCAGGTAATCCGCGAGGCCCTGGGTGGCCTTGCGCACAATATAGACGTTCATGCGGTTGGTGCCCGCGCCGATCACACCGCGCAAGCCCGCCGTACCGAAATCCAGGTTGCAATAGAACCGGTCGTTGATCTCTTCCGGCTGGTCGCGGATCGCCTCAAGCTCCGCCGTCAAATCGGGGTCATCCAACTTCTGGGCCAGCCATCTTTCGTATTCACTCATCCTATAATCCCCTTTCATTTTGTAAAGCTCTATCTATGTTTCCCGCTCCCGCGGGGGATTTATTGGTTTCTACGTATAGAGTACCATGTGTTTTTGCCGCTGTCAACCAGCATACTGTCAGAGATTGTCCTTGATGAAATATCCCCAAAAGGCCCTCTCGTACAGGGACCGATTGAAACCAATCGTCCCATTTAAACAAGCTCTTTTCCTTTCAATATTATAACCCTTCATCCAATCGGGATAATATTTGTCACAATCCCCGCAGGGGTAATGTCGATGATCCCGTACGTTCCCAAGCTTCCGTGCAGGCTTCCCGGATTCAAAATATACAGGCCCTCGTCATATTCTGCTAAGGCCTGATGCGTATGTCCAAACAGCACGATGTCTGCCTTTTTTTCTCGGGCTGCACAGCAAATATTATACAATCCGTATTTTACATTATACGCATGCCCATGCGTATAAAAAAGTTTCTTTCCCTCCAAAGTGATCTCTCCCTCAACCGGCAGGTCACACCCCCAATCACAGTTGCCACGAACCTGTAAAAACGTTTTCTCGGGAAATTTTGCTTTAACCATTTCTGCTTCGTCCGCGCCGTCGCCCAGATGAATGACCACCTCGGCCTTCGGCTGGCGGAGCACCGCTTGTTCCAGTGAATACTGGTCCCTATGGGTGTCCGATACTACTAAGATTCGCATATAAATTCTTTCCCTTCCCTGTAAGATATTCCCGGACATGCCGAACCGCATTCCGATTTCTTTCATATACTATCTTATACCGACATATATTATTGATGACCAATCAAACAATATCCGCATGTCATCAAAAAAGGAGTGGTCGAACGATGGCAGTCAATCCGCCAAATGCTGAGCAGGCCAACATGCTCAACAATCTATTAAAAAGCCTCAGCCCCGCTGACACAGCAAAACTAAACCAGATCTTAAACGACAAGGAAGCAACCAACCGCGTGCTGAGCACCCCACAAGCGCAGGAGCTCCTGAAAAAACTGACCGGTAAGGGCTGAACCGCCCGGAATTCCCGCGCAAGCCGTACGGCCCATCCAGAAAGGAGGTACCGCGATGGATGACTTAACCGGAAAGATCAGCGAACTGCTGCAAAATCCAGCCATAGCGAGCCTTCTCAGCCAGTTCGGCGCGCCGCAGGGAGATACGCCGGAAGCGCAGCCACAGAGCGCCCCGCCCCCGCAACCGCCCGCCGCGCCGCAACCGCCCGCACAGGGAAACCCGCTTGCAGGTTTGGGATTGGACGGCGATATGCTTCAAACCGTTATGAAACTCGCGCCGCTGCTCTCCAGTATGAATCAGGAGGACGACAGCACCCGATTTCTACACGCATTGCGGCCTATGCTCAGTGACGAACGCCAGACAAAACTGGACCAGGCAACCAAAATTCTACAGCTCATGCGCATGTTGCCCATTCTGCGCAGCCAAGGTATTCTCTAGCAACCGGTTTTCCCCGATTTCTGGACGGTCTGGGGCTCTGGACCAAAAAGCGCTTTATGTGCGTCTTTTTCCCGTCGGTTTGTCCTGCACCCAAACCTAACCTACCAAATACGTGCCCTCTGTAACCTGTGGAAAACCGGCTGGCCCAAATGCTGTCGAGCGGCCAATATGCAATTATTGAACCCCATGTATTCCGATCGTCCACAGGCCATCGTTTTTGCACACTGTGCAAACCCCTGTGGAACGACGACGCGCGTCCTTTGGAGGTGGTGAGATGGCGATCAACGACAGCGAGATGAACCGGATGCAACAGGATGCCATCCGCCGTGTTCGCGAAATGCAGGCGCGCGCTATGCAGTACCAATCCGGCACACAGCCGGAACCGCGCCGCAGCGATACGCATCCCCAACAAGTGCAACAGCGGCAGCCTTCCCCGCCTGCCCGCAATGGTTCTGTAGAGCGGCGGGAAGCAACAAATTCACACAGCCAACACCCTACGCCGCGTCAAGGGTCGGCGTCGCATACAGAATCTACGCCACACACACAGCCAGATTCTTCCAATCCTCACACGGCTTCAGAACCGGCCCCTTCTGGACGAGAAACCGCGAATGCCGGCCAGCACCCGGCGCAGGTTCCCCGGCCACAGCAGACGGCCTCCATCCCGCCAGCCATGGTGCGGCCGGCCAATCCTGTGACCGACATCTTTCAAATGCTGTTTCGGGAAAGCGACCGGACGCTCCTTCTTGCTCTGATTTTAATTCTCAGTGAGGAAAAATCTGATCCCGGTCTGCTGTTTGCACTTCTGTATATTGCACTGTGACCTTGCGTCATGGCAACCGCCAGAGGGTGTCCCCAAACTACGAATCTTTGGATTCATAGGAAAGGGGCATCCTCTTTCTGTTTGGAAAAACATCTGCGTTTCTAAAAAAAGAGGGTATCCTTCCGTCATTTCATGACTTTTGGGACGCCCTCTTTCGTGCACTCATTCCTCTTCCAACGACCGGATTGCTGAGATATAGTATTGCTGTGTGGAGGAGTCCAAAGTCAACTCGTACTCCATATACTTGGTAGGCGTAGGTCCCTCGATGGTACTACTGGTCTGATTTCGCCATTCGTCGCTTGGGGATACATAACCCACGCGCAGATGGACCTTTCCACCGTTTTTGTTTTCGCTCTCCGTATAAGGGGTATAGCTGCTGTCAGAGCTGTACAGTGCCACATGGAATTCATTTTGAACCGAATCGTACTCAAAAAAAGTCTCTTCCGCCGGAGTTTTGGGCTGTAATTGGCAATCGGGGCCGAATAGTTCCCGGCAGGCATCCACTACATCCCCCAGAGGAACCAACGCGCGGCCAGCCTCATCGTACTCGGTATAGTTTGTCCCGTTGTTCGCCGTAATGGTTTTCCACAGGGATGCGTTCAGAATGAAATCTTCGTCCGCTTCCTCGATGGATTCGAATGGGGCGGGGTCCTGCATAACCACTGGCGTCAGGAACGTGTCATACTCGCGCAACTGGGAATCGTCCGTCATCGTGGTGTAAATACGGTTGCCAATGGTCCCGGCGATAAATACCACGCCCACCAGCGCCAGCAGAAGAACCAAAGCGCCCACTGCAACCCCATACCGCCTGCGCCCCTTCCGGCGTACAGGCTGTTCTGGCACCGAAGGAATCGTGTTCTCTTCCTCCGGCTCGGGCGCCCATTTTGTCAACAATGCGTCATCCTCGTCCGCATCCGGATAGAAATCATCGATCTCCGTCGCATCGTCCTCTGTCGGAGAAACCGTCGGCCGTTCTGTAAAGGCTTCGCGGTAATCGGCCGTAAAGTCGGCAATCTTTTCCCTGCGCCGTTTTCCCGCTGCAGGTAGCTTTTCCTGCTCCGTCCCCTCGGTTGATACCCCTTCCGGTTTTGGGTTCTTTCGCGCCCGGTTTTTTCGATTTTCCAGTTTATTATTCATGAATCCTCTCCGTATAATCGCCTGTTTTATGTACTTATCGGATTTGACCATCCCCTGTGATGATAAACTTGGTGGAGGTCAACTCCCGCACTCCCATCGGACCGCGGGCATGCAATTTTTGGGTAGAAATCCCGATCTCGGCGCCACAACCGAACTCACCGCCATCTGTAAAGCGGGTCGAAGCATTGACATAGACCGCCGCTGAATCCACCCGCTCTGTAAACGCACGGGCATTCGTATAGTCATTGGTGATGATCGCGTCGCTGTGTCCGGATGAGTATCGGGCAATGTGTACGAGGGCATCTTCAAAGGAATCCACCACCTTGACCGCCAGGATGTAGTCAAGGTACTCACAGCTCCAATCCTCCTCCTGCGCAGGAAGTACAGCATCCCCCAAAATTTCACATGTCCGTTTGCAACCGCGCAGTTCCACTTTCTTCTCGTCCAGACGCGCCTTAATGGCAGGCAACGCTTTCTCGGCAATATCCCTATGGACGAACAGTTTCTCCATCGCATTGCAGACCGACGGGCGGGAAGTCTTTGCGTTAAATATAATGTTGACTGCCATATCGATGTCTGCGGACGCGTCTACAAAGACATGGCAATTGCCCACGCCGGTCTGAATCACCGGCACATGGGAATTTTCCACTACGGAACGAATCAGCCCCGCGCCGCCGCGCGGGATCAAAACGTCAAGATAATCGGTCAACCCCATCATCTCGATAGAAGACGCGCGCGTGGTATCCTGTACCAGTTGGATACAATCCGCGGGCAATCCCGCATCTTCCACTGCGTTTCGCATCACTTCTGCCACCGCGGTGTTCGAATGAATTGCCTCTTTTCCTCCGCGCAGAATCACAGCATTGCCCGCCTTTAGACAGAGGGCTGCCGCATCCGCTGTCACGTTGGGCCGGGCCTCATAGATGATCCCGATCACCCCGAGGGGTACCCGCACGCGCTGAATTTGTAGTCCATTGGGGCGGACAAATCCGTTTACAACCTGCCCAACCGGATCTTCCTGGGCGGCCACCCCACGCACGCCTTGCGCCATCCCCGTGATGCGCGCTGATGAGAGCGCCAGCCGGTCCAACAGGCTTTCACGCATCCCGCTTTCACGTGCCGTGCAGAGATCCTTTTCATTTGCCGCGAGAATTTCTGCCTCATGTGCTTCGATGGCATCCGCCATTTTCATAAGAGCTGCATCTTTTTTTGCTCCGGCCACTGCCAGAGCCCGCGATGCCTCTTTTGCCTTTTGCCCCATTTGCTCCAAAATGGTCATCCAGTCCACCTCTTTTTCCGGGACGAAGCCCAATTTTATTTTACTGTTTTCCTGTGCCGAAAACTGTCCCAATCTGCTCGCCATCGAAAAGATGGTACAGGTTTTTCGGGTTCGCTCCGCTCATCACACAACAGCAAATACCCGCCTCATTGGCGATGGCAGCTGCGCTCACCTTGGTCCGCATTCCTCCTGTGCCCCGGTTGGAACCTGTCCCACCCGCCAATGCAACAACCTCCGGCGTGACCTCCCGCACAAACGGAATTCGTTTCGCATTGGAGTCCGCACGCGGGTTCGCATCATACAGACCGTCAATGTCGGTCAAAATCACCAATAAATCCGCGTCGGTCAATTTGGCCACAATCGCCGAGAGCGTATCGTTGTCACCGATTTGCATGCCGACCAACTCGTCCACTGCGACGGTATCATTCTCATTGACAACCGGGATGATCTGCATCCCAATCAGTTCCTGGAATGTATTGACAACATTTTGCTTGCTATGCGGATTGGAAACAACATCCCCGGTCAGTAGCACTTGGGCCACCGTGCGGTTGTGTTCTCCGAAAAACTTGTCGTACATGAACATCAGCTCACACTGCCCGACAGCAGCAAGGGCTTGTTTTTTTTCCGTCTCCTGTGGGCGTTCTGTCAAACCCAACTTTCCAACCCCAACGCCGATCGCTCCGGAAGTCACCAGAATGATCTCCCTACCGGAGTTTTGCAGGTCGCTGAGTACCTTACACAGGGATTCCATTCGCCGTAAATTGATCTTTCCATTTTCATAAGTCAGGGTAGAGGTCCCTACCTTGATGACCACTCGCTTTGCCTGTGTGATTGCCGACATACGATTCTGTCCTCTTTTCCCTCAAGTTTTCCCGTGGATTTATACCAGTCGTGCCGTCGTTTCATCCGATTCAGATCCGGCAACGGGAAGCGTCTATTCTCTTCCCAATTGTAGAGCCACATCACGGGCAATAGCCCTTATTCCTTTGAACGGCGTGAGATTATTATACCATGTCCGTTGACAAGAATAAAGCCAGATTTCGACACGGGTGCCTGTTTTACCCAAAATCCTAATGCAATTTTAACATCATCCTATGACAATCGAGGAACAAGTTGTAACCGGTTGGTATCCTGGTTAAAAAATTTACAATTCCATCAAAATATTTGTCGATTCGCCATATTGTCAAGCTTTTTGATTCGGGATATAATCTATATTCAATAAAAGATATGACAAAATTATGAAGGAAAGAGGCACGACAAATGGAAGGGTATGGCTTTCTGTTCGATTTAGCACTGATTCTTCTCAGCACAAAACTGTTTGGCCTGGTCACCCGCAAGTTTAAGATGCCGCAGGTTGTCGGCGCGCTGGCTGCCGGTTTGATCCTGGGTCCGGCTATGTTAAATGTGTTGCAGGAGACGGACTTCATCACCAAGTTGTCCGAGGTGGGCGTCATCGTTCTGATGTTTACCGCGGGTTTGGAAACCGATATTCAAGAACTGAAAAACACGGGCAAGGCGTCTTTTGTTATCGCGTTGATCGGTGTTCTGGTTCCACTCGGCG
Organism: Anaeromassilibacillus sp. SJQ-1; assembly: GCF_046693725.1. Classification (NCBI taxonomy): domain Bacteria; kingdom Bacillati; phylum Bacillota; class Clostridia; order Eubacteriales; family Acutalibacteraceae; genus Anaeromassilibacillus; species Anaeromassilibacillus sp. SJQ-1. Next base: position 23,301 of record NZ_JBKEIV010000005.1, on the reverse strand, counting down.
GTGGATTCGCTTTGGCACACTTCTTTAACAATGAGGCGATTGCTGGCCCCGGGGCCAATATTTTCCTGCAAAACATCTTTATTGGTATCATTTTGACCGCCACTTCTGTCAGCATTTCCGTGGAAACCCTCAAGGAAATGGGAAAATTAAACACCCGTGCAGGCAATGCGATTTTGGGCGCGGCGATCATTGACGACATTCTCGGCATTGTCGCTTTGACAGTGGTCACCAGTCTGGCCGATTCGAGCGTGAACATCGTCGTTGTTTTGCTCAAAATTGTCGCTTTCTTCATTGTATCCGCTGGCGGCGGTTTCCTGTTTTACGTATTGTTCAAGAAATTCCAGGCGCGTTATCAGAAGGATATGCGGCGGTTTGTAATCCTGGCTTTTGTGTTCTGCTTGCTTCTGTCCTACTGTGCAGAACAGTTTTTCGGTGTGGCAGACATTACAGGCGCTTTTATCGCCGGTATGGTTATTTCGAACACAGAGCACAGCAAATACATTGCGGCGCGATTTGAAACCCTTTCCTATATCTTCCTTTCCCCGATCTTCTTTGCAAGTATCGGCTTAAAGGTATCTTTGCCGGACATGACGGGTTCCATCATTCTGTTCTCTGTCTTGTTGGTTATCGTCGCAATCCTGACCAAAATCGTTGGCTGTGGATTCGGCGCAAAGATGTGTAAATTCACGAACCATGAATCCATACAGATCGGCGCCGGCATGGTTTCCCGTGGTGAGGTTGCCTTGATCGTTGCCACGAAGGGCGCTGCTTTGGGACTGATGTCTTCGGTGTTCTTTGGCCCCGTAATCATCATGGTGGTTGCCCACGACGATTGTCGCGCCCATTCTGTTGAAGCTTGCTTTCCGTAACGATAAGGGAGGGGATACACCTGTTCCCCTGAAGACCAGCTAAAGACAAACTACCAAGTCCTAACTAGCAACAGTATGGAGCTTGGTTCGGACATGGACTCCATACGGTTAACACAGAACGCTTGATTGTCCTGTTAGGCCAAACAAGCATTTATGAATTATCTGAGGGTATCCCAAAAGTCACGAAATGACTTTCGGATACCCTTGTTTTTTGGAAACTTAGATTTTTTCTAAACAGAAAGAGGAGCCCCTTTCCTATGAATCCAAAGATTCGTAGATTTTGGTCCCCTCTCTTCTTTTATTTGATCTCTATTTTCCGGGTTTTCTTGTTTGAAAATTGCACTTTCAATAGATATTTCTTCCTACAAAGTCGAAACGCTCTATTCCTGCATCACATGCAATGTAAGGAATCAGGCGTTTTCTCTCCCAGTAGCCCCCTGGTAGGCAACCGTATTTGTTATGTAACCTTTTGATCGACTTATTTGCTCTCTATTTCCACTGCGAGTTCCGAAGTGCAGTGTGGGCACCGCGTCGCGTCGATTGCAATCTCCGTTTTACAGTAAGGGCATTTTTTCACTGTCACAGCAGGCACTTCTTCTTTTTTATGTCCCAAGGTTATCAGTTTGTTGATTCCCTTCAGCAGACAGAACAATACAAATGCCATGATAAGGAAATTGACCAGCGATGAAAGAAATGCAGAAGCAAAGCCTGCTACATCCTGCAACGTATACGTTTGTCCGCCGGTCACCAGGTTCAAAATAGGATTGATAAAATTGTCTGTCAATGAGGTTACAATTCCGGAAAAGGCGCTGCCAATGATAACACCGACAGCCATGTCCATCATGTTTCCCCGCAATGCAAAGGTTTTAAATTCCTGTATAAATTTTTTCATCGCTTAATCCTCCCTTTAATTTTTTACAATATAGCATAGAAAGGATAAAAGGAAAAGAGCCTTCTCGCATTTTGTCAGATAGTAAACAATATTGTAATAATTGCTTAATCTCAGCTGCTATTAAAAACATCAAACAAAAACAATCTCTTATCGAACCACAGGGGGCTGCACACGCCCTTCTGCTGTTCATGTGTTTATATCATAAAAATCTTTAAACATACAGATTAGCTTAATAACGATAGGGATACCCTACCTTTTCGGGTGACTGTCTCTATTAAAAGCATTCATTAGTATATTAGCAAGAGGGACAACCTGCCTTTTGCGATGACTGTCCCTATTAAAAATATTCATTAGTCAATTAGTGAGAGGAATCATCCATCATTTTACAGCTGCCGTTTGACCACAGTTATCCCTATTATCAATATCCGTTTGTTTATTTGTAATGGGGATATATCAAATGACAGTCCCCACCAAATTGCAGGGTATCCCTGTCACTACTATGATTTTGAATATTTTTCAATTTCACATTCCGTACAATCCATAATATTTATAAGAAAAAGGGGCAGATATAGCAATCTGTCCCTTTTCTGGTTTGTATTAAGAATAAGCCCTGTCTTTTTTCAATGCCTTGTTACGAAAAGGTAACGGTTTTCTCTTCACCATTTACCCATCCTGCACCAAGGCAAGCAGTCGGCCAGCTCGCTGAATTGGGCTTATAACCAAGGATCAACCGCTTGGCATAAGCATCCGAATCTTTTTTCAATTCAGAATCCAAAATATGTACCGTGACATTCAAATCTTCAACCGTACAATTGCTTATTTGGTCACTTGCCGAGCCTTGATAACCAACAATTCCACCAACCGATTTTGTAGGCTCCCCTTCCTTTCCGCCTTTTACAGAGCCGCCGGATACCGTACAGTTTCTAACGGCTGCACCATTATTGGTCTGGCCAACAATCACGCCTACTTTTCCATCATAAGAGTTTCCTTCCGACGTGCACCCCCACACTTCGGGAGCCTGTACATTTAAATTACAAATAACACCGCTTCCTTCTACGCCTGTGTCTTTCACAACACGGCCAAAAAGCCCTACCTGCTGCTTTGAATCGGTTATTTTCAGTCCGGTAATGGTGAAATTCTGCCCATCCAAACTACCCTTAAACATTTCGCACTGTGTTTGAGACGCCGTCCGTCCAATCGGCATCCAACCCATTTCCTCAGTCCAACCCTGCTCAACCCAAGTCGCGCCATAATAACCGGTCAGATCGATGTCACGGCCAAGTTTATAGTGGGCATCCAAATGGTTGCGCACATTGTCCAACTGGCGGGCATTCATGATGATATATGGATTTTGTTGCGTCCCATCGCCATCATCGAATTCTTTGCTGGGATCATCCACATATGTATCTTCTACCGTAAAAGTTGCCGCTGTATCGTTCGCTTGATAAGTAACCTTACCCTCTGGTGACAAGCTTACTGTGTAAGTTTCATCCGCATCTGTCAGACGAAACCCAGTCCCCTCCAACTCACTGGCAAGCGGTTTCAGGACAACCTCGCCTGGCTTTTCCTGGATAACCCGTTCTACCTCTTTGACAGGTTTGCCATCCGCCAGCTCATAGCGGACTTTGACCGTTGCTTCCACCGTGCTTTCCGGCTCGCTCCAATCCGGCATCGCCGTCATGGTCGCTCCTTCGTCCACCTGTCCCGCATTCACATAGAGCTCCGTGGAAGTGTTTCCCTTGGCACTCATTGCCGACCGTCTGTGGCAACCACGCGGCCAATATATAAGAAGTTTTCCCTCCCGCAGGGAGAACCTCCGGGACCACATAATCAAACGGTTTTCCATTCTTCCACAGGGTCACCGTCCCATCGGAAACTTCATCGTTCTTCTGGGCCGCCGCATCGTCGGCCTCCTCTAGAACCGGCGTCAGTACATAACCGTTATCCGTGAGCTCTGTTTGATAAAGCTGGACATGCAAAAACTCCCGAAGATCGTTTTGACAGGCAATTTCAGGCTCGTCCTCATCAACCTTTACACCGCCATGTCCATTATCAACAAGGTTGGGAATTTTATCCCCATACGGCAGATCGGAACCCTCGTCCTTTTTCTGCTCGCGAACCGCCAACTTCACCTGCATCGGCAGCGAGCCTCTGTTTTCCACATTCACCTGAAAGAAATACAAAGGATTTCCTGCAAATCCATCCTCATTCTTATTGGTAATAACACCATTCTCGTCCATCTGAAATTCGTCGCGGAGCTGCTCAATGGTTAGCGGACGAAGATTGGTAAAATTCAGGGGAACCGTTTCATCCGTATGATCGACCACCAATTCTACATCCAAAATCCCCGACTGGAAATTGGCGCTTGTCTGCTCTGTATCCATGAACCATGCAAAGGTCCCGCTTCCCAACACGGTCAACACAAGCAGAAACGAGACAACCGATAAAACAAGATGATTTTTAATCTTGCCCATCCTCTCACACTCCTTCTGCAAATACCATCCCCACCCATATAGAGGATAATATTATTCATCATTATTATACGACATTCCAATCTACCGTTACAAGTGCTAAATCGAAGTATCCATAAAAAAATTGCAAAAAGTTTTCCTAGTCCTAGATATTTCGGAAAATGCTTCCCTTTTTCTGTCCCCTGTAAGAAGAGAGCCAATCCCCCTAGCAATTGAACGGTTCCAGAAGGAAAAGACAGAAATAAAACGTCTAAACGTAGGATAACGGCGAATTGAGCAAACAGGCGCCGCTTTTCAAAAAGAGAGCGCTTCGTGCTGAGTGGAATGGACTCGTTGTTATAAATAGTGATGTATTCATCAATGAACGTCTGTACTTCAAGGATGGTCTCAGGCTTGTAAATGCGAATGCATTCGGATTTGAGAATGGAAAAGAAATTTTTGGCCATGGCATGTCGTATGGACTGGCCCGTCTCGACATGGACGGAGTAATGCCGTATTGTAACGCACGAATCAAAAAGCATCCGTCCAGGGCTTTCCTGAACGGATGCTTGAAAAACAAATTTATTTGTTGGGCTTCTTATTGGTGTTTGCAATAAAACCATTGCTCGCGCGCGGGCGGTCGTCTCTGCGGTGGAAGTGGCCGCCATCGCGGCGTTCTGGGCGGCGCGGGGCATCCGAAATGGTATTCTCCGGCACCATTCCCTCCACTTCAATCAACGCATCCCGGCGGGACAAGTTCAACCGGCCCTTGTCGTCGATCTCTAAAACCTTGACCATGACTTCATCGCCCACATTGACGACATCCGTCACCTTCTCTGTGCGCTTTACATCCAGTCGGGAAATGTGAACGAGGCCCTCCTTGCCGGGTGCAATCTCTACGAATGCACCGAAATCCATGATGCGCGTAACTTTTCCGTTATAGAACGCGCCGGGCTCCGGATCGTTGACAATTGTGTCGACAATCGTCAGTGCACGCTGGCAGTTATCCTTATCCAGGCCGGAAATAAAGACATGACCGTCCTCTTCCACATCCATCTTGACATCGCACTCTGCGCAGATCTTCTGAATAACTTTGCCGCCAGAGCCGATCACCTCACGGATCTTGTCCACCGGGATTACGGTGCTCATCATCTTCGGAGCATACTTGGAGAGCTCCTCGCGCGGCTGCGGAATGCACTTGAGGATGATCTCGTCAATGATATAGTTGCGCGCCTTGTGGGTTTTTTCCAATGCTTCCTTCACCATCTCGGGGGTTAGGCCGCTGATCTTCAGGTCCATCTGGATGGCGGTGATGCCCTCCTTGGTGCCTGCAACTTTGAAGTCCATATCGCCGAAGAAGTCCTCTACGCCCTGGATGTCCACCATAGTCATCCAGCGCTCGCCCTCGGTGATGAGCCCACAGGAAATACCGGCCACCGGCGCCTTAATCGGCACACCAGCCGCCATCAACGCCAGAGTGGAACCGCAGATCGAAGCCTGAGAGGTCGAACCGTTGGAGGAAAGCACTTCGGAGACCAGGCGGTATGCATATGGGAATTCCTCCACCGGCGGGATTACCGGAACCAGTGCGCGCTCTGCCAGCGCACCGTGGCCGATTTCACGGCGGCCCGGACCGCGGCTGGGCTTTGTCTCACCCACAGAGTAGGACGGGAAATTATACTGATGGATATAGCGCTTGAACTCTTCCTCGTCGATGCCATCCAGCATCTGCTGGTCGCTCACCGGGCCGAGTGTGGCCACCGTGAGTACCTGTGTTTGCCCGCGGGTAAACATCCCGGAACCATGTACACGCGGCAACAGATCGACTTCTGCTGCAAGCGGGCGCATCTGGTCCATCTGGCGGCCATCCACGCGCTTCTGTTCGTCCAACAGCCAGCGGCGTACAATATATTTCTGTGTGCGATACATACACTCCTCGATCTTTGCCTCCTGCTCCGGGTAGATCGGGTCAAATTTCTCGTGTACTTTTTCATAGATGGGCTTCAGGCGCTCATCGCGGACATTCTTGTCATCCGTATCAAGGGCGTACTTTACATCCTCCATCGCAAAATCCTTGATGGCGGCGAGCATCTCTTCATCCGGCTCATTGCTCGGATAGCTGAACTTCTCCTTGCCGATCTCCTTCTGGATGCCCTTGATAAACTCGATGATCTTCTGGTTGGCCTCATGGCCCGCCATAATGCCGTTATACATCTCTTCGTCGGTGACAATCTTCGCCCCCGCCTCGATCATTGCGATGCGCTCATCCGTAGAGGCAACCGTGACTGCCATCCGGCTCTTTTCACGCTGCTCTGCCGTCGGGTTGATGATATATTCGCCGTCGATCATTCCGACCGATACACCCGAAATCGGGCCGTTCCACGGAATATCGGAGATAGTCAGCGCGATGGAGGTACCCACCATGGCAGCGATTTCCGGCTGGCAATCGTGGTCTACGCTCATCACCGTGCAGACAACCGATACATCGTTGCGCATATCCTTGGGGAACAGCGGACGGATGGGGCGGTCAATCACACGGGAGGTCAAAATTGCCTTATCGCTCGGGCGGCCTTCCCGCTTTAGGAAAGAACCGGGAATCTTGCCGACCGCATAGAGCTTTTCCTCAAAGTCAACCGAAAGCGGGAAGAAATCCACGCCTTCACGCGGTTTGGCCGAAGCTGTAACGGCAACATGCACCACTGTTTCGCCATAACGAACCAAACATTCGCCATTGGCAAGCTGCGCCATCTTGCCCGTTTCAATCACCAGCGGGCGTCCCGCAAAATCCGTCTCAAACGTTCTAAAATTTTCAAACATCTTGTCTCCTCCTAGAATCAGAAATCCATTTTTCACTCGTCATTTCCTGCAACCCCATTGGTTTTGCGGACAAAGCACCGGGCACCACCGCTCAAATCCCTGGCCTGCAAGATCTTTTCTTCCGGTTGCGCCTCTTTGGGAGGAAACAGGTTTAGCAATGAAACCAGCCCCGCGCCGGGCGCGGCGTTCGTTTCACGGCTAAGTCCTGTACTTCCCATTTTGAGGTCTGGGCCATCACCGGCAGTCCAGCGGGCGCTTTTTCAGCAGCGCCCACCACCGCCTGAACGTGCAGAAGGGCAGACGGCACGATGCCGCCTGCCCCAGCCAAACTTTTCTTATTTGCGGATGCCCAACTTGGCAATAATCGCACGATAGCGCTCAATGTCCACACGCATGAGGTAATTGAGCAGGTTTCTTCTCTGGCCAACCATCTTCAACAGGCCGCGGCGGGAATGATGGTCCTTCTGATGGATCTTCAGATGTGCCGTCAAGTCGTTAATTCTCTTGGTCAGAACTGCGATCTGGACTTCCGGAGAACCGGTGTCGCCCTCGTGCATCGCATACTCTTGGATAATCGCTGTTTTTTCTTCTTTCAGCATGTACCTTTCCACCTTTTCTAAAAATTGGGGAACAATCCCCGTTTCATGCGCCCATACTCACAGAAGCAGGCCGGTGGTATACCCGACCGGGCTTACCCCTGCAACCGGGAATAGGGTAGCCATATCTTTCCCCCAACACTGGGGCAAAACTAAGGGTATTATAGCATGGGGATTCCCTTTTGTAAATATGCGGCAATCATCTTTTTTGCGGTTTCCGCGTTTTCCAAAATGTTTTTCTGCAATTCGGCAATCCCGCTGAATTTGACCTCTGGCCGGATAAAATCAATCAGATCCACCCGAATGTTCTCGCCATAGAGCTCTTCTCCGTGGTAGTCCGGAATCCAGGTCTCGCTCAGGGGGGCGTCTGCACCGACCGTCGGCTTGACGCCGACATTTGTCACCCCGTAATAATCGCCGTCGTTTAAACGGACCAATGAGGCGTACACGCCAAAGCGCGGCAACACAAAGCCCTCCGTAAAGACCTGGTTGATTGTGGGCGTCCCCATGGTGCGGCCCAATTGCCGGCCGCGCACAATCTCAAAGTCAAAACCAAAGGGTCTGCCCAGCAGCCGCTCCGCTGCTGCCACGTCGCCCTGTGCAACAAGCGCACGGATACGGGTGGAACTGACCGGTTCTCCATCCACCTCCACCGCAGGTACAATCTCGCAGATGATGCCGCGTTCCTCACAGAGTGCTTTCAGCGTTTCCGCTTTACCTGCACCTTTGTACCCAAAAGTGAAATTGAACCCGCAACAGACTTTCTTCGCGTGACAGACTCCCACCAAAACCTCATCTACAAACTGTTCCGGACTCATGGTCCGAATGGATGCAAAACGCAGGGAATAGACCTGTTGGACGCCCATTTGTTCAAGCAGATGAAGCTTCTGGCGCTTTGTAACCAGTTGCCCACCGGACTTGCCCCCCAGCTCTTCAAGCGGGTCCGCGAAGGTCAGTACGGAAGGCGCCAAACCAGGAGCACGGGCCGCATCGATCACACGCCGGTGTCCCAGATGCAGGCCGTCAAAACAGCCGAGCGCAACCGCGGCCCGCGGCGCCCCCGGGGTTAGATCATGGTATACTTTCATATATTTGTTCCTTTTGTCGTTCTGTCTATCCGGATTTTGCCGCAATCGACGGCCTTTGGGGTCTTCTGGACCACACGGCCCGCACCGATAAACCGCCGTCAAACAAACAACTTCAGTATTTTCAACGTATCCTGCCCGCGATCCACGATCCCCAGCCCTAAAAACACCTGCTCAGGGCTGTACACCCGCACCCGCAGGCCGTCCGGAGGGTTCTGCCTTGCCAATGCAGTGCGTTCCAGACCCAGGCAACCTCCATTGCGGAAGCGAACCGCCTGGGCGGCAGACACACGCAATGCCGGACGCTCCAAAAAAAGCTGATCCATCGGGAGCACCCGAGCCTCTAACTGCCCCGTTTCAGCCAGCGCGCGCACGGCCTCCAACGGAACCGCATCCGCAAGGGAAAAACCACACGCTGATGTGCGCCGTAACGCAGTCATAACGCCAAATGTCCCGAGCGCCTGCCCAATATCCGCACAAAGCGTACGAATATAAGTCCCTTTGGAACAACGTACTTCCAGAATCCCTGTCTGAGCAGTTTCATCAAAACGCACGCATTCCAGCCTTTCAATGGTAACTGGACGTTTTTCCCGCTCGACTGTGACACCTTGGCGGGCAAGTTCATACAACCGCTTGCCATCCTTGCGCACAGCGGAATACATCGGAGGTTCCTGAAGAATATTTCCACGGAAAAGAGAAAGTGAAGCCAGGAGAGCTGCTTCCGTCGTGCGTGTCCCACTCCTGGCGAGAACCTCCCCAGTGGAGTCCTGGGTATCGGTGGCGTAACCAAGGGCAAATTCTGCACGGTATTCCTTACTGGTATCCTCCAGCAGGGATGCCGCCCGTGTAGCCTTTCCCAGAAGGACCGGCAAGACGCCGGTGGCCATGGGATCTAATGTGCCAGTATGACCGGTCTTTTCTCTCCCCGCGAGGCGGCGCACCACGGAAACCACGTCAAAAGATGTAAAGTCCGCCGGTTTATCCACAACAAGGACGCCGTTCACTGGCCGTCCCCCTTGCCTTGATCCAGATAATCACCGATTGCCGCGACGATCCGCTCTGTGGCCAATTCTGCAGGCCCGGCCAGGGTACATCCTGCTGCACAGGCATGTCCACCGCCGTCAAATAACGCACAGATCTGCGCCGCATTGACGGGTTCCTGCGTGCGCAGAGAAACCTTATATTCACCGCTCTTTTTTTCACGCAGGGTCACCCCGACGAGCACCCCTTCAATCTGTCGCGGGATTGCGGCCAGTCCTTCCAAATCATCTTCACAAGCGCCGGACTCGGCGATCATCTCCCGCATGATGTATACGACGGCGCACCGGTCGTCCAAATAAAATTTCATAGAATCCAACACCCGGCGCTCCATCTCGAGGCGGGCACGGGTCTTGGTATCGAACATCTCCCGGTTGATGGCAGCCGCGTCAATCCCCGTCTCCATCATACAGGCCGCGATACGATATGTGCGCGGTGTGGCATTGGTGTATTTGAAACATCCGGTATCCGTTGTGATCCCCGTATAAATGGCTTCCGCAATCTCCGGCGTGATTTTTGCACCCAACTTGGTGATCAGTGCATAAATGATCTCCGTGGTAGCAGCCGCCGTACTGTCCACGTAGGTATATGTCGCAAAAGTACGGTTTCCCGCATGATGGTCAATACAAAGGTCGACATGTCCCTCGTATTCCTCCCGAATGGGCTCTCCCAACAGATCGATATCCGCGACATCCACGGCTACAACCGTCTTTGGTTCAAATTCCTGTTTCTTAACGCCACGGAACATAAAGGCATATTTTGCACTGATCGCATGGCGGCAGCGCGTCTTTACGCGCTTTCCCATGCTTTGTAGGGCCATACAAAGCGCGGCGGCAGAGCCAAACGTATCCCCATCCGGGAACTGATGGCTCAAAATGACGATGTCGTCCGCACGGCGCAGAAATTCTGCCACGTCATCCAGGCTGATCATCGTTTGCTACACTCCCCTCTCGGTTTGCAGATGTTTCCATCCGCCCATTTCCATGATACACTCTTTGCCCTGCGGGTTTGTGCCGGGCAACAGGCAGCACAATGTGCTGGCCGTACGTTGCCCTTCCTCTGACAATCGCCCCAAAACAAAGGTGTTTAAAACGCTTGTAGCGGGGACGTGCGGGGATTCTTCCAAATCCCCGCCGGGAAATTCCACAGGAATTCCCGGGCGCGGTCTTTTAGACCGCGCACACGTCCCCGCCGCCCCGCGTTCCCCCCGGGGTTCCCCGGCAGTTTGTTAGGTTTCTTTCCCCTGTCCGTCCTCTCTCGAAGCTGGCAGGTCGTTTAAAATTCTCGAAATATTTGCGCTGTATTCAATGGAGTCCGTGGCCTTGAAATGCATCTCCGGCACATGGCGCAAGCGCAAGCGCTGCCCCAATTCCCTCCGGATGTAACCAGAGGCAGATTTCAACCCCACTATCGCCTGCTTGGCGTGATCAATGCCCTCCATCGCGCTGATATAGACGGTACAATACGAGAGGTCGCTCGACACATCCACGCGTACAATGCTAATCAGCCCCTGTACCCGTGGGTCCTTGAGCTCTCGGAAAATAGCCGTCAAGCTCTCTGCGGATGTCCTCCGTCGTCCGTCCCATTCTATGGCTTGGCATATCGTTTCACCTCCGCGGCCTCAGCACACCTGTGCGCCCCCGGCCGTCCTGGATCGCCGGGAATCCTCGGTCAATCCTCTTTGTATTCTTCCATTGTGAAGGCTTCCAATACGTCGCCCTCTTTGACGTCGTTAAATTTCTCCAGCGTCATACCGAAGTCATAGCCATCGGCCACTTCCTTCACATCGTCCTTAAACCGCTTCAGGGACGACACTTTGTCCTCTGCGATTACGATGCCGTCGCGCACCACGCGGATGTCGGCGGTGCGGGTGATTTTGCCGCTGGTGACATGGCCGCCGATAACGGTGCCGACATTGGAGATCTTGTAAACCTGGCGGCATTCGCCGCGGCCCAGCTGGACCTCACGGAACTTCGGAGCCAACATGCCCTTCATCGCGGACTCCATCTCTTCAATGCAATCGTAAATAATGCGGTACAGGCGCATATCCACGCCGCTGCGTTTTGCATTGTCCTCGGCCACCGGATCGGGACGCACATTAAAGCCCACAATAATGGCATTCGATGCATTCGCCAACATGACATCGGACTCGTTGATGGCGCCGACGCCGCCGTGAATAACCTTGACGCGCACTTCGTCATTGGAGAGCTTCTCCAACGACTGGCGCACTGCCTCCACAGAGCCCTGCACATCCGCTTTGACAATGATCTGCAGTTCCTTCATCTCGCCCTGCTGCATCTGGTCGAAGAGGTTATCCAACGTGACTTTGGTCTGCGAATTGAACATCTCTTCCTTCTGCTCATTGCGGCGCTGTTCCACCAGTTCGCGGGCCAGGCGCTCGTCGGAGACGGCGTTCATGGTGTCGCCGCCCGTGGGCACGTCGTCCAGGCCGGTGATCTCCACCGGAACGGACGGCCCCGCCTCATTGATGCGGTTTCCGTTTTCGTCCGTCATCGCACGGACACGCCCCACTGCAGTTCCTGCGACAATAATATCGCCCGTACGCAGGGTACCGTTCTGTACCAGAACGGTAGCGATCGGACCGCGGCCCTTATCCAAACGCGCTTCTACGACGGTGCCCTTGGCTGCTCGGTCCGGGTTGGCCTTGAGTTCCTTCAAATCGGCCACCAGGGTAATCATTTCCAGAAGGTCGTCGATTCCCTCTTTCTTCTTAGCGGACACGCGGATGCACGGCGTCTCGCCGCCCCACTCCTCCGGAACCAATTCGTACTCCGTGAGCTGCTGGAGCACATGGTCCGGGTTGGCGCCCGGCTTATCCATCTTATTGATGGCGACGATGATCGAAACATTTGCCGCCTTTGCGTGGTGGATTGCCTCGATCGTCTGCGGCATGATGCCGTCGTCCGCCGCGACAACCAGGACCGCGATGTCCGTCACCTGTGCGCCGCGGGCGCGCATCGTGGTAAACGCCGCATGTCCCGGTGTATCCAGGAAGGTGATATCACGGTCGCCGATCTTGACGCGGTAAGCGCCGATGTGCTGCGTGATGCCGCCCGCCTCGGTGTCCGTTACATGCGCATGGCGAATGGCGTCGAGCAGGGACGTCTTTCCGTGGTCCACGTGTCCCATCACCACCACGACTGGCGCACGCGGGACCAGATTGGCCTCGTCGTCCTCACTGTCGTCGATGATACGCTCTTCAATCGTAACAACGACTTCTTTTTCTACCTTTGCATGGAACTCCATGGCGATCAGGGAAGCCGTGTCAAAATCAACGGTATCGTTGACGGTTGCAAACACGCCGTTCGCCATCAGCTTTTTGATGACCTCCGCCGCAGTCGCCTTCAACCGAAGAGCCAGCTCGTTGACTGTGATCTCCTCCGGTATGGTGACCGTGATCGGCTTCGCCTTGCGCTCCATCGCAATGCGGCGCAAACGTTCCGCCTCCGTCTCGCGGCGGGCGTTGCGCGGCTTGCCGCGATACTGGCTGCTGCGCTGGGTGATCTTCTGCTTTTGCACAATGTTCTCCGTCCGGACCTTCTCCGAGGCCAGGCGGTCGTACTTCTCGTTGTATTTATCCAATTCCACATGGGAAGCGCGCGTATCGACCAGGCGGCCTTCCCCGCGCTTCACATTGGTGGTGTTCGGTGCGCCGGTCTGCATCGGACGCGGAGGCGGAATGGGTGCACCGGGCTTTTTCTGCTGTTGTTGCTGCGGAGCGGGGCGAACCGGCGTGATCTTCCCCGGCTTTACAGCCGGGCGGCGCGGCGCATTTCCCTGTTGTTGCCCTTGCTGCTGACCCTGCTGGCCTCCATTCTGCTGTGGAGCAGGACGGACCGGCGTAATCTTTCCCGGCTTCACGGCAGGACGGCGCGGCGCATTGCCTTGCTGTCCCTGTGCGCCTCCATTCTGCTGGGGCGCTTTCGCCGGAGCCGCCTGATTCCGGTTCGGCTGCGGCTGTGCCGGGCGGGCGGGCGCCGTGGGCTGTTGCGGTGCCGCGGGCTCCTGCTCGGCCGTCACGGTCACTGCCGGCTCCTTCTGATCGGCAAAATAAGCGTCAAAGCTCTCCACGCGGTTCTTCTGCGTGAACTCCTCGAAAACGACATCCAACTCGTTTTCTGTCAACGCCGTCATATGTTTTTTGGTCTCGCCCGTGTATTTTTGTAAGGTGTCGATGACCTCTTTATTGGGGAGTCCCAGGTCCTTTGCCACCTCGTGAACGCGATATTTAATCATCATATACGAAATTCCTCCTCATTTCACCACTTGTTCGCCGGTTTCGGCTTCACATAGCTCGTGCAGTTTTTTTGCGAACCCTGCGTCATTCACTGCAACAACTCCGGTTCGCTTTCCAAGAGCCATGCTGATTTCATCCATGGTGCACGCCGTTTTCAAGACGTCCACCCCGGCTTCCTCCGCCGCAAACCGAACGCCTCCTGCGGTGTGCTGAGAGAGGTCCTCTGCCAGCAGCACCAGGCGCGCCTGGCCTTTTCGCAGCGCTTCCTCGGCGGGATCGTTGCCCAATGAGAGCCGGTTTGCCCGCCGCGCCAATCCCAAAAGGGACAGAAGCCGCTTGTTGTTTTCATTCATTTTCCGATCTCCTCCTCCATACGGTCATAGACCTCTGCGGGAATCTGACAGGAGAAGGCTCGTTCCAATCGCCTCGCCTTTCGCGCCGCCCGGAGGCAGTCCGCACTCTTGCAAACATAAGCGCCGCGCCCAGGTTTTTTTCCTGTAAGGTCCAGGGAAATCTCGCCTTCCGGCGAACGGACCACCCGGACCAGTTCTTTTTCGGCTTGCTTTCTCCGCATCCTGCACACATACGCAGGGGGATTCGCTTTTGATGCATTTGCACACACCGCCCTTCCCGACTGTGATTTCTTAAACGTACGCTGATGAATCTATATGAAAACAACCGCGGCTTGGGCAGGGATTCCCCAGCGCTTTTGCACCGAGCAGGGTGCGAACCGTCCATCGGACGCGCGGTGCCGTTTCCAGCTTTCTGTGAATGTGCCCTTACACATCCATCAATATAGAAGGAATAAAGTTCTTTCCCCTCTTGGAAGACTCCTTTACCGGCAAGCTTATTCCTCTTCCGTTTCGGCCGGCTCCGCCTCTGCTGTTACAGGCGTCTCACCGGCTGTCTTCGGTTCAGCGGGCTCTTCTTCCCCATAAAAGCCGCTTTCCGGCTTGATGTCAATCTTCCAGCCGGTCAGCTTCGCTGCCAGACGTGCGTTCTGGCCCTTATTGCCAATCGCCAAAGAGAGCTGGCTGTCCGGCACCGTGACACGGCAAGCGTGCGAACCGTCCTCCGCCGTGACAACGGAAAGGACCGTCGCTGGGGAGAGTGCAGAAGCGATAAATTTCGCCGGATCTTCGCTGTATTCCACGATGTCGATCTTCTCCCCGCCCAGCTCATTGACAATGCTGGAAACGCGGGCGCCGCGGGCGCCAATGCAGGCGCCAACCGCGTCGACATCCGAATTGTGGCTAATAACTGCCAATTTCGTGCGGGACCCCGCTTCGCGGGAAACCGCTTTGATCTCCACAGTACCGTCGTAAATCTCCGGCACCTCTGTCTCAAACAGGCGCTTGACCAGGTCGGGGTGGGTACGGCTAATCATTGCACGGGGACCCTTCTCAGTCTCCCGGACGTCCACCACGTACACCTTGACATGGTCGCCCTCCTTGAGCTCCTCGCCTCCCACCTGCTCACTCTTGGGTAAAACGGCCTCTGCCTTGCCAATCCGAAGGGTAGCCGCGCCCGTTCTGGGATCGATGCGCTCCACCAGCGCTGTCACCAGTTCCTGGTGCTTGCTTTGGAATTCCTGCATCATCTGGCCGCGTTCCCCATCGCGGATGCCTTGGCGGATGATATTGCGCGCTGTCTGCGCTGCAATCCGTCCAAACTCCTTCGTATTGAGGTGCACACTGACCGTATCCCCGATGGCCGCCGTTGGATCGATGTCGCGCGCTTTTTCCAGCAGGATCTCCTTGCCCGGCTCTTCCACATCTTCAACCACCGTTTTGCGCAGATAAACCTCAAACGCGCCCGTCTCGGGGTCCATATTAATCACGGTGTCCTCGTTGCCATAGCTGTTTTTGCACGCGGTCACAATGGCCTTTTTGATGCGGTCCACCATAAAGTCCACAGGGATGCCGCGCTCCTTCTCGAGCAGGCTCAACGCCTCAAAAACTTCGCTCATTCCTCAATCCCTCCAAAGTCGTCGTCCAACAGCCGGACGCTGGAAGCGTCCTTCCTGGCTACGGAACGTTCGTCTCCTTCCTCCATCCGCAAAATCATCGTATTGTCCCGGTAATCCTGTAAAATCCCGGCGATCTCCCTCTGTCCGTCCTCATCCGGCCGAATCAGCTTGATCTGCACCGGCGCGCCCAAATAAGCGGCGAAATGCTCGTCGCGTGTGAGCTCACGGTTCATCCCCGGAGAGCAGACCTCCAGGCAATAGGACTGCTCGACTGGGTCCAACTCATCGAGCGGTCCGTTGATCGCACGGCTCATCGCCTCACAGTCCTCGATGCCGATCCCCTCCGGCTTGTCGATAAAAATGCGCAGAAACCAGTCTGCACCCTCCTTGACAAAGCGTACGTCCCAGAGCATCAGCCCCAGATCCCGCGCAATCGGCTCTGCCAGCCGCCGCACCAGGGCGACGGTATTGCCGCCTTTCTTTTTCGCTGCCAATCGTTTCACCTCATAATGCAAACAAAAGAGTGGGTTGCCCCACTCTTTCATCCTCACATAATATTACTTTGTATAGTGTAGCACAACTGTTGGAAAAATGCAAGGGTACGCGGCGGAGATATGCGGTTTTTCTGCGATGATCCGCGCTTCATCCCCCATTTATGCGAACGTATCCAACGCTTCCCTATGTCGCAGCTGGCTGGTGGACGGTCCTCGGGGCAAAACAAGACCAAATGTCTCTCTGTCCCCCTGAGGCGGCCATCCCCGCCAAAGCAACTTTTATTCCTCCATTTGCTTTGCGAGGAAGAAGGCGGCCGCTTGAACGAGTTTTTCATCGGTCTCGCCCGCTGGCTCCTGCGTATCGCTGGAAAGCAGAACGACTGCGCCATTGACATCGCTTGATGCGATAATCGGGTAAAGGACGCAAGCGGTCCGGTCGATCCCCTCCCACGGGACGAATCTCTCCGGCCTCCCCATTCGGATAGGACATCCGATTCTGCATATACTCCTCCAATTCCGGCGATACACGGCGTTCTAGGTATTCCTTCTTTGAGACGCCAGCGACAGCAATGACATGGTCACGGTCGCATACAACCACCGGCCGGTTGGTTACCTTATTGAGAACCTCTGCATACTGCCCAGCAAAGGTAGACATTTCTCCCACGGGCGAATATTTTTTAAAGATAACGCCCCCCTGTGCATCTGTAAAAATTTCCAATGCATCCCCTTCCCGAATGCGCAGAGTGCGGCGGATTTCCTTTGGGATGACGACACGTCCGAGATCGTCGATTCTTCTTACGATTCCTGTGGCCTTCAAAGTTGATTCCCTCCTGATTATCTATATTTGACCTTTTTTGACCTTTCTGTTACATGTTCGAAAAGCGTGTCATGCCCTTATTATCCGCAGGAAAGTCCTGACTATGCAGGTTTTGCTTGGGCAATTTTTCGGACATGGGAATCCATTGAAAGGAATAAACCGTCAGAAGCCGGCCGCATGCCAAAGGGACGAACCTAAGACATTATTAAGACACTCTACCGCATTAGTCTATACTGAATACAGGCAAGCAAAGTGACTTATCAAGATGGTTTGCCGCATTTGCCTGTGCTGAATATAGGCAAGCAGGGCAGATTATCCAGTAAATCTATACTTAAACAAGCCATATGAAATCAATGAATTTTGACTATTGCATCGTTTTAGGAGCTGAAGGTTCTTTTATAAAAAGGACTTCCCGGACATTGTTCTGTCCCCACGTGGTTACGAAAATACCTACAGGGCAAAAATGCAGGCGAATAAATTCATTTTCGAAGTTTATGCGCTATCTTCCGAAACAGGCCAACAAAAATCCCTCTGCCTCTATACAAATTTGAAAAAAGTCGTATAATAAAAGGCAGACTTTTTTTAATTTGTAAAAGGCCGGCATACATCCCGCTTTTCGGCCTGTATCAGAATGGATTTTCAAAATTAGGAGGGGTACCATTGAAAAAAACAATATATGCCCGGATGCTTGGATGGATTGTTCTCATCGCGTTGTTTTGTACCGGATGTGCTGCACGTTCTCCCATCACCGCAGAGGAGTTCGAAACACAGGCCTCTGCGGTTGGATTTACTGTAGAAACTCCCAGTGTCGATCCTGAAACCTGATGTTTCCGCACGCACAGCCTATGACGAAACCATCGATATGCAGATCGATTTTGCTGTCTGTGCGGATCAGGAAACTGCCACGACCACTTACAATGGCCTCAAAGAATTTATCGGGGAACCTAAGACCGCCGAAAAAACGACAAATGTGGATTCGGCTGCGTATAGCAAATATACGGTTGAAAACGGCGAGTTGTATTTTGTGGTCGCCCGTATTGAGGACACTGTGCTCTATGGAACCGGTAAGCTGGCCCAGCGCAGTAAGATGGACGAGTTGCTTGGCGCCATCCATTATTGAGAAGGGGGCTTTCCATTGCAGGAGGCTTCCCCATAAAACCAAAAAGAACGGATATGCGTTTGTATTTTCAAGCGCATATCCGTTTTTGTTTGTCCCCTGGGCTCTTGCCCCGGTTCCCTTTTCAAAGCTACGTACTTTCTAAGTCTCTAAACGCCGGGTCAATTCCCTGCATTCCTACTTTTCTTTGGTCACAAACGGCTCATATGGTTTCTTTTGCAGCCGGTGGTTTCGGCGCATCAGCCAAATAATCCCTACAACAATTGCCGCCAGAAGAATTCCTCCGCCCACCGTGGGC
This sequence comes from Anaeromassilibacillus sp. SJQ-1, assembly GCF_046693725.1. Taxonomy (NCBI): domain Bacteria; kingdom Bacillati; phylum Bacillota; class Clostridia; order Eubacteriales; family Acutalibacteraceae; genus Anaeromassilibacillus; species Anaeromassilibacillus sp. SJQ-1. The sequence goes on along the minus strand of NZ_JBKEIV010000005.1, from coordinate 4,601 downwards.
ACTATCCACGGAATTCCACCCCCCGCCATATCCTGCGGTGGAGCAATGGCTGCTGTCAGTAGGTCGTTGGATGAATAGGAGCGCCGCTGTGTGTCGGTCCATTCGGATGACTGATAGGCCATGAGTACATTTCCTTTGCTATCCATCGCACCCTCTATCCCATGCAATGCTGTTCCATGGTTGATATATGTCTGAACAGCGCTACAGGCTCCTGTTTCAGGGCTATAAAATGCACCATTCAGTTGGAATGCGCCCTCTTCTCCTGCGTGCAACCAATAGAGGAATACCAGTTCCCCGTTGGTCACTGCGTCAAACGAGGAAGTCTTCGCTTCCGGGACCAGAATCCGCTCCTCGCCCTGCTGTTCACAGGCAATAGAGCCATCCTCTCCGCAGTAAAAGCGTGTCCCTGCGATCTCGATACCATCCGCATCGTCCGGCTGCTCCATCGGAACCATCATCTGTAGCGCCGTCCCATCCCCAAAATGCGCATCCGCAATTCCATCTTCCGGCTGTACGTGCCAGGTCCCCTGCTCATAAACAGCCTGATAGCTGCGATTTTGCCCTTCTGAGAACAAAAGATCTCCACGGTCGTTTACCAGCCAACCGGCGCAAACCTTTCCATCCACTACGGCTAGGTTGTGCATGCCACAGTACCCTTCGATTCCTTCTGTAAGGTTTGTCACTTCCTGTACCTGTCCATCCCGAAGCACCGCAGCATAAAGATCCATCGAACGCGCGTATTCGGAGGAATCGACAGTTCCGGAAAATTCTTGGTCAGCATTCTGCCAAAGCAGGTACACATCGCCGCCGGATACCACTGCCCGCGGGGCGAAGTCCGCGGTTCCGTCATCGTAAACCGGTACAGGATCGCTCCACCGCCGGCCATCAAATACCGAATAAACCAGCCGGTAACGGTTTATATCCGCGCGATCAGAAGCATCTTCCAGCCAAAACAGCACTGCCGGACCCGTATAACCGCCGGATGAAACAGAGCCACTGCCCGTTGGTACGAACACCGGGTCCGCATTATCCCCCGCGTCTTCCACCACTGGAGCGCCCTCTTCGGTGGGGATCGAGGGTGCCGCGTCCGGATGAAACTGTTGGCTGTCCTCTCCAGCCGTCCCTGTCTCACTCCGCCCTGGGAACCGGTCCACAGGCTTGGGCATTTCATAGGTATCGCCATCTTCATCAGAAATCACCGGATAGTACTGCCAGTAGTATCCTTCCCAAGTGCGCTCGAATCCCAATAGCTTTACCACCGCACGCAGGTTTCCGCCCAACTGCACAAAATCCTGTAGGACATCCTCGCCGTTGGCCAAGTCCGCCCGCATTGTAAAGTTGACGCCGCCGGTCAACTCGGCGCCCAGTTTTAATTTTACCTTTCCTATGGTAATCCCCTGTTCAAACTTTTTCCCCAAATAGGCGTAGGCGGACCCCGAGCAGGAGATCGCTGGCACTAAGCGCAGGGAACCGTCCTCTTCGTGGGAACTTACCAGCCGAATCTGCGGTGTAAGCTCGCCATCGACGCCCCCAAAGAGAAAACTTAAATCCTGCGACAGCTTGATGGAAGCTGTTACATCCGAGCTTACCAGCTCCAACTGGGCTTGGTCCTCGTTCCAACGGGCCACAACCTCCCCCGCAACGGACACGTTTCCCTGAAACAGCATTTCCGCCAGCCCATTCAGCTTGAACGATCCTTTATAGTCTCCTGTTTGCTTATCCCGCGTAAGCGTCACCTCGTTGGAAAGCAAGTGATCGGCCTTAATGGGAAACGGAAGCGATTCCAGCTGCAATTCCGCGTTCAGCAGAACCGGACCATAGGCCTCTGCCACAAAGGTTGGTGGATTTATCGGGATGGTAAACACTTCCGGCAAGGGTTCCAGCTCTACAGTCAATGTTTCGGCCAGTTCCCGGATGGTTACAGGAAGCTTCCGGCTTTGATATCCGTCGCAGGAGACCAGCACATCCGTGGTCCCATTGAGGTGCATATGCGGGTCGCTTTTCGAGACCTTTCCGGAGTCATCCGTCTGTGCCGGTCCCAGCACCCCTCCCATCACAGTCGCGCCCTTCAACGGCGCCCCGGTCGCTTTATCCTTGACAACAACGGTTTGGGTATGTTCGCCGCATCCCGCCATAATGCAGTCGTCGCACAGGCCGGAGGTATTCCCCAGGGTAGAATTCTCACAGTGCATACAATACGGCTGAGGCGGCGTCCAAAGAATGATACTCCATTTATTCCTGTCCGAAGCCCAGCAGGCGTAACACCGGCTGTCCTCCGCCCAATCGCCTTCCCGCTCAAACAGGGGCGCCCCACAGGACGAACATTCCCCCACCGGAGGCTGTACATAATAGGATTCCGGAAGATCGCCTTCTGCGGCCTTGGCAACCGTAACTCCCGCCCCCATCGGTCCCAAAACGGTTAAAAGCATCGTCAAACACAAGAAAATCCCAATTCCTTTTTTCATAAACGCCCGCCTTTCCTCTCCCATTTCCATTTAAGGTTCCAGCCCCATTATACCGGCCGCCCGGCATCAAAACAAGGAACGCCCTCTATTTCCCATAAAGTTTGGGAAATAGAGGGCGCATTCCCTTCTTCATTTCTCTTCGAGGCGCCCTTCGGCCCAATAGACGTAAAAAACCCTGGCGGGAATATAATTCCCGCCAGGGCCTTCCAATCGATTACCAAAATTCTCGAAATTATGCAACTTCCCACGCCAACTTCGGATAAGATCCGCTCTCGCAAACCCATGCATTATTTCCTTGAATGCCTGTCAGAGTTCCACTTTGAAGCTGAGCCGCTGTTTTATTAATGCCTTTGTTGCGATTTGAAGTTGTAAAATTGGACTCATAATAGACATTTGTCGCAATCGGATTAGCTCCTGCCGCCGCGTCAATTGCGCCAATGCAACGATGCGCTATCCCATTTGAATTAGACGATACGCTCCCAGTCGATCTGGAATAGCAATTCTTTACGGTCCCTGCATTATAACCAATGAAACCGCCGACGCCACTATAACCTGCAACATTTTGGCTCGTGTTGTTGTAACAATTTTCGATGGTCGCTCCACGCTGATTGCTGCCAACCAGGCCGCCAACATACTGAACAGCTAACTGACTGCTCGTAGCCGTCGATGACGCAGAATTTACACCACCAGTTGAATAGCACCCTTCAATCGTACCAAAATTAATACCTACTAAACCGCCAACATTAATATATCCTACTGCCTCTACAGAGGAAGAACAATTGCGCACGGTTCCCTGGTTCTCCCCCGTAATACCGCCTATGCGGCCACTTGTCTGCACGGTAGATCTTCCCAAGCCTTCCACCGTTCCTCCATTCACAACGTGGCAATTCTCGATCAGTCCCTTGTTGAGACCGGCAACTACACCCACGGTACTGGCGCCAGACGAATATGGGTCCTCAATAACCAAATTTTTTATTTCTCCCTCATTAGCAGCAAACAAACCAATCCACCCATATTCTGTTCCATAGTCAATCTTTAAATTAGAAATTGTATGTCCGTTCCCATCCAACGAACCGGTAAAAGGAGTATCCGTTACTCCCAAACCGATTGTCGAGAAATAGCCTCGATTTTCATTGTTCCCTAAATTGATCGAATCTCCCAGTACAAAATGAGAGTTTATACTCCAGCGGATATTATCAAACTGAACTGCACTGCTAACAACATAAGGATTTTCAGGAGAACCCTCACCAGACTTGTAAAGCCCCGTCTGCAGCTCAAATACAACTGGATTTGGCGTCGCCGTCCCTGCTACAGGATCTAATGTAACAGACTGGCTACCACTCTGCCCACTAGCTAACATATAGCGGGACTGTGTCTGGCCAGTTTGACTATCATAGTCGTTATCGTACTTTTTGACCCAGCTCAAATCGGCATTAATGGTATAAGAAGTGACGTCCCCTTTAACAGTAAATGGTACTGTTTCTGTGTGTCGAATGGAATCTCCTTCCTTATATTGAACCGTTACAGAATAATCGTAATCTTTGCTAGGATCACCGCCTTCTGCCTTCTTCACCACAAACGAGACATATGCTACACGCTTGCCATCCACTGTATTATCTTCGTCTTTAAAATCGTCCAGATATGTGATCTTCACAGAAACCCCTGGCGTTGGAAATTCATAACCTTCCGGAAGATGATCTTTTACGACAGGCGTATCTGTGGAATAGGTATACTTCTGCCCAATGGTAGCTTCCACCGTATCTGTATAGCTATCCACAATCGCATCGTTCCCCACTAACGCCTGATCGACATAACGGATCACAACGTTCGCTTCTTCTGAACGCACCTTAAAGATGATTTCTTCCGGTGTTACATTCCCTTCTGCATCTACCTGAACAGAAACCGTCTGACCTGCCGGGTCATACGCAAAGCCCGCAGGCGGTGCAGGAATCGTAATCTCTTTTGGTTCATTCCCGTTGTTTCTCGCCACTCTTCCTTGCGCAGTGTTCCCGGTCACAAGGGTATATTCTCCCGGAGCCGCAAGAGAAATCGTGGCTGTTTTTACTTCACGGTCATCGGTTTCGTCCTCCGTATCAAACGTCGCTTCATATTTCACCGTGATCTCTACATTTTTCG
>NZ_JBKEIV010000004.1:72500-143019 GCF_046693725.1 Anaeromassilibacillus sp. SJQ-1 | reverse complement strand
GTCCCGCCGGGTCATATTCATAGCCTTCCGGCGCCGTTACATAATGTTAGAACTTCGGTGTCATTCTGTGCTTCGCCAACCGGGGTAAAGGTGTGGACTCCTTCGTCAGACCACCATATGTTTTGGAATAGCTCCGATCCAAAAGGATACCTGTTTCCTGATTTCGGAAGTCTACGCGCACCTGATACGCCTCCGGATGCTCCTCCGGGTCCGGATCGGTCGGTTCTGTACTCTCCGGTTTTACATCAAAGGTAATCCTCGTGGGCGTGGCTGTTCCCTCCGCATTGACCGCTACATCATAGGCCTGCGTATCCGGATCAAACACATAGCCCGCCGGAATCGGAGCGGAAATCCGATCCTTCTCTGTCGCCCTGGTCCTTGACGCCGGCGCATTGGGGGCTACAATGGTGTATTCCCCTGGATATTCCAGTGAAACCGTTTCGGTTTGGGTAAGCAATTGACCGTCTACTGTATTTCTATAATACAGCACATACTCAATCGCCTTCGCCTCTTCCGGCACCACCGTGAAAATAACCTTGCCTGGCGTCGCTTCGCCAGTCTTTTCATCCACAACTACATCCGTCTTCTGTTCTGCCGCCTCGGGGCTGTACACATAGCCTTCCGGCGCATCATAGTTCACAGCTGCAATGGTGGTATCGCTCTTTACCGTCTCATTCTGGCTTTTTACCAGGTCACCTTCCGCAGTTCCTTCACGCCACTCGATGGTCACGTTGTCCTCGAAGCGGTCCGGGTCCTCCGGATCGGTCGAGCTGGAACCGCCCTCGTCCGGCTTGCCAGCGCCGGTGTCGTCCATCTGGTAAGCATTCAGCACCAGCTTGCCGTGGAAATGCTGGCCCTGATAGGCGTTGTTCACGGTCTCCGGCAGATAGCCTGCGATCACATAGGTCGCTGTGCCCTGGGCCGGAAGCATCGCCGTCATGTATGTATTGTTCGTCTCTTTCGCTGTGTTGTCCGACGCTACTTTGTCCGGATTTGCCTTAGCCTCGTCGTACGCTGTGTTCAGGTTGACATCCTCAACCTTTGTCCAGGTTTCGCCCACCAGCTTGTAAACAAACACTTTCAGGACCGGCGCCAAACGGTTTACACAATCCTGCATCTTTTCGGGGTCCTGTTTGATCGTAATGTTGTTTTCCGTCAGGATCGGTTCCCCTGCTTCGCAGCCGTCTCCTGCTTCCAAAGATAGCTTTACCTTTGCCGGCAGTGTGCCCTCATTTTTGATAACCACCGGCTTAAAGTATGCCGGCACCGGCGCATAATCCTCGTCGTCCAGGCCCGTTGTATTATCCTGGGTCACATCGTTGACCCATTTTTCGTTGCCATTGGGTTCCAACTCCTTGTAGAAGTTGTCGTACAACATCGGGCGCAGGTTCTCAAACGTGAGATCCCCTTTGTCCGTTTCACCCGGCTTTACACTGATGTCCAGCACACCCGCGGTGAAATTTGCGTTCACCTTTTCCGTGTCCGTAAACCAGGCCATCGTCATGCCTGCCAGCAGACTCAGCACCAGCAACACGGAAACGCTCGACAAAACGACTCTGCTCTTTTTTGTCTTCATTGCTTTTCCTCCGTTTCTTTTTCGTACATCCTCAATTAGGCCGCTATTCGGCCCACGACAATAAGGATTCTATTGAAAAATCCTTATTTGTTATATTATACCATTTATCTTTTTTCTTTGACTTCTTTTGGGAATTTTACAACACACAACTTGCACATGTCATGTGAAATTTAGGATTGAAATTTGTGTATATCGCTCCATTATCCCCTCTTATTCTTCCAAAAAAGAGGAATCTCTCTGCTAAAATCAGCAGAGGGATTCCTCTTCCTTAGAAACTAACCAAACAACCGTCCTCCTGTTATACCGACAAATACCATGGATAGAATTCCAACATAAATCAAAACAGAAGGCAGGCCGCGGAATGCCCTTGGCATATTCTCATTGCGATATCGCTCCAACGCTTCGGAAAGAACAAGCGCTGCTAAAAAGAAGGCCACCCCTGTCCCTATGGCAAAGCCCACCGCCTCGTGTGGCTGGAGCGTAAAGCTGCGCTGCATATAGGGCATTGAAAGCACAATACAGTTGATAGCTGCTGGCGCAAGAACAGCGCCCACCTTATCATAAATCCCTGGGAGAAACGTTTTCATCAAAAATGCCGCCAGTATATACGCCAGTGCGGCACAAAATGCATAGATGGCTGGCCGCATAAACAACAATGTGCTATTGGAAAGCAAAACCGGACCCAAAAAACAAGCAACCAACGCCGAGACCAGTGAGAACCCTCCGACAAACAGGCTGTAAATTCCAATGGTCTTCGGTTTTCGCGCTGCGCGCAGTACACGGCTAAAGCCAATGCCACCCGTAAAGATCAAATTTTCCGCTGTAACGGCTAACAGGGCTGTAAAGCCCACCTCCATCCATGTGTTCATGCGCGTGGTACCTGCCTTTCCGTCTTCTTATTTCTCCGGCCGTCCGCCCACTTGGCAAGGGCAGCGGCAAATCCAAGCAACAGAAATCCAAAGAACGGCAGCGCAGTCCCTTTATCCGCCGCGATATAGGTCCCTACATTGGCGTTCCAAACACTTCCCCTTTGGAGATATTCCCTCAAGCAGGCAAAACCGCACAAAACCACAGAATAGCCGAGCATACAGCCAAAGACATCGGCCAGAACCGCTCGCGCCAAGTGAAATGGTGCATAGTCGTTACAACGGGACAGCAACATGGAATTGCAGACTGTCAGGCCCGCATAGATTCCCAGCGCATTGAGGGAACCTGGAAAAACCTGATCGAGGTACCAAGCCGCTGGAAGATAAGCCCCTGCACTTATCAAAGGACCGCGCCGGGGCGCAACCAATTGGGCACCAACCCTCCGAGAAAGCAACAGATCAACGCTGTAGGCAATGTAATCAGGAATAGCAGAAGCGATAATTGGACAGCTGCACGTAGATTATAACCAGCCGCAACAACCGGGTACAACCCCAAAGCTCCGATCAAAACCGGGTTCTTAAAAACAAACCGTTCGTAAAAATCGTTCGGGTCTCCCGCAAGGTAGACCTCCTGGCAGGACGTATTTGTTCCGTTCTAGCTTTCAACGATCTTCCCTCCCCATCCGCGGGCGGCTGTTGCTGCCCGGTCCAGCAGCGGAGCAACCGCATTTGCCGCCAACACCGCAAAACAGGCGCCTTGTTCGTATGCGCCAAAGTGGCGGAATAGCATCACCAGCGCGCCGCAAAATGCGCCATAAACACACCGTGCTACCGGTGTACGCGGTGCGGTGACTGGGTCGGTCACCATAAAGACAGAGCAAAAAAATAGAGAACCGGACATCAACTCATATTTCACGGAGGTCAACGGGCTGCATGCGATTCTTGGAAAGAGTGCAGCCCCCACAGCCGCTACCAGCAGAAAGAATACAGGGGCTTCCCAGTTGGCGATCCTGCGCAATATCAGGAACAGCCCACACGCGCCGATGACCAGCATGGCAGTCGTCCCCATCGGCCCTACAAAGCGGCCCCAGAGCATCTCCAAAGGTACAATATCCGGTTTCAGCCCTTCTTTTAGCACGCCCGCCGGCGATCGAACCGCAGTATACGTACATTCGCCAAAAGCCGGTAACACCCATCCGGCGGAGGAACTGATATAAGAAAACATGCGTTCCGGCCAACAGATGGTGACAAACGCCACGCCAGCTGCAGCTGGATTGAAGGGAGTGCACCCTGTTCCGCCAAAGGGTGCGCGCACAACGAAAACGGCAAAGAGCGCCGCCAGTGCGGGCATCCAGAACGGTGCGTTCACAGGCATCAGGAGCGCAATAATCAGTCCCGTTACCAGAAGGGATGGGTCCATTTGAATACTACAACGGCGCACCAGGCAGACTGCCACCTCCGCAATACAACATAGCGCCACCGTTCCAAAGGAGGTGACCAGGGGTCTCCAGCCATAGTACACAGCCGGCAATACCAACAGTGTACACAGAGAGAGCGCGACATTCCACATCATCGAAGAAACGCTTCGTTCTTTTCTTAAACAAGGTGTTTCCTGTAAAGAAGGCATTCTATTCGCCCCCCTTTTTAAATTCCGCTGCACGGAGCATCTGTGACACAAGGTCGATTCCGGATGGGCATGCCACGCTGCACGCAGCGCAAGCAATGCAATGTTGTACGTTTACCATCCGCAGAGGATCGGGGTTTTCCCGGGAAAGCTGATCACACACAGCCCACGGCCGAATCCCCCTGGGACAAGCGCGCGCACAGCTTCCACAGCCAATACAAGGGAAGGTTTTCCATCTTGGCGCGCGTTTGAGTGCGACCAAACAACGCGTATCCAGCGTAACCGGAGTGTCCAGATCGGACACCTGCTTCCCAGTGATTGAGGACCCGACAAAACAAGCGCCGGGTGTCCCTTCCCCTCCACAGAATCCCAATAGTTCCCGCAATGCCGTGCCAACAGGTACGCGGACATTGTATGGAGTTGAAACCGCATCGCCGTTCACCGTTACGACCGTCTCTGTCTGTGGGACAGCCTTCTCTAAAAAGTCTGCAAAAGCGGCACAGGCCTGAACCCCAATAAATCCAGTGGTATTTCCCTTGGCATACAGCTCTCTCTTGAGCAACGCACGCGCCGGATAGCGCTCTCCAGCTGGAAACGGCTCGACCGTAGGGCACGCCTCATGAATCCGCTTGCTCTCCTTCCGAGAGCTCGCCGCAATACGCCATTCTTCTGCCCCACATGCCTTTGCAGCGGCGGCTAAGCCCTCCGCCACCCGCTGGGGGTTTTCCCGCAGGACTGCCACTGCGGACGCCACGTAGGGATCATCATCGATCGCATTGCCGAGCAGCAGATTTACACCGCGCCGGCGGAAACGTTTTAATTTCTTATATAGCGGCAGGCCATCAAATTCATCTACGATTCCTGCGGCAGCGGCCGCTGCAATAAGCTCCTCCTGATGCCCTTGCGCCGGTTTCTTTCGCTCCGGAAACTCATATGACCAATCGGGGATCAGAAGGACACAGGTGGTTGGGCCCTTCTGAGCAAGCGTCCTCTCCCGGATCTCCTTGATACTTCCCGCGGCGGGGGCGTATACCGGCGCAGCAAACTGCGGCGCGGAAAGAGGAGTCCCCTTTTCGATCCAGTCCCCCGGTTCCACCAAGCACTCTGAGCGCACGGTACATCCTACCAAGGGAACCCACAACTGTTTCGGCTGAGGAAAGCCCTGTATCTCGTGTTTCAGGGGTTCGTCCCTGTGCGGCTCCAAACGAACGCCGCGCGGTAACCCTATCAAAGGACCACCCCATTCCCTTCTCGAAGGGAGGCGATCGCTTTCGCTGCATCCGGCGCATGGAATACACTGGTTCCCGCCACACAGGCGTCCACGCCAGCCTGTTTTGCAAGAACCGCTGTCTGAGGATTGATACCGCCGTCCACCTCTACGAACACCCCGCGGGATTTGAGAAAACGCACCTTATCCATCATGGGTTCCATAAACGACTGGCCGCCAAATCCCGGTTCCACCGTCATCACCAGAACCATATCAAGCTCGTCCAAAAAGGGCAGCACGGCCTCAACAGGTGTTTTCGGTTTTATCGCGACAGCCGGTTTTGCGCCCCCTTCCCGAATCGCCCGGATCGTCTCATGAACGCTGCTCTCCGCCTCCAGGTGGAACGAGATGATGTCCGCACCTGCCTTTAAAAAATCGTCCACATAGCGCAAGGGTTCGCTAATCATCAAATGGACGTCAAACGGCAGTTTGGTATAACGCCGGATTGCCCCTACAATGGGCGCACCGAAGGTCAAGTTCGGTACAAAATGAGCGTCCATGACGTCCAAATGAATCCAATCCGCGCCGGCCCGCTCCATACGTATGGTTTCTTCTCCCAATTTGGAAAAATCCGAGGACAGCATCGATGGTGCAATCAGCATGACTGCAACCTCCTTTTTTCAATTCCACAGCGGCCGTTACGGCGCCGGTTTTTCTATCTTTCATTTTATCCGAAATTTGTCTTTTTTTCAACCAAACGCGAAAAACGAAGCTGTTGAATTCCGGAATTCCTACTGTGAAAGGAATGGCACCCTCTCAAAATCCCGGTCAAGAAGACTGGCTACCGGGGAAAGGCCTTCCTATGATTCGACACTTTGTAGAGCCATTCCATGCGAAATATGCCGAACCCCACCTTTTACAATCTGTCTTAAAGCCTGGGAAAGCCAAATGTGCGCAGGGCATCAACCCTGCGCACATTTGCCGCCGCGAGCGAACAGACACCAATATCCCGGGGCCAGCTGGACGCCCGGGTCTTGGCCGAACCCGGGCGATCTATCGTGAAGCGGTGGAAAATATATTTGCCCCGCACTCCCATAGTATGCACCCCGGTCCAAAATGGACTGCAAAATCCTGCGAAACTTACAATTGCCATCCGCAAATTTCTGTCCTCTTATCCTTCGCTGTTATCTTTTTTTCGTTCACGGTAATAAGCCATACATAGCAGCACCAACGCCACTGCCATCACGCCGCGGAACGCCCAACCGAGCGCGCCCGCAAACAGATCCTGCTGTAAAATCGCCCCAACCAGCCACCACGCGCCCATTACGAAAAACAATGCCCCTGCAAAATAAAAAATCTTATTCAGCTTCCCAAACCGAAAGACCAGAAGCAATGCCACAATAAACCACATGGCTGCATATAAATAATCCAACAAATCGCATAACCTCTTTTACACCGGACCACAGGGTTCGGGTTTTTTGTTTTTCAGTATACGCCCACCCTGAAATCCTGTCAACCGTTCTGTCAGCCCGCACGTTTCACCTGTCTCGACTGCACGGACGCCCGATGCAGGGCCCGCAAGCGGCGAGTCCGGCGAATGCGAAAGAGATATTCCCGGCGGACACGCAATGTACAACAGAATCCCATCGCCAATTCCAAAATACTCTGTACTCCTGTAAAAAATAAGTTCCCTTGCCCTGCTAGTAGGGAAACCAATCCCATGACCGCCATCATAGCACACAGCATTCGATTCGCGTCTGTCTTCGGTTGATATTGTACAAATAGCGTGCACGCACCGGCAATCATAAGAATTCCTATGAATTCCAACATCCCGTTCTCCCTCCAAAACGTTCATATGTTCTATTTCTTTCCCATGATAACACATATGTTCTGTAAATACAAGAGAAGCCGCAAAAATATTCGAACAAAAGGCCGATCTGCTTTCTTACTGCCGATCAACCGTTTTCTTCGCCGTAGAAAGCGCTCTTCTGTATTCCCATAAATATGTAAAACAAAAGCGCCCCCTAAGGGGCGCCTGTTAAAAATTCCTTTTCGCTGCCGTATATCGAATCCTAGAAGCAACCGTCATTCTGGGTAAGCTCCGCCTTCCCCACAGCAAAGCCGTAGAGAAACCGCTAGCCTACACAGAAAATCGGATTCACGCCATCCTGTGAACGCCTCTTCTACTAGGACAAAATATACAGGTTCATGTTTCGCACGCCAAAGTTTATACACTCATTGTACGTGTCGTAGTACAAGTCCGCAACAATCCGGCCGCTCTTTACACCGCCGCCTGTGTCCGCAGCAATGGCGTAACCATAGACGGTCTTTCCGTCCGGAGAAGCGATATACATTTTCGTACCATACGGAATGATATTTGGATTGACGGCTACCAGGCCCACTGCCGCAGGTTTTCCAGTAGAGGTATATCCACCACCCGTGTAGGCAGAACTGCGCCCAGAGATCACCTTGGAGTACCTAATCGTATTTCCATTGTGATCGGTAAGGGTACCGTCTCCATTGACCACCGCAATACCGCTCTTCGGCTTTGCGCCAACAGTAACAACCTTTGTGACCGGCTCTTTCAACACCGTTGTATGGAGAACGGTCTCCTCAGCCAACTGACCGTCAATAAACTTCTGACGCTTTTCAACGGTCTGGCTGCCTACCTGACCCTCGACTTCCACAATCGTCTTGCCGCTGTCGAGCGTCGCATCCTTTTTTGTTGTCGTCTCATAAGGAATTTCTTCTGTCACTGTAACATCCTGATAAGTCACACGGGATACGACAATTTGCATGCCGTCGCAAACGCGTTCCTGCAGGTTCACACTGACAAGATCATCGGCTCCAAGGGCAATCCCTTGATCCGACAGGGTTTGTTCCACCGTGTTGGACGGAGCCAGCAATTCGCGGGTCTCTCCATCCGCTGTGATGGATACTTCATATCTGCGGGTGACTACGATTTCCGTGTCCTCCGTCACTTTCTCGTTTTCGTCGGGCTCCACCACATCGTTTACACCGAGGGTCACGCCCACCTTTTCCAACACATCTTCCACGTCTTCGCCATAGTAGGCGAGTACCGTATGACTGACATCGTCCGCCAAAACCGTCGTCTCATAAGCACTCTTAACGGTCAGATAGATTGATGTTTCGTCCTCGGAACGGGAGATGTCGTCCATAGGCCCAACTTCAATCTCTGGATATTGAGCCTTTGCCTGGTTCAGGATGTCCTGCGTCCCGCCGCTGGTTGTCTGCAGCGTGTAGGTTTCCCCATTATAATTGAGATTGACGTCGCGGGTGGCAGCCATAACTGTAATCACCGAACTAACCGTGATCGCAACCATCACCAACAGTGCAGTCAGTCTTTTAAATGGGGTTTTGCACAGGAAGCGCTTTGCGTTCTCCACAAATTGCTTCGCATTCTGATTGAACATTGTTTCACCTTTTTCCTTTTCTGCGGCAATTTCGGTTCGTGCCATCACCATTTCTCTGTCATCCTGTTTGACATGGAAAGGCCTTCGACAAAGTAAATAACTTACTATAATTCGGGGATTTTCTCCCCGGCCGCCGCTTCATGGTTATTGGGGTTTGTCAATGCACGTATTATATTCATCCAAACGACGATTGTCAAATTTAAAAAAACAAGGCTTTTGAGCATTATGAACAACTTGAAAAACAAAATATCACACCGTTTTCCTGGGTAGTTTCTCTTTTTCGACCGGTTTTCCCCGCTGATTGGGAAGATTTTGCCCCGATTTCTGTGCAGAATGTAAAAACTTCTGGTTACAAACTTGTTACAAAGGTTTCAAGCCTGTATTTTATGCCTGAAACATGCCGTTCATTCACAAAAAAAGAGACGCTGGACCCTCCAAAAACGGCTTGAGTCCTGACTTTTCAAACGAGCTCTTAAAAAGCGTCTTGTCTCATCCTGGGAGTTTTCCAGGCGAATATTTCCAACCCAATCGCTTGTTTCTATGGATTGTTTCTTCCATTGTGGACGACTTTTTCCACATTTTTCAACCACTTTTCCACGTATCTGAAAAAAGGCCTGTTTTCCTTATATAGGAAGGTCTTTCCCACGCCGGATTCCGCAAACAAGCATCCCTGCCTTATGTGGTCTCCGACAGCTACCACGATGCCTACCACAATGTACCCCTTTTTATGAAAAGAGCTTTTCTGCGTACTTTCTTGAGAAATGGTAAATTTTCTTCTCGAAAAAGAATTTTTCAAGTTAAAACTGCTGACCACTATAGGATTGCAGTGGATACTTCCATTTTATCACCGTGTTTCATCGGACAATCCAACCTTAAAGATTCCACATCGAATCCTCCCGCTATAAAACCGCTCAGCACTGTATATTGGGGCTCTGGTTCGATTTTCCGAACGTTTTCCACTATTTCCACACAGTTTTCCACCGTTGAAAAGAAAAACTTTGTGGAAAACCCGACCTCCTTTTTGCGGTTTTACTCCACATTCTTTGCAGTTTTCCACAGCTTTCCTAAAAAAGCAATGCGATCCCGCAGGCCGAACCATCCGCTTGCATGCAAAATAAAGCTGCCTGCTTCCCAATCCTCCCGCCAATCGGCCGGAAACGATTGTATTTATTATGCAGAAGCAATCGGCTTTTCCACGCAAAAAGCCTCCCAAGGTTCGTTCCCTGGGAGGCCTGCATATTGCTCTAAAAAGACAGTCTCCCATTAATTTCTTTGTGATATGCCTATAGCATCTTCTTCACGGCGGCCGCGGGGGCTTTACCACAATGGCCTCCAGTTCTCCACATAAAAAAGTCCCGAAGACCCATAGGATCTTCGGGATATAGTTCCCAGATAAATAATTATCTCTTGGAGAACTGCGGAGCACGACGTGCGGCCTTGAGGCCGTATTTCTTACGTTCCTTCATTCTCGGGTCACGTGTCAAGAATCCTGCCTTCTTGAGAGAAGCGCGCAGGTTCTCGGAATCATACTGCAACAGGGCACGTGCGATACCATGGCGGATTGCACCAGCCTGTCCCGTTACGCCGCCGCCTGCCACACGGCAGACAACGTCAAACTTCTCATTGGTCTCGGTGAGCACCAGCGGCTGACGTACGATCAGCTTGAGGGTCTCAAGGCCGAAATAATCGTCGATGTCACGATCGTTGATCGTCACCTTGCCGGTGCCCTGGTACAGGCGCACACGAGCGACGGAGCTCTTTCTTCTGCCAGTTCCGTAAAAATAAGGTGCTTTCTCGTACATAGTTCAGTCCCTCCCTTATAACTCCCAGGCTGCGGGCTTCTGGGCGGCATGCTTATGCTCAGCGCCGTCGAACAAACGCAGTCTGGTCAATGCAGCGCGGCCGATGGTGGTGCTCGGAATCATGCCCTTAACGGCCAATTCCATCGCCTTGGTCGGACGCTGTTCCATGAGGGTGTCATAACGGACCGCCTTAAGGTGGCCGATATAACCGGTGTGACGATAATAGAATTTCTTCTCCAGCTTTTTGCCGGTGAGAACTGCCTTTGCGCAGTTAATGATAATGACATGATCCCCGCAATCAACATGGGGAGCAAAGGTCGGCTTATGTTTGCCGCGCAGAAGAACAGCAGCCTGAGCAGCAACACGGCCCAGCGGCTTTCCTGCCGCGTCAATCACATACCACTTGCGGTCGACTTCGCCGGCCTTGGGCATATAAGTGGACATAGCTTTTACCTCCAATGATGTTTCAAAATTCCCGAGCCTATCCCTGAATCGCCGCAAATTCTCCGGCAGCTCAGGGATAGGCTCTTTGCAGGTGCGCAATTCCTTATACAGGTAGACGCTTCCCACAGTGCAGTAATGATCTTACCACACCGGATGCAAGGTGTCAAGAGAAAAAAGCGGATATTTTAATTTAGTTTGCTCAAAGCTTCTGTTTTCTCCCTTTTTGGCCGATTATCTCCTAGAAACTCTTCCGTCATTTCATTTGTTAAAAACCTGTCAAGATAGAACTTCCCTTTTCTTTTTCTCCTGTATCCTGTATAATAGCGCTAAACAAACCGGCAAGTTTTCTTATACATTATATATAGGGATTTTTTGCGGTCATTTGCGTGAGGATGGAGGCACATTATGCAGAAGATTATGGGAGAAATGCGCGCTGCAATGGAGCGATATGAGATGGTCGAACCGGGAGACCGCATTGCGGTCGGCGTTTCAGGCGGCAAGGATTCCTTAGTGCTGCTGAGTGGCTTGGCATCCCTACGCGCATATTACCCAAAGCCGTTTGAGGTGGTTGCTCTGACCATTGACCCGTGTTTTGGTGGAAAACAGGCCGATTTCAGCCCTATTTCTGCTCTGTGCAGTTCCATGCAAGTGGAATATCGTCTGCGTCGTTCTCGCCTGGGAGACATCATCTTTGAAGAACGCAAAGAAAAAAATCCGTGTAGCCTGTGTGCACGGATGCGGCGCGGCATCCTACACAATATGGCAAAGGAGGCCGGCTGTAATAAACTGGCGTTGGGGCATCATTTTGACGATGCGGTCCAGACCTTTTTTATGAATCTTTTCTATGGAGGGAAGCTCTCCTGCTTTTCTCCAAAAACATATCTCTCCCGTAAGGATCTCTGGATGGTCCGCCCCTTAATCTTTACAGAAGAAGCGGCAATCCGGTCAGCCGCACGACGCCATGCACTCCCCGTGGTAAAAAGCGCCTGCCCTGCGGACGGTGTCACCAGCCGCCAGGACACTGCTCTCTTGATCGCCAATTTGGAACACCAGTTTCCCGATCTACGCGCAAAGGTCATGGGGGCGATGCAGCGCTCGCATCTCTCCAATTGGTAAAGAGATCCCCAAAATATGTTCTGGACCACTTGGCTAAAGAACCTTTGCTGTGCAAACGTTCCTGCGAATACTTGTCTACAAGAGGTACGTTTCCCTTTCATCTTATGAATCCCATTGACGATAAACAAAACGGATTCGTTGAACCGGTTCTTTTCAAACTCTCATCCGATGTCAAATTGAATCGACAGTCCCCTTGACTCAATCGTTCCTGCCATAAAAGATTCCCCCAACCTTCCATTCGGTTGGGGGAATTTTTATAGCCTCTTTCCCATGCTGCCAAGATACTGGTACGTTTGATTTTCGCCATGGAAGAATCCAGAATAACGTGCCATTGGGCGGCCTGCCTTTCTTCTGATCGTTAACCGCGGCCTTCCCGTGCCCCCGCTTTTCTATCCCTTTTTGAGCCATCTGTTTTTGACCGCCTCCATGCATTTTTAATCGTTAATCTTTCGGATGGAAAAGCGGGAAACCGCGACAAATATTTATACAAATAGTATTTTATATATTATAAAATTCAGGTTGTTATTATATAATACTATACAATTTGTATTTTTATTGTGAATATATTCGTTTTGTTGTTTCTTGACAAAGCGAAAGCCATTGGCATCCCCTACACACCTGTTCCAAAAGGCCCCTTTCAAGAATCCTCTGCGAAACATGCTTCTGGAACTCTTTCCAGGAAAGCCTTTGTCCCATTTGCAGCCCACAGCATTGCAAAACCGCTTGATCGTAAAGGGAAGGCTTCGGCGAAGATTCACAAGCTCCCTCTTGATTATGTGGGCAACATGCGCAAAGCACGTCCATATCAGCTGTGAGCTCAATTTGTGTTTCAGGCATCGCGCGCAAAACGGCAATTACATGGGTCATATTGGCTACAAATGCGGCGCTATATCCTTTTCCAGTAAAATGCTGGATGCAAAGTCCATGATGGGGACGCAACCGAATCATTTTGGTAATCATGCAGTCACCGTCCCAGTTCTGGACAATGCTTTTTGTAATACCGGTACCAACAATGAGGCCACCACAATTTTTGCCGCATCGCCCGGCAAAAAGGGAATTACGCAAAGGAACAGGGATTCTACAAAGCCTGTATGCGACGAAACTATAAACCAAATCGTCCCCAGCAGATAACACAGTACCAGTCCGCCGATCATACTCAATGCAAGCCAATAGATTTTACCACGGCACCGTGCCGATAGAATTCCCACAAGCCAAGCGGCCGCAATATATCCAAAAATATAACCACCCGTTGGACCGAACAGAATCCCCATTCCGCCACTAAAGGAGGCGAATACCGGCAATCCGACTGCCCCCAATAGCACATATATGGCTTGGCTTATTACACCGCGTTTCGCTCCTAGGACCCCTCCTGCGACAAATACAGAAAATGTAGCTAAATTAATTGGTACAGGCTGGATCGGAATGGCAATCTGAGAAAGTACGGCGGTTAATGCTGCAAATAGTGCGCAAAGCACCAGATTCCGGGTTTTTTCCAGTCGATTCATATATTCTCCTCCATTTCAAATTAATTGTAAACTATAATAAATATTTTAGTTTACAATAGCTGCATTATAAATGTTTTCCAAATAAATGTCAAGTGTTGGAATCTCTTAAAACGCTTTCGGCTCATAAATATCGATCGAAAGATTGTCAAATTATCCCTTTCGATCGTTACACTTTCAAATAGAAAACGCTCGATTGTTCCTAGGAGCGACACCATTTGCCTTTCTCCTAATAAAGATCAAATAGGCAATATCCTTCTTCTCTTATTTCTACCGTTCAACAAAAACATTACTATATCAATCATTTTTATAGCTTTTTTGCAAAATAATGGTATAATTAGTCTAAAGGAGGGGTAAGCCATGTTAGATCTCTTATATATGGAAATTCTGGCCTTTTTATTGATTGCGTTCGTCATTTTTATTGTCTATACGGTAAAACGAAAAAAATACGAAAAAACCGAATACTTTGCTCAAACGCATCATGCATATAGGAAACTTCGCGGGGATAAGGGGTTGCTGGGGGAATATTGCATTTATACATATCTCAAGCCTTTAAAAGGCCACAAGCGCTTCCTCTTTAACTGCTATTTGCCAAAGGAAGATGGAGAAACCACGGAAGTGGATGTGATCCTTTTGCATGAATCCGGTATTTATGTTTTTGAATCAAAAAATTATAGCGGTTGGATCTTTGGAACCGAATCAAAACCATACTGGACCCAAACACTGCCTAAGAAAAGAGGGCGTTCTCAAAAATCTTCCTTTTTAAACCCTATTATTCAAAACAAGGTCCATTTGAAATGGCTCCATACATTTTTACAGGAAGATACACTCCATTTTTACTCGTTCATTGTATTCAGCGACCGCTGTACATTAAAAGAGATCAACCTAACTAGTGACGAACATCGCGTAGTAAACCGCTACAATCTTCTCGCCGAAGTGACGCGCATCTCCCAGGAAATGGCCGCCCAGCTCTCTGTTGATAAAATCGATGATCTCTATGAGAAACTATATCCTCTTACACAGGCCGATGCTGCGCTAAAGGCTACTCACATTGAAAACATCCAAAAAAAGTATTCGGCCTCCCCTTCTGTGGATAAGGGCGAAAAACGCTGCCCAAGATGCGGTGGCAAACTGGTATTGCGGACAGCCTCCCACGGGTCCCGGGCTGGAAAACCATTTTGGGGATGTTCCAACTACCCCAAATGTAAATACGTGCAAAATATGGAGGAGTAATACCGACCTATATAAGGAATCGGTTTCGTGAATGGAGCCGGACCTGTTTCCTTGCAGGCATCCGTTTATATTTTTCCTTGCCCAACAATCAAAATATTCTTTTCCTTTTTGCAGATGTAACGAATAGAAGGGGGTTTTATGGATGTCTCAGGCATTCCGCACATATAAATAATTTCGCTTGTGTGTTAGATGAGATCTTTTTCGAATGGCGTTCTATGCAAAGCAAGTTCTCTTTCTCATGCCCATCTGAAAAAATCCAAAATTTTTGTTATGATGAACCCCTCAGGAGAGTGTCCCAAAAATCATGAAAAGGCTGAAGGATATCCTCTTTTTTAGAAACTCAGATATTTTTCCAACCAGAAGGAGGGCGCTCCTCTCCTACGAATTGAAAAATTCGCAGTTTGGGGACACCCTCTCGTTTTTTTAGGGACCCAGATTTTCAAGCAGAAGAGGATTCCCCTTTCCTGTGAATCGAATGATTCGCAGTTTGGGGACGCCCTCCTGTTTTTTAGGAACCCAGATTTTCAAGCAGAAAGAGGATTCCCCTTTCCTATGAATCGAATGATTCGCAGTTTGGGGACGCCCTCCTGTTTTTTAGGAACTCAGATTTTCAAGCAGAAGGAGGACGCCCCTCTCCTGTGAATCGAATGCTTCGCAGTTTCGGGACACGCTCCTGTTTTTTAGGAACTCAGATTTTCAAGCAGAAAGAGGATTCCCCTCTCCTATGAATCGAATGATTCGCAGTTTGGGGACGCTCTCCTGTTTTTTAGGAACCCAGATTTTCAAGCAGAAAGAGGATTCCCCTTTCCTGTGAATCGAAAGATTCGCAGTTTCGGGACGCGCTCCTGTTTTTTAGGAACCCAGATTTTCAAGCAGAAAGAGGGCGCCCCCCTCCTATGAATCGAAAAATTCGTAGTTTGGGGACGCCCTCCTGTTTTTTAGGAACCCAGATTTTTCAAGCAGAAAGAGGGCGCCCTCTCCTATGAATTGAAAAAATCGCAGTTTCGGGACGCTCTCCTGTTTTTTAGAAACCCAGATTTTCAAGCAGAAGAGGGCCCCCTCTCCTATGAATCGAAAGATTCGCAGTTTGGGGACGCTCTCCTGTTTTTTAGAAACCCAGATTTTTCAAGCAGAAAGAGGGCGTCCCTTTCCTATGAATCGAAAGATTCGCAGTTTGGGGACGCCCTCTTTCAATTCTTAATCCGCAGTACAACGGTTAAGAATACATGGATCTTTTTGGCTTCTTCTTTTATTGGCTATTTCAGCTAATATACAAACAGAACTATTTATCTTATTTACAACAAAAAGTAAATGTCGTATCCTGTGCATAAGGTTCGCCTTTCCGCAATACCGGAGAAGGGAAATTGGTACATGACATTGCATTGGGGAAGTACTGCGTTTCCAAACACAACCCCATATTTTTTTCGTAGGCGATACCGGATTTGCCAACGGGGCCATCCAATACATTCCCGCTGTAAAACTGTACACCGGGCATGGTTGTGCGGACGGTCATCTCAATTCCTGTCTCCGGAGAATATAGAATTGCCGCCAGTTTCTCTCCTTTTTCACCCTGCAAAATAAAGTTGTGATCGTACCCTTTCCCATTCCGAAGCTGTGGACAATCCACACCAATGTCCCGCCCGATTTCTTTGCTCTCACGAAAGTCGAATGGAGTGCCCTCAACTGGAAGGATTGTTCCAGTCGGCAAACAATTTTCGTCGTTCTCCGTAAAGGACAAAGCTGGTATCTGGAGAAAGTGGTTTAGAATCGTGCCTCTTCCCTCTCCGGAGAGGTTAAAGTAACAGTGATTGGTCAGGTTCACCACGGTATCCAGATCGGTTTCTGCGCGATACTGCAAGCACAAACGATTGTCATCCGTGAAAGTATAGGTCACATATACATCCAGATCGCCGGGGTACCCTTCCTCCCCGTCCGGCGAAATCCGGTGAAAGGTCACGGAATTTCCCTCCGTTGTGGCATCCCACACCCGTTTGTCAAAGCCGCAAAGTCCGCCGTGCAGATGGTTCGGCCCATCGTTGACTGCCAGATGATACTCTGTCCCGCCAAGTGTGAAAATACCCTTTTCAATCCGGTTTCCATGTCTTCCAACGACCGCGCCGAGATACCCATTGTTCTGTTCATATTCCGCCAAGGTGCGATAGCCCAGACATACGTCTGTCAAGCGGCCTTCCCGGTCAGGCACTTGAATCGATGTAATGGTACATCCATAGTTCATCACGGTGACGGACGCCCCGCTTTGATTTTCGATACGAAACCGGTAAACCGGAGTTCCGTCCTTTCTTGTTCCAAATCGTTCCTGTGTAATCATGTTTGTATTCTCCTTATTTTAATTGCCAGTAAGCTGGCTCAATGATTTTCCCCCTGCGTGAGAACATCTGTCTGTATATCTATGGGAAGAGCCCGCTTGTCTTTTTGAAAGTCCGAGAGGTCTCTTGTCCAGACATTTCCGGACAGCCTTGGGTGGATTCCTTGCCTGCAGTCTTTGTGCTGCTTCCTCCTGCTTTGCCGTTTCTCATCCGCCTAAGCTCCATCGGGGCCTTTTTAAAGTCGTACCGCTACCGCCGATTTCCCTTTGTAATCACACTAAAAATCGGCAAAGCAATGCTTTTTATAATCAATATTTTCTGCTTCGGATATACTTCTGTGCGTTTTCCTGTGTGTAAACCTTTTCATCTGTAATGATACGCAAGGGCAATTCTTTCCCCGCCATCAGATCTTTGATCGCCTTCATCAGCTGGGGGCCCAACAAAGGGCTACATTCAACCACGCAATTCAGCCGGCCGTCAATCAGCGCTTCAAACGCCGATCGCGCGCCGTCGACAGAGATCAGCTTTACATCCACACCAGGCGTGATCCCGTTGTTTTCCAACGCCTCCGCCGCGCCAAGCGCCATGTCGTCGTTCTGTGAGAAAATCACATCGATGTCCCAATCATGGGAATTGATATACTCTTCTACGACCTGTTTCCCACCCTCATAGGTGAAATCTCCACAGGACGAATAGACGATGTCACAATTCGGGTATTCCTGCATAACCTCTTTGAACCCTTGGCTGCGTTCTTCCGATGGGGAGGCCCCCACCGTGCCTTCAATCTCCATAATACGCACGCACTCCTCCGGGTCCTCCATAGTCTCTGCTACCCAACGCATGGCGCGCCGCCCTTCCTCCAGGAAGTCGGCCCCAATAAAGGTCATATACATGTCATCTTTCTTTGTACTGACCTTTCGATCGGATAACAAAACCGGAATGTCCGCTTCTTGCGCCTCTTCTAGTATCTCATCCCAGCCACTGTCCACCACCGGGCTTAAAACAATGACATCGACATCCATCTCAATGAACCGGCGCAAGGCTTCGATCTGCCGCTCCTGACTCTGGTTGCAGTCCTCATAAATCAAATTGATTCCAAATTCCTTTGCAGCGGTTTTGATCGACTGTGTGTTGGCCAGACGCCAAGCGCTCTCTGTGCCAACTTGGGCATATCCTACGTCAATGATCTTATCGGGTTCTTCATAGCTGCGGTTGAGGCCCGCCTCATACGCATCGGCATTTTCCTTTGTAACGCTATGGCTGCGAAGAATCACCTGTTTGGGAACACCACTGACCTCCTGCAGAATCTCCAATGCATACTGAACTGCCTCCCTGCCGCCGGTCGGGCAGGTGATCGTCTCATCAATGATTCCACGCCTCACCAAGTCGATTCCGCGATTTTCACCGGTAAATCCATCGACCCCGACGATGCGGATATCCTCGTACCCCAGCTGCTCCAAAGCACGGGACGCTCCCAAGGCCATGTAATCGTTGTGAGCAAAGATGGCGTCGATATCCCGCAAATGCGTGCCGTATGCCCGAACGATGTCCTCCGCCGAATCGCGCGATTCACTGACCACGTGTACCTGCTCGACCTGAATATCCCCTGTTTCATCAATGATACTGCTAAACCCTTCGCTTCGGTCGATGCTGGCCTGTGAGGCGGAGCTTCCGCAAAGTTCCAGCACCGTTCCCTTGCCGTTCAACATCTGAGAAACAGACTTACCCGCCTGCTTCCCGATCAGTTCGTTATCGGGACCAATAAACAGGGAATAATCGTACCCTTCTACCACACGGTCAAGAACAATCACGGGGATGGACTGGTAGACGTCGCTCACCACCGGAGTGACCTTCTTGACATCGCAGGGGGACACGATCATCAGATCGACCCCAAAATCCAGCAGTTTTTGTATATCTGCTATTTGCTTTTCACTGTTGTCGGTTGCATCCGTGATGACCAGACGGACGTCCGAATGTTTCGCCGCCTCTTCTCGAATCTCCTGTGTGAGTACAAGACGCCACGGTTCCCGCATATTGGCTTGTGAAATACCGATCACATACGAAATCTGATCGGGTTGTTTCTTGGCCACACATGCCGAACAGAGGGAAAAAAGCAGTGCAAAAGTCAAAACACATGCACAGGCAATCTTCCCAATCCGCCGGCCGCCGATATTTTTAAACCATTCCCTCATGCTGTCCCCCTACTCCCCAAACGTATATATTCCCTGATCCGCATTTCCAGTGGGAATTGTCTTTCTATTTCTTCTGTAGGCTCTTTTTATACTCCATCGGGGAAACGCCCAAAACCTTTTTAAAAGCACTGCTGAAATAATGCTGGCTGGAATACCCTACGGTCTCGGCAATCTCATACATTTTACGGTCGTCATCCCGCAAAAGCTCGATTGCCCTGCGGATACGAACACGTGTGATATAGTCCATAAAGGTAATTCCGGTACTCTGTCGAAATACCCGGCTCAAGTGTTGTGGAGAAACGTGCGTATAGTCCGCCGCATCCGTCAGGGAAAACTCTTCCCTTGCAAAATTTTCTTCTATGTATTTCTTTGCATCGCGCACCAACTGCGGCGTCTCTAAAAGTGCACGCAGGTCTTCGGCCGCGCCCTCATAAGAGGCCGGCAGGCCCCCTAACTTTTCTCCCCGCGCCGGGTCAAAAAGGCATCCACCGGCAGGTGGGTCTGCAAAAGGTTTTTCAATTGTTCCCCTGCGGCCTCCCACTCCGCGCGCGGCTCTCCGGATGATATAAGCACCAGTTCGCCGGCTGGATTTCGGCAGGTGGATACTGGGCGGAAGGGTTGGAACACCTCCCGTGCCATATTCTCCGCTGCATAAAACAGGAGATCGTCGTCCCATTCACCTCCGATTTCAGCATTGTCCTTATCTTCCAGGTGTACCAACGTCACACCAAACGGTTCTGGGATTTCCAGATCGAGCGCCGCTGTACGTTCCTGTACCTCCGCCTCTGTAAGCCGGCCATCCAGCCAGCCCTCCAGAAATTCCGCGATCATTGCAGGGCGGTTCTTTTCCACCAGCTTCCGGGCAAATTCAAGATATTGGGCCTGTTTTTGCCGGCGGCCAAGTTGTTCCTTCGCCTTGTGCAGAGCGCCGTAAAAGGTATCTTCCATAATCGGCTTCAGCAAATAGTCAAAGACGCCCAACCGCAGTGCCTTTTGCGCATATTTAAAATCGTCATATCCAGTGATTACAATAATCAAAGCATCCGGTTGTACCGCCTTCAATTTTTCAATGAAATCCAATCCGTTTAAGAACGGCATATTAATATCCACAAAGAGCAAATCCGGGCGATACTCCATTGCCTGATCCAAAGCCATTTCTCCATCTTCCGCCTGCGCGACCACTTGAATCTCTGGATCTTTCTTTAAAAAATAGGCAATCCCTCTTCGAATGATTTCTTCATCATCTGCAATCAGCACCTTATACATCCCCATCACTCCTCATCGAATTTCTTTGGCCTTTGATCCAAAGGCAGCGTAATCGTCACACGGGTCCCTTCGCCCAGTGTGCTCTCGACATGTACGCCGTATCCCTCTCCGTAACAGAGTTGGATGCGCTCTCGGATGTAGAACAGCCCAAAGCTCTTCTGCTCATCCAACACACTGCGTTCACTCATCCGCCGGTTGATTTCGTCCACCTTTTCCTGGGGCATCCCCGCGCCGTCATCCCGCACAGTAAAGAGCAGGTTCCTCTCCACAGGTTCTCCTGTAATATAAATCGTTCCTCCCCCTCGCTTCGCCTTGATGCCGTGATAAATTGCATTTTCCACCAAAGGCTGTAGGATCAATTTCGGCACCTCGATGGAATAGAGGGATTCGTCCACCTGGATCTGGTAGTTCAATTTGTCCTTATATCGAATTTTTTGAATGTACAGGTAATTGGAAACATGCGTGATTTCCTCTTTGACACTGATAATATCCTTGCTGTGACTCAGGCCGATGCGGAACATATTGGTCAGCGCATCCACCAACCGCACAATGTCGTCCGCTTCGTAGTCGCGGGCCATCCAACTGATGGTGTCGAGTGTGTTATACAGGAAATGCGGCTTGATCTGCTCCTGGAGGGACTTCATCTCGGCTGTACGCTTGTTTTTCTGTTCTACGTAGACCATTTGAATCAGGTCGTCAATGCGTGCAATCATATGGTTGAAACTCTGTCCCAATTCGCCGATCTCATCATTATTGCGCCCATTGAACCGAACAGTTAGATCTCCGGATTCTGCCTGCCGCATCAGGCGCTTTAACTTAAAGATCGGGTTGGTGAGCGTCCGAGTCAATTGGAAGGACACAATCACCACCAGCACCAGAGAAATAATGACACAGGCCAGAAGAATGTACACAATGGTATTGACGCTGGACATCACTTCATCGAGCGAAAACACCCCCACAGTACGCCATCCTGTATAAGGAGACAGTTCACTTCGGATTTGGTAGCTGCCGCCGCCAATCTGCACCGACATGGGCTCCGCAGACCGGAACCACTTGGGATTGACGCGGTATACAATCTCATTGACGGGCGTGTATACCATATTGTCCTCCTCGTCGATGACAAAGACAAAACCTTCTTCTCCAATGGTGATGCCATTGATGGAACTCTGAATGATGTCATGCCGGATGTCCAGCAGAATGACCCCCAGCACCTCGCCGGTGTCCGGATTTTGGACGGCCTTGGCCAGAGAGAACACGTCGTCGATGCTATAGCTGCGGTTGGTCACGATATTTCGGCCTGTCACCACGCTGATGAGCTGGATTTCCTCCGGGTTTTCCACAGCCTCACGGTACCACTGTTCATTTTCGAATGGGTCGCGCGAGATACGCGACATCCCTGTGCTGACATAAAGGTCCTCTTTTGAAGCGATTAAAATCCCCGCCACCTCACGGTGCGAGTTTGCAACATTTTCCAATATAGAGCGTATATAAGCGGTTTCGTCCCTCCACCCTGGGGCATCATCCGATCGCATGTTAAAAAACGGGGTGTCCCGCACCTCCAGCTGGACATAATTCACCATCTTTTCAATGGTTTCGACATATACATCCATGGAATTGCTCACCTGATGAATCATCTGTACGGAGTGTTCCTCTGCCGTTTTCTGTGCATGATTCAGAAATACGATTCCGCTGACAATCGAAAAGATCAGGAAGGGGATGAGCGCCACAACAATGTTGGACAGGATCATTCTGGTCCGTAAACTGACATTCAGCACTATATCCCGTATTTTTTTCAATGCATCTCCCTCGCTTTCTCTTCGAAATATTTTCGACTTTATAGCATGGTTCTGTCAACAATCTTTTTTGCCGGCCTCTTAAACCGGCCGCTGCTTTTGGTTGATCTATTTGTTTCGCATGGAATCCCTTGCATTCCATTCAAACGGTTTGGATGCGCTTTCTGTTCTTCGCACCATGGGCGCTAAGCCCTTCTTTTAAGGCCCCGAGGTTCCTTCCCACGCCACAGGGCATATTTTCTGAAACTTTGTGCCATCCGGGAAAGTTCTCTAGGTCATGCCAAAAGTCCTTCTTCGATGGCTTTCTCTCTCAAGGAAGCGGTAGTTATAATTATAAATAGAAAGAATCGATGGACTCTCCCTTGCCGCATGCCTATCCCTGACATATGCAGATAGCGCCCAGATAAACGGGCATTCCCTTCCATATCGCACTCCCCTGTACGGCCACCCGGCCTCCCGTTGAAAATGGAGCGCCCGCTAAAAGGGACGCCGCCAGGAGCGTTCGATACAGGGCCGGCACTTTGTGGTAATGGGATGCCTTTTCCTCCGGTCAAATACCATTGCATGCGAGCCAAGACATATGCAGATAGAACCCAGATAACCGGGCATTCCCTTCCATATCGCACTCCCCTGTACGGCCACCCGGCCTCCCGTTGAAAACGGAGCGCCCGCAAAAAGGGACGCCGCCAGGAGCGTTCGATACAGGGCCGGCACTTTGTGGTAATGGGATGCCTTTTCCTCCGGTCGAATACCATTGCATGCAAACCAAGACCCATAACGAGCAACCCTCTATCGGAAGATCAAAAACACGAGTATCCCTGACAGAACTTATGCAAAAGCTCTGCCAGGGATAACGATTCATTTTAAAACGGGACTCTGTCTATTCCGACCTATTGCGTATAATCTCAGCAAGACACAGGCCGCTTAGTTCGTACCCTTCATCTTTTCCGCACGGATGGCAATCACACGCTGGATAACAATGAAGATGCACAACAAGGCTGCAATCGTCACCTTTGTCCACCAAGTGTTCAAGTTCTGATAGGTCACGATGGTCTGGATGACACCCTGGATCAAAACACCGACCGTAGTGCCAACCACATTGCCCACGCCGCCGGTCAACAGGGTGCCGCCGATGACGGAGGAGGAAATCGCATCGAGTTCCAGACCCATGTTCTGTAGCGAGTAGCCTGCCAGGGTGTAGAAGCTGAACACCACGCCAGCCAACGCCGCACAGAAGCTGCTGATCGCGTATACAGCGACTTTCGTGCGTGCAACTGGCAAGCCCATCAGGATTGCAGATTGCTGCATTGCCGCCGACCGCATATACTGTACGGCCAAAGCGTGTAAACTTCAACACAAACAGGGATACCAGCAGCACCGCCAATGCGATGAATACATAGAAGTAGATCCTGCCGCCGAGAAGCGTGATTTTTGTCAACGCCATCGTCTTGTAGAATTCATCCGAGATCGGGATGGACTCGGTGCTAATGACCGCACACATGCCGCGCATGAAGAACTGACCTGCCAGCGTGACGATGAACGGCTGAAGTTTGAAATAATGGATCATATAGCCCATCAAAGCACCAAACGCCAGGCCGATCAGCAGCACGAGAGGAATCACGATGAATGGACTCCAGCCGAGCCGCAGTAAAAATGCAGAAAATACGCATGTAAAAGCAATCGTCGATGCGATCGAAATATCGATGCCGCCTGTCAACAGTACAAACGTGATACCAATCGAAGCAATAATGAGATAGGCGTTGTCGTTAAACAGGTTAAAGAACGTTGAGAAGGACAAAAAGTTGTCATACGCAATGGAACCTGCTCCGAACAGTACAATAAACAGGACGGTTGTAATTGCCAGGGAAATATTTTTGATCGGAAAACCTTTTTTCTTTTTGTTCTGTCCACTCATGCCTGGCTCACCGCCTTCCGGGATACAAAACGCCTCTTGAGTCTCTCCTTAAAGGCCTTGGATTGGAACAGGCAGATAAAAATAACAATCAGAGACTTGACCACCAGCGTGACCTCGGGGGCAACGCCCATAGCATAAATGGAGGTGGTGATACTTTGGATAATCAGCGCGCCAAACAGGCTCGCCGGAATGGAGAACCGGCCGCCGTTCAGAGAAGTGCCGCCGATGGCAACCGCAAGGATGGCGTCCATCTCGATCAAAAGGCCTGCATTATTGCAGTCCGCACCTTTGATACCCGCGCTTTCGATCAGCCCGGCAACCGCCGCCATCACGCCGCAGAAGGTATAGACCATCCATTTGATGCGGTCCACATTGATTCCCGCAAAATGGCTGGACACCGGGTTGATACCCGTGGACTCCAGGAACAAGCCGAAAGCCGTCTTCTTTGTGAACAGCATGGCAACCAGTACGACAAATGCCACGATAAAGATGGGGAACGGCAATCCAAGGATATAGCCGCCGTTGATAAAATAGTAGGAATCCGAATTGATGGTGATAATCTTGCCATTGGTGATAAGCTGTGCAATACCACGGCCTGCCACCATCAGGATCATGGTTGCGACAATGGGCTGAATCTTAACCTTCGAGACCAACATCCCATTCCAAGCTCCTGTAACAACTCCCGCCAAAATTGCCACCAACACCGCAACAGCCACATTGCCGCCATTCGCAACAATGCTGCATGCGATTGCGCCGCTGATTGCCATAACCGAGCCGACCGAAATGTCCGTTCCGCCCGTGGCCAAAACCAACGTCATGCCGGTAGCCAACAACATAAGTTTACTACCATTCCTTAAAATGTCAATGATTCTTCCATATAGGTGCCCATCCACAATCTTCATTTCAAAGAATGCGCCGCCGGAGATAATTCCGTTGACTAACAGAATCAACAGAAAGATCACCATGGGCCAAAAAACCTGAGCTTTGCTCCACTTTTTAAGCAGGTTCATTCTCCGCACCTCCCGCAATAAAATGCATAATCGCAGCTTCCGAAATCTCCTGTCCGGCCAGCTCTGCAACTTTCTTTTTGTCCCGCAGGACGATCATACGGTCACAGCAGCGCAGCATCTCATCAATTTCCGAGGAAATGAAAATGACTGCCATTCCCTGTTCCGCAAGCTGGACCACCAGCTTTTGAATTTCAGCCTTTGTACCGATGTCGATGCCGCGGGTCGGTTCGTCCAACATCAACAGGTCTGGATTGGTGGCCATCCACCGTGCCAATATGACCTTCTGTTGGTTTCCACCGGAGAGATTCTTGATAAGCTGATCTGCGGATGGCGTCTTAATCTCCAATTTTTCAATAAATTCATCCGCCAGTTTCTGGGCCTCCGCCTTTGAAATGGCCCGGAACATGCCGCGCTTCGCCTGGAGCGCCAGGATGATATTATCCCGAATACTCAGGTCTCCGACAATTCCCTCTGTCTTTCGGTTTTCCGGACAGAAGGCAAACCCTTTGCGGATTGCGGCCAATGTGCTGCGATTGTGAATCTTTTCTCCCTTGAGGTCCATCTCGCCTCCATTGAGGCGGTCCACACTGAAGATCAGGCGGACAATCTCAGAACGGCCGGAACCCAGCAGGCCGGAGAGTCCGAGAACCTCTCCGCGGTTGATGTCGAGTGAAATGGAGTCGATGGTCCCCGCGCCGCTGGCATCCTTGAGGGAGAGCAGCGTCTCTTTTTTGGCCTGTTCCGCCTCCTCGTTGACAAACCGCTGATTCAAGTCCGCATACTCCTTGCCGATCATCTTAGCGACCAGCTGTACACGCGGCAGGTCCGCGGTTGCATATGTACCCACATATCCACCGTTGCGCAGGACGGTGATCGTATCGGTGACCTCGTAAACCTGGTCAAGGAAGTGGGTGACGAAGATAATCCCCATCCCCTGCTTTTTCAGCATGCGCATGATTTCAAACAACTTTTGTACTTCTGGCGCGGAAAGGCTGGACGTAGGTTCGTCCAGGATCAGCACTTTTGCCGAGACATCCACCGCGCGGGCGATGGCAACCATCTGTTGTATGGCCACGGAGTAGGAATCCAACGTCTTGGTCACATCGATGCTCAAGTCAAACCGCTTCAAAAGTTCTTTAGATCGGGTATTGATGGTTTTCCAATCGATATGCCCGCCCTTTTTTGGCTCGCGGCCAATATAGACATTTTCCGCAACCGAAAGATTCGGGCACAGGTTGACCTCCTGATACACCGTACTGATACCGGCATTCTGGGCTTCCTGCGGTGTTTTGGGGAAAATCTCTTTCCCATCCAACAGGACGGTTCCCCCGTCGCGCTCTTCTACGCCTGTTAAAACCTTAATCAAAGTGGACTTTCCCGCGCCGTTCTCGCCCAGCAACGCGTGGATCTCGCCTTTTTGTAGTGTAAACTGCACGTCGTTGAGCGCGACGACGCCAGGGAATGTCTTGGATATATGCGACATTTGGATCAATGCCGATTCGCCGCTCATTGCAGCCCCTCCTTTTGGTATGCAAAATCCGCCTCCGTCTCAACAGGCGGGGCGGATTTTGCAGAGTCGGTAAAATTTATGGAATGAAGAAGAAAGAAAGTGAAGGAGAAATCAAATTAATATACGCGGTCCTTGATGTCTTCCGCGGCAGTTTCCTGACGGAAAATGCTCTCTTCGGGCTTTACCCACTTTTCAACCGTTTCGCCGTCCTTGAGCTTCTGAGCAGTCTCAAAGAAGATCGGTCCAAGCAGCGGGTTGCATTCGATGGTCACGTTGGCTTCACCAGCGACCATTGCTTCAAAGATTGCTTTGACGCCGTCGCAGGATACAGTCTTAATGTCCTCACCGGGCTTGAGACCGGCCTCTTTGATGGCCTCGATTGCGCCGAGCATCATATCGTCGTTGTGTGCATAAACACCCTTGATTTCAGAACCATAGGTCTTGAGGAAGGACTCCATAACCTCTTTGCCTTTTGCACGGGTAAAGTCGCCCGTCTGGGATGCGAGGATCTCAATGTCCGGGTACTCCGCCGCAATCTGGTCATCAAAGCCCTTCTTACGGTCGTTTGCCGAGGAGGCGCCGACGGTGCCCTCCAGCTCTACGATCTTACCGCTGTTGTTGAGCAGTCTTGCCATCTCATCCGCCGCGTTCTTGCCCTCTTCGATGAAGTCAGAACCGATGAATGTTGCATAGAGGTCTTCCGGAACATCCGCCATACGGTCTACCAGGATGATCGGGATACCTGCATCTTTTGCCTCGGTAAATACGGCGTCCCAGCCGGTCTCAACAACTGGAGCCAAACCGATGACATCGACACCCATATCAATAAAGGATTTAATTGCCTTGATCTGATTTTCCTGCTTCTGTTGTGCATCTGCAAACTTAAAGTCGATGGTATCTACGTTCTGGCCTGCATGGAACTGAATGGAAGCAGTCTCTGCGTCGCGCCATCCGGATTCCTGCCCGATCTGTGCAAAGCCAACCTTCAATTTTCCATCGTCCGCGTCGCCGCCACCCTCGTTTGTTGCGCTCGTACCATCGGTCGAAGCAGTACCGTCGGTCCCCGCCGGGGTATCTTCTGTGCTGCCGCAGCCGGTGAAGCATGCGCCCATCATCAAGACAGAAAGGATAGCTGCTACAATTCTTCTCGTTTTCATAGATCGTTCCTCCTATGTAACTTTGACTGTTTGTTTTTTGGTTCGGCCGGTTTGATTACCGCCCTAGGGCCGTTCCCCTTTCGTTGTCTCTATTGTATCTGGTTTTGTTTTTAAAGTCTTTACGATAACAAAACTGGAATTTACAATATTTTAGCAGACCTTCGCTTTATTCTCTTTCATACAGTCCCTCCTGAAAGGGGAACGTTACACAATTCTTTTCCCAACTTATGTAGTAAAAATCGCTGTACAAATGCCGGAATTTCCCCAATAGGCCCGATGTTCACAACTATTTGTTCGCTTAAAAGCAATAGGGATTCCCTACTTTTCGCATGGGCTATCCCTATTATAAGTGTCATTGCTTGGATAACATATAAAAGGAAGGTTGTCCACCCAATACCGCGGCTTCTGTCCTTTTGTAAATATTTTCAATGCAAATGGTATGCCTTCCCCATCCTTCTATAGACCTGTTTCAACCCGCCGCATATTTCTTTTTCCACCCATAGCAACTGCCTTAAAATTTCCGAATGAAGTCAGGACCTCTGGTAAAATAAAACCATTTTCAATTTTTATAGAAAATCAAAACTATTTTCATTTTTTCTATTGATTTTTACATAATGGTGTGATTAAATATATATAGATTTAATGAATTTATAAATAATGCCAAATTATTTATAAAAAGGAGGTGTATAAAACAGTCTGGTAAGTTTGTCTATCCGGAAAGCAAGCCGGCAGAACTTGATCGTTGCCGCATGCCTTTCCTGCATTTTATAGGCAAACGGCGCGAGCTAACGCGCTCATTTCCATTGCTTTTTCGCAGGAGATCAAAGAAAGAGGATAAGGGGGAAATCAAGATGAAAAAGAAGGTGTTGGCACTTTTTCTGGTACTGGTGATGGCGCTTACCGGCACGGGACTTGGCATGCCAGTCGCTTTAGGTGCACCAGAGGAATTGGACGCTTATGATCAGCTGCGTCTGAAATGGTATAATATGGCTGTAGGCGGCGATTATGAAGAAAACGATCCGGATTTGCAGCCTATGCTCCAATCCATCAACGACACAGCGCAGGACTATTGGGATCGCATGAATCCTTCGCCTGTTTGTAACGCGGTAAACGGGCGCTATAATGGTGTAGAAGGAGCAGGCGACTCCTCTCAGGACTATTTATGGGAAGAGTATCCACTTGGTTGGCGCGGTGATTCAATTGATTCGAATAGTATCCATTTTTCGTATCAATATCTGCGTGCAATGGCGCTGGCACATGAGACGAGGGGCTGTGAATTATATCACAACGAAGCTCTTTTAGCAGATATTGAGCGTGGCCTGGAGTATTTGTATATAAACCACTTCAATGAAAGTATAAGCAATTACGGCAACTGGTTTGGGTGGGGAATTGGAGCTCCCATTTATTTGGATGAAACACTCATTCTTTTGTATGATTCCCTGCCGTGGGAAGATATCTTAAAATATGCAGTGGTATCTCGCAAATGGGCGGAGAATAATATGATTGGCGCTGCAAATTCCCTTTGGCAGTTACGTGCGAGCATGTATGCAGGTATGTTGCTAAAAGATCAGATGGGTAATTATAAAGGATCGCAAATGACCGGTGGACAGATGTTGGAGCGCGTACAGCAAAAAGTGCCGGATTACTTGGGGTATGTGACCAGCGGGGATGGGTATTATCCGGATGGTACCTATATTGCCCATTCCAATATCGCATATAACGGCGGTTATGGTTATACGGCCCTGTCCGAATCCTGCCATTTGGTGTATATGCTGACCGATACTCCTTGGGAAATTATGGATGAAAAAGCCAAAAACGTGTTTCAATGGATTTATGACTCCTACGAAACGATCATCTACAACGGGGTGTTAATGGATGCTTTCCGTGGACGCGAGATCGCCCGAACCGATATGAAACAAGCCGATGCGGCAATTATTGTAGTAAATGCAATCCTAATGGCGATCGAGATGGCGGAACCCGAGGACGCCGCCAACTATAAGTCCATGATTAAGCAGTGGTATGCAGGGAATACGTATACTCTAAAGAATCTGAATGAAAGCGCAGACCTGCCATGGCATAAATTCCCGTTGGATACCGTTGTACGGATCCTTAACATTGTCGACGACGACACGATCCAGCCCCGCCATATAACAGGAAAATATTATCAATTTACACAATCTGACCGTGCCGTTTTACGCGGCGAAACATTTTCTGCCTGTGTTGCAATGGCTTCGAAGCGAATCGCTCATTATGAAACTGGAGATGTCAATACAAAGGGCTGGAACACGGGAAGCGGCATGACC
The DNA here is from genome assembly GCF_046693725.1 of Anaeromassilibacillus sp. SJQ-1. Lineage (NCBI taxonomy): Bacteria > Bacillati > Bacillota > Clostridia > Eubacteriales > Acutalibacteraceae > Anaeromassilibacillus > Anaeromassilibacillus sp. SJQ-1. The sequence continues at coordinate 112,742 of NZ_JBKEIV010000004.1, read as the reverse complement.
TACATATATAATGGCGATCTGGAGCGGTACGACGGCTTGAATAAAGCAACCATCGACTGGTTCCGGCTCCCGGGCACAACCTCTGTTTACAATAAGAAAGTCAATACGGGAACTTCCTCTCAATCTTTTGCCGGTGGTACGGGCGATGGAATGTATGGTGTTTCTGGAATGCAATTGGCGGCACCTGGGACCAATTTAAAAGCCAAAAAGTCTTGGTTTATGTTTGACGATGAAATCGTCGCATTGGGTTCGGACATTCAGTCCAGCAGCGATTCCGAGTCTACGGAAACCACCTTTGAGAATTATATGATCGACGATGCTGGCGATAATCGCCTGGTGGTCGATGGAGAAGAACAGCCCTCAGAACTCGGATGGGAAGAAAAGAAATCCGATGTACAATGGTTGAATATTGAAGCAAATGTCGAAGGAGCCAACCTTGGCATTTATTTCCCAGAGAAGGAAACCGTTTCTATGAAAAGAGAAACCCGCTCTGGAAGATGGACGGATTTGGGCGGTTATAATACCGACGCAACCTTATATTCTGCCAACTATCTCACCCTTTGGAAAGACCATGGGGTAAATCCGATAAACGAAACATATTCTTACATCCTGCTGCCAAACAAGACAGCCAACGAGACGGCTGATTATGCGGGAAACAGCGATGTAACCATTCTACGCAATGACGCACTGGTCCAGGCAGCCTATGAGAAAAACTTAAATCTGGTAGGGGCTAATTTCTGGGAGGGCGCCTCCATTGATGCAAAGGGGATCGGTAGCTACCTGACTTCGGATAGCCCTTCTTCGGTGATGGTTCGCGAAAATGACCGCGAAATGGAAATCTCTGTGTCCGACCCAACACAAGAGAATAAGGGAAGTATCCAAATTGAGCTTAACCGTGCAGCGCGCGGAGTCATTTCTGCAGACGAGGGTGTGGAGGTGCTCTCCACAACTCCAACCATTCGGCTCAAGGTTCATGTGAACAATGCGAAAGGTAAGACCTTCTCTACTAAACTTTCCTTTGAGGATCTGGGGGAACCGGAATCAACAGCCATTGAAGGCTTTAAGACCGAAGGGGACGAAGTGGTCGTTACGCTCGCACCAGCTGCCCGTGCAAAGGCTTACACGCTGAGATATGGCACAGAAAGTGGAAAGTATCCCTATACGCAATCGTCCACAGGAACTTCCATCCGTTTGAACGGCTTAACGGCAGGAGAAACCTACTACTTTACTGCGGTCGCGTTTAATGATTCCGGAGAAAGCCCGCAAGCTCCGGAACAAAGCTTTACCGTTCCGTTAACCACGCAGTTTACCGACCATTTTGATACTATGGATCAGATTTTGAGCAGGAGCTCCAATATCCTATTGGAGGTTTCCGATGGGGCAAACTTTAGCGGGGATACCTTTACGCTCAAACGTGCAACTATGGAGGAAGGTTGGATCACCTATTCATTGCCGGCTCTTTCCAACTTTACATTGGTTTCTTATATCCACTCCACAGCTCCTGGTACTGTGACTTTGTTTACTTCTCCGGACAATGAGGTATGGACTGAATTGCAGACAAAGGATCAAACCAGCGGCAGTAGTTGGGTTCGCCATACGATTACTCCTCTGGGGAAGATTCCAGAAGGTACCAATTATCTGAAAATTGTTCTGAATGGTACAACGAAAGCGTGGAGCCCACAGCTTTCCGATTTGACAGCGACGATTGCATATGGCGTGAAAGAACGTCAAATGGTGGATTCCATGGTGGATTTCTCCAAAATATATCGGGCGGATCATGTAGTATTGCGCAATGGAGCGATTGAGGCACAGGACCAGAATACCGGCTCGTTGGTGTACAGCTTGACTCAAATGCAGGAAATGGTTGTGCAGGCTTCTGGAAACGTATCCCTTGCCGTCTCAGAAGACGGGCTGTCCTATACGGCGTTGGATGATCTGGAAATCACAGATCGCGCAATCCATGCGGAATTGAATGGCGCAAAATATGTGCAGATCATGCTGAACGGTGACGCTAAGGTAAGCGGTGTGCAGATCGATTATCTACATGAGATTGCGCCCATTGAAGCGATTCGATTTGATGAGGATACTTTCCGTGCAGTAGCTCTGTACGATGTTGAGCCGTCTATCAAAAAAGCCCCTATGAATGGCACCGGTGAATTGCTCTATGAGACTTCCAATGAAGCGATTGCCACCTATGAGAACGGTATCCTCCATCCCAAAGCAGTGGGAAGTACCGATCTGACGGCCTCCGTTTTAGGAAGTGACATTACGGCGGAGGCGACTGTGGATGTCTATCATAATGTAGCCAAGAACAAAACTGCAACCAGCAGCGCTTATTATAATGGCTATGCGCCGGACAAGGCTTTTGACGGCAACATGAACGATGCTGCACGTTGGCAGAGCAGCGGGAGTGGAATCTCTTGGATTCAGGTGGATTTGGGAGAAATCGCAGAAATCGAATGGATGGATTTTACCTGGGACAGCATAGGAGGCGACTATGCGGTAACATTTTCTGAAGATGGGGATACTTGGAGCAAACCGATCACAATGAAAGAAGCAGATGGTAAACAGGTTGCTGTGGAAACGCCGGGAATCAAGGCACGCTATGTAAAACTGACCGGACTGGCGGAGAATGCCGTCTACGGTTTAGTGGAATGGCGGCTCCTGAACAGTAGCCCCGCGGGTTCTGACGAGGACGTAGTGGATACCAACATTGCTTTGAACCAAGAAATCCTATGCAGCAATGAGAATATTGAAGGCGGGTATGCGGCCAAAAACGCAGTGGATGGAGATCTCAATACACGGTGGGATGTCGATAAATCCCACCGTGACGACAACCAGTGGATCGCGGTCAATCTAGGAGAGCCTTCTACGGTTACTGCGGTCAATCTGAACTTTGAAGCAGCCTATGCAAAAGAGTATACGATCCAGATTTCCGATGATGGAAAGAAGTGGACCGATCTGCTGACCAATAAAGCAGGAGCGGTTGGCTGGAATTACCATAACCTGGAAAGCCCCGTTCAGGCCCAGTACGTCAAGATGCAGTGTATTAAGCGCGGAACTAATTACGGCGTAAGCCTGTTCGAATTCGAAGTCATAGGGAGAAATCAGGCATCGATGGAGCCAGTAGAGCTTACTTCTATTACCATGCTTCAGGATTCAGTCAAACTATTGCCTGGGCATACCCAAACGCTCAATGTTCTCACAGAACCAGTAGCCAATGCGGCGAGCCTCCAATGGAGCAGTTCCGACGAGGCGATTGCCACAGTTAACGCTAATGGACTTGTGACGGCACACAAAGAAGGAACCGTAAGAATCACTGCATGTGCAACGCTCAATCCAAAAGTACAAGCGGTTTGCACCGTGACAGTTGTGCCTTACAGCGGCCTCCCCGTTTCGGTAGCTTCCGTGGAAATTCAAAACGCTCCGGAAGAGCCTATGACGGTTGGTACATCACAGGCGTTGCAAGTGGTTGTCCTCCCGGAAAACGCATCCAATCGGAATGTACAATGGATCAGCAGCGACAGTTCCGTAGCAAAGGTGAACAGCCGCGGCATTGTAACCGCAGTTGCTGAAGGAACTGCAACCATTACGGCAAAAAGCGTTGTTTCGGATTGCGAGGATCAAGTGGAGATAGCGGTTGTACCGAAAGAAGCTCCATCGGCACATGTTCTGGTGGTTCAATATGGAAATCAGGCGACAATGGAATTCAATGGAAATGTAGAACAAGAGATTCTCGATCAGGACGGCCTGTATGCGGCGTCCGTTTTGGGCGGTACAGAACTGACGCTTACCTTTATTCCAAAGGGCGAGGAATGCACGTTCCGTACAGTAACCCTAAATGGCAAACCTGTAGAAGGCGTTACACCGGACGGGTTGACATTCGCTTATACTATGAAAAATAGTAGCGCCAATCTGACCTTTGTATTTGAAACCGTCAATAAGTCTGTCTTAAAGACCATCCTAGAGGTCGCCGAAGGATTGGTGAATAGCGAGGAGTGGGAAGCGGCCGTCCCGTCCGTGCAGAAAGCTTTTGATAAGGCATTGGCAGAGGCGCGGTCTGTGTACTATGACAAGGACGCGTCCCAAGAACAGGTGAATCAAACTTGGAGCAACCTATTAGACGCAATTCACCATTTGTCCTTTGCTAAGGGGGATAAGAGCAGGCTGGAACAGTTGGTTTCTATTGCCGAGGAGTTGGAACCAACAGACTTCATAGAAGAAAGCTACAACGTAATGGCGCAAGCGCTGGAGGATGCTAAAAAGATCCTACAGGACGAGGATGCGCTGGAAAAAGAGGTACAAGATACCTACGATACGCTGTATGAAGCAATGGTTTCTTTGGAGCGTGTAGCGGAAAAAACCACTTTAAACAGTGCGATTGCTAAAGCAGTTGAGATCGAAACGAATCTGAACCTTTATATGACCGATGGAAAAGAGGCCTTTAAACGGGCTCTGGCCGCCGCAAAACGGGTTGCCGTGGATTCAAATGTTTCACAGGAGAAAGTGGATCGTGCAACGGAGGCATTAACAGAAGCGATGGCTGCTCTCCGTAAGCTAGCAGATAAGACCCAACTGGAAGAGTTGCTTCACAGAGCGAATACAATCAATCTGAGCGGCTACACTTCCTCCAGCGTGTCCCAGTTCAAAGCGGCATGCAATGTGTTGGAAGCATTGGTCAGCCAAAAAGAAGTTGCAGAAGAAGAAGCACAAGCTGCTATAAAAGCCTATTTAATCGCAGAGGGCAATCTTAAACCGGTAAATTCTCCTTCGCCTTCCAAGAAAGGAAGCTCTTCAAAAAATGCTGCAGCAAATACGTATGCAGATGCCGGAAGGGTCCAGGTAGCGCCTGAGAACTCCATAGGATCTGCTGTACGCTCTGTTTTGTGCGATACAACCATTCCGTTTACAGTCAAACATGGTAGCGCATATTGTTTTAAGATTACCGTATTAAACGGAAGTCCTGAAACACCAAGCTTCACGGTGGGGAATGGCAACGTGCTCAAGACACAATTTGTGGCTAAAAGAGGGAACGACTATTATTACCGAGTTTGGGCAATCGGTATGCCAGGCGAAAGCGCTGGCGTTTATACACAGATGCCCAACGAAACGCCCCAAAGACAATGCGTAGTTACCATCGTATAAAATAGTTTATTGGACAAAACCGCCGGTTTCCCGGCGGTTTTGTCCTTTTTTATAAGAATTTCTTCCTGTCAAAGTCCACCATGCGGCTTTGAATCCCTACGTTAGCGCAGTTGTTAAAGACGTTCAAAAAGCCCGGCGCATACAAATCTAGAGCTTATGCCATCCGGCGTTCCCCAAGATATTCTGGCTTAATAGGTTTTTGTACAGGCCAGAAAGAATCGGTATGTTTCCCCGGGCGAGAGGCTTCCAGGTAGGGTTGGTAAACCATCTACTAGGATACCAAATCGCACTGGTACACGTGTTCGCAATCTTGCGGTCTTTTCCCAATGGTTCGCGTTCTTTCGAAGTATAGGGGATAACCGTCTAAAAGAAAACGGATGAAAGAAACTCCGCCAAAGTTTCCCCTGTCCGATTGCATCTTGACATTAAAGAAAAATAGGCATATGCTTTATACATACAAAAGTATGTTAAACAGACAAAGAGAGGCGAAAATCCATGTTCAAGAAATTGTCCGAAGCCGAATTGGATGTCATGTTAGTAATCTGGAACGCGCAGGAATCTTTGGATACCGGCGAGATCGTCCGTAAACTGAAACAGGGCAAGAAGTTGCAGGCTGTGCAGGTCCTTTTGGGGCGGTTGGTCAACAAGGGATATGTATCTTGTGAAAAGATAGGACGTTTGAATTATTATACCCCACTTGTTCCACAAGCGGCGTATCGGGCGGCAGAGACGGAAACCTTTGTGGAAAAACTGTACCGCAATTCCCCGAAGTCCCTGATCGCCGCATTGGTCCAATCTCAACCTCTCAGTAAGGAGGATCTGGAAGAAATTCGGGCACTGTTGGATCGAGAGGAGGAGTAGGAATGTTGGAAAACCTGTTTGTCCAAACCCTCAGTGTATCAGTACAGACGGCTTTGCTGTTATTACCTCTCTTTTTGCCGATAGATGGCTTACAAGGGAATTTCCCTCCCAGGCAAGATGCTTTTTATGGTTGGTGTTTAGTGTCCGGTTATTGATTCCGATGACCTTTGCATTTCCTCTTTCAGCGGGAAATGCAACTATGCAGGGTTCGGCCGGAACCATTTCTTCCGCCGGTTCTCAGGTTGTCTACCAGCAGCCGGACGTTCTTTCGCAGGCCTTTCCCGCCAGTCCCATTCCTGCATTTGACGCCCCCATGGAACTGTTCTATGAACACCTTCCTCTCCTGGAAGGGCTCGCACTGGTTTGGGTCATGGGGAGTATTTGCTTTTTGTTGGCTCATATAGGGTTTTATCTTTTTCATATCCGATTCCTAAAGAAAAGCGCAGAATCCGGCTTGGGTCCGGAACAATCGATTCTTTTGGAACAGGTGCAGAAGGACATGCATATCCGGCGGGACATCCCCGTAAGAATCAGCAGCCATGCGGAGGGGCCTATGATCCTGGGGCTATTTCGTCCCGTGCTGATTTTGCCACAGATGAAACTGACGCAACAACAGTTGACATTTATTTTCCGCCACGAACTCGCCCATTACAAACGGCGCGACCTCTGGATCAAGTGGATGTTTCTGCTGGTGCAGAGCGTCCACTGGTTTAACCCCTTGGTACATATTCTGGCGAAGAAGGCAAATTTGGATTTGGAAAATGCCTGCGACGATACCGTCCTAAAGGGGAAAAGCCGCCTCTACCGGAAGGAATACGGGACGGTCCTACTGGAAGTCCTGACGGAACAGTCCCACAGTGTTCCCCTTTCTACCGGTTTTTCGGGGAAGAAAAAGGAAATGGTCCGGCGGTTCCAAAATATTGTCCATCCATCGCCAAAGCGAAAGGGACATGTCCTGATCGGTTGTATCGCAGTGGCTTTGGTATTGCTTACCAGTTCCCTGAACCCGGCGTCTGCGCAGGCGTTGAATCCTTCGGTTCTTTCCCAGTTAAAGGCAACCCATACAACCCTGGAAGAACAGGCCGCAACCAAGGCGCTTCTTGCGCAGTGCCTGGAAGGGTCAATGTTCGAAACCTATCAGCCCTTCCGCGATTTGCCGTTGACCGATGAAAATTACCAGAGGTACGAACAGGCGGAAGAATCATCCTGCGATCTACTCCGAAAATATCCAGAAACCTCTCAGGTATATGAATATACATCGAACCCTTATTTTCTTCTAGTCGATATACAATCCCTTATGTCAAACGGCATTTTTTGTTGCCAAACAGATCAAGATCGAGCAGAGGGATGCTTTCGAATGATTTGGATGGACTTTTCCGATCCGACTTCACTGCAAGTAACCGATTTGGGAATTGCTTATCCAAATAAAGGCCGTTATTTAAACGAGAATATTCAATTTATACAACAACAATCCCAGCAAGCGTACAATATTGCCACCCGGTTCGGAATCGATCTGTCGAAGTATCAGAAGGCATATACGGGGATGTATCCGGCCGTAATCGAGAATCACGCTATCAATTTAGGTTGGTCCATTCAGGAACAATTAAAAAGACTAGGTCCATATAAATTTGAACAATTTGATAGGGCCCATATGATGGCCTATATTCATAACGATTCTACACAGGGTGTTATTTTAAATGCGGATCGGAGCGGTATCTATGCCCATTATTTTGAAATCCCTACGATTGATGAAAGAAATCAAAGAAAAACATTAGAAAGCCAATTCCCTATCATCCGTTCAGAATGTCAGTCTTCATAACCATCTCATTTCAAATACCACTACAATAAAGCATAGTAGCGATAGGGATACCCTGCAATTTGATGGTGGCTGTCATTTCATATATCCCCATTACAAATAAACAAAACCAAATGATTATTATGTATGAGAAAGGATGTATAAAATGAAAAAAAAGATTTTGTCCGTAGTCTGTATCCTATTATTCATGTACTGTCTGCCTTCTGCGGCCTTTGCCTATTCTGTAAGTAGACATGCGAGTATGACGGGAAACATCAGCTTATAAGTGTAGAACTCCATCATGAGAAACAAGTAATTGTGGAATTAAAAACACCCAAAACGAATCATATAAATCGAATAATATTAAATAGACATATTGACTGCTTAGGCAAACCATTATAATATCTATATAGAACTATTTTTAAAGACCAAATTGGATGATTTTAAAGGGGTGATTGTGTTGAAAAAGTTTCTGAGTCTCTGTTTATGTCTTTGCTGCCTCCTGTTTTTCTCAATGCCTGCTTTTGCCGCGACTACAAAGGAAACTGGAAATTTGCAAGCCTATCAGTCGGTATTGGACAAGTTAAACGAAGAATATGGAACGACGTTCCGTTTTCCAACCGAAGAGGAGTTGCACGAAGTGGGCCTTACCAATACGGTCGACCCGAGAACCGCGACTGTCTCCGCAACAGAGTTTGAGAAATACATGCGTCCGATCGCCGAGCGGATTTCCCAGGCAAATTTGGAAGTGGAAAGAGAGTGGGAAGATATCTCCGGCCGTGCTGTAACAGGCGCGGAAGAAACATCAAAGAAGGCGGCCGCTGTCCGGACACCAAAACAGTTGAGACAAACAATCGAAGGCACCGTTATAAGTTTCAGCTCCTACGCGGAGGACCGTGCAGGGTATCGGCGTTGGGATTCTTTTATAAAGTCCTATCCTCCCATGGATTGCGATTATGGTAGACATCTGTATTTGCCTACAAAGGCAAGTAAAGCAAATTATCCAAATAATTCCTGCATACATTTGCCTATATTTATAGGAAAATGCGGCGAACCAACATGATGAAGTGCGTTTTACAACGGACGATCCGGATAACGATTCCTACAAATACTTAGATGCTTATCGAACATGTGCAGAAGTATACAGAAATACTTGATTTGAATACACTTGTAGGTTGGATTCCTTCGGATCATACACAAACCGCTGAGTGGTATGCCAGCATGTGGCATTTTCAGCAGCAGACAAATTGTTTCATATCCTTGAAGAGGGCAGAGAGGGGAGATCACCTCGCTGCCCTCTTTTCGATTTGTTTATAAAACCTTGACACTAAGAAAAATATCCTATATACTTTTAACATACAACTGTATGTTAAACAAACAAAGAGAGGTGAGTTAATATGTTGAAAAGGCTTTCCGAATCAGAATTGGACATCATGTTGATCATTTGGAGAGCCCCGGAGGCTCTGGATACCGGCGAAATTGCGCGCCGCCTGCAAAAGGGATGGAAGATACAAGCCGTACAGGTGATTTTGGGCAGGTTGGTCAACAAGGGGTATCTCTCCTGTGAGAAAACCGGAAGACTGAATTATTACACTCCGCTTGTCACGGAAGCGGACTACCGGGCGGCAGAGACGGAAACCTTTGTGGAAAAACTGTACCGCAATTCCCCGAAGTCCCTGATCGCCGCATTGGTCCAATCTCAGCCTCTCAGTAAGGAGGACCTGGAAGAAATTCGGGCACTGTTGGATTGAGAGGAGGAGTAGGAATGTTGGAAAACCTGTTTGTCCAAACCCTCAGTGTATCCGTACAGGCGGCTTTGCTGTTATTGCCGCTCTTTTTCGCCGACAGATGGCTTACAAGGGCATTCCCCTCTCAGGCAAGATGCTTTTTATGGCTGGTGTTTAGTGTCCGGTTATTGATTCCGATGACCTTTGCATTTCCTCTTTCAGCGGGAAATGCAGCTATGCAGGGTTCGGCCGGAACCATTTCTTCCGCCGGTTCTCAGGCCGTCTGCCAGCAGCCGGACGTTCTTTCGCAGGCCTTTCCCGCCAGTCCCGTTCCTACATTTGACGCCCCCATGGAACCGTTCTATGAACACCTTCCTCTCCTGGAAGGTCTCGCACTGGTTTGGGTCATGGGGAGTATTTGCTTTTTGTTGGCTCATATAGGGTTTTATCTTTTTCATATCCGATTCCTGAAGAAAAGCGGAGAATCCGGCTTAAGCCGGGAACAATCGATTCTTTTGGAACAGGTGCGGAATGACATGTATATCCGGCGGGATATCCCCGTAAGAATCAGCAGCCATGCGGAGGGGCCTATGATCCTGGGCCTATTTCGTCCCGTGCTGATTTTGCCACAGATGGAGCTGTCGCAACAACAGTTGGCATTTATTTTCCGACACGAACTCGCCCATTACAAACGGCGCGACCTCTGGATCAAGTGGATGTTTCTGCTGGTGCAGAGCGTCCACTGGTTTAACCCCTTGGTACATATTTTGGCGAAGAAGGCAAATTTGGATTTGGAAAATGCCTGCGACGATACCGTCCTAAAGGGGAAAAGCCGCCTCTACCGGAAGGAATACGGGACGGTCCTACTGGAAGTCCTGACGGAACAGTCCCACAGAGTTCCCCTCTCTACCGGTTTTTCGGGAAAGAAAAAGGAAATGGTCCAGCGGTTCCAAAATATTGTCCATCCATCGCCAAAGCGAAATGGACATGTCCTGATCGGTTGTATCGCAGTGGCTTTGGTATTGCTTACCAGTTCCCTGAACCCGGCGTCTGCTCAGGCGTTGAATCCTTCGGTTCTTTCCCAGTTAAAGGCAACCCATACAACCCCGGAAGAACAGGCCGCAACCAAGGCGCTTCTGGCACAGTGCCTGGAAGGGTCAATGTTCGAAAACTACCAGCCCTTCCGCGATTTGCCGTTGACCGATGAAAATTACCAGAGGTGCGAGCAGGCGGAAGAATCGTACCGAAGCCTCTTAGAAAAAGTCTCCCCTACAATGCAAACGCGCGAATATACAAACAATCCGTTCTTTCTCGCGGTCGACAGTAAAAAGAAAGGGGAAATTACATCCGGGCTCTTTTGCTGTCAAGCCGATAACCAGGTAGATCAAGGGCAGATAACGCTTATCGAATTAGAATTCTCCGATCCGTTTCATCCAGAAGTTTTTGAGATCGGTACAGCCTTTGCTTGTCAGGGAGAACAACTGAATCAAAGATATTTTCAGCGGCAATCCGAAAAGCGGCATATACAAACAATTGCAGAGCAATTTCAGATTGATTTGTCGCAATATGAAGAAGCTTTTTCTACGGTCTATCCTTCCGTCATTCAAAACCAAGCGTATCTTTTAGGGGGTTCTATAAAAAAGCAGTTGGCACAAATGGGCCGTTATTCCTTTGAGAAGTTTTCTCTTAATCATACTTGGGCTTATATAAAAAAAGACCATACGGAAGGAGTTCTGTTCAACCAAGATGGAAATGGGATATATGCACACTTTTTTAGAATGGAGGCGTATACGGACAGAAGCAAAATAAGTGGAGAGGAAAATTGGTATCCAATTATCGAAAACAGATGTATTCCCCAGTAGTTCCGGATACCACTGCCATTATAAATGACCGTACAGAAAGGACGAAAAAATGAAAAAAGGGTTATTTCATTCATGTTTGCGATGGTTTCCTTATGTATCTTTTCAACAGCAGGTTTCGCGTATAATGTAGATGCATGGGCAGGGATTACCGGAGGAAAAAATGCGATCACCTGTAGCGCTCATGCCAGTACAAATTGTTCAAAATCAGATTTAGAAGGGAGTTCTTACGAAGGATATATCGAGGAAGATGGCAGAGAATTCTACCAAATGGCAGGAGGCGATCAAGTAAGCTACGATACAGATTGGGATGTCAAAAATCCAAGCGGCCTGTATTATGAGATACATATATGGGGTAGTTTTTCCTATAAACATGGGATTGCCAGCGATCCATTTGACGAGATAGGAACAAAAAGTTTTATTTCTGCAAAGGACGGCGAATCACCAGGCGCCAAGCTGGAAATTGGTTTTAAAGACGCGCTTGCTAAAGCTTTCCAAATCCCCGTAAACGAATATACCCATATCAGTTGTTATAGCGAGGACTATACGACATTCCAATAAAAAAATGTATCGGAACAAATTGGTAGAGCTGTTGGAGACACCAAGCCCGTGTACTTGATGCGTAAGGATGGACGGACACTGTTGGTACTAAAACAGGATGGTCAAGGCGTCAACTATCAATTCACATTCTCCGTCCAGGACGGAACGTATAAACTGGAAAATGTGGAACAGAAACAGGGTGAGCGCATCGACGGTAAGGACTTTTTGACGGCATAACTGCCTGTGCTAAATTTGTACAGTGGTATTCAGATACCCCCGGCGGGCAAACGCCGGGGTATCTTCGCTATACAGAAAAATATCCCTCTTTACAAAATTGTAGTTTTTCTTGACAAAGCCATCCGCAATATATATTATTGTACTAACATATTAGTACAAAGGGAGTGGGGATCATAGGGAGTAGTTATGTAGCAGAAGCGGCGGCAATCAACGCTCTGATGGGATTCATTGTTGTGATCATACTCGTCAGTCTTTTAGGGATTGCGGCACAGGTCCTTCTGGGGCTGGCGACGTATAACGACGCAAAAGCCCGCGGCAACAGTGACCCGGCAATGTGGGGCCTGCTGGTGGGCATCCTCGGATGGATTCCCGGGATCGTCTATCTGTGTGTGCGCAATCATCGGGCAAATCGCCTGATGGCCTGCCCACAGTGTGGATTCGCCCACCGGGTGGCGGAGCCCTTCTGTCCGCAGTGCCATGTACAAAATCCGTACAGCGCGCCGTTTCAAAACCCTCTTGCCGCACAACAGGCACATCGCGCAAAGCTTTTGCTGATTTGGGGAATTGTGGCCTATGTTGCGGTGATTCTTCTGGCGATTATCTCCGTGTTTTGGCTGACTGCATCATTGATTGGCGTAGCGATGTATTGACGGCTTCTGAGGAAAAAGAGAAGAAAGCGCGGGAACAATTCCCCGAAAAGGAAAGGCCCTTTGAAGTGGGAGGATAGAATATGTTACAGGTAACCAACCTGACAAAAATTTACAATCATCTGGTGGCAAACGATCATCTGAACTTCACGGTGAATCCCGGGGAGATTGCCGTGTTGTCGGGCCCCAATGGGGCGGGAAAATCCACTGCAATCAAATGTATTGCAGGCCTTTTGCGTTTCCAGGGAAATATATCGATCTGCGGCCATCCAAATAAAAGTGTGGAGGCCAAGCGCAATTTCGGCTATATTCCCGAGTTGCCAGCGCTGTTCGAGGCGCTGACTGTGCGGGAACACCTAGAATTTGTCGCGCGGGCATACAAAGTAGATGGTTGGGAAAAGAAGGCCGATGCGCTGTTGCAACGCATGGAGTTGGACGACAAACAAAAGAAACTGGGCGGAGAACTGAGCAAGGGAATGCAGCAAAAGGTGAGTATCTGCTGTGCCCTTCTGTCTGAGCCAAAAGTCATTATGCTGGACGAACCGTTGGTGGGTCTGGACCCCCATGCGATCAAGGAGCTCAAGCAGATGCTTCTGGAGCTTCGGCAGCGCGGCTGTTCCATTCTGGTGAGTACCCATATGTTGGACAGCGTAGAAGAGCTTTGGGACAAAGCGCTCATCATGGTGAAAGGCCGGATTGCCGCTGTGCGCACCCGCTCGGAAATTGAGGCAAACGGCGAGGACTTGGAGCAGCTTTTCTTCGCAATCACCGAAGGCACTCCGGATGGAGGGACGGCATGAGCGCAATTTTTTATATGCTCCGCAAGGAGTGGAAAAACCGATTCCTGGCGCTATTCCGTCATCCCGGGAAACTGGTGGTATATATCCTGCTGGTGCTTTTGCTGGTCAATTCGGTCGTATCGGTCGCTTTGACCCCGCAGGCTGATCTGAGCGGGTTCGTAGACCTGCGCATTTTACACGGCATCTATTTTGGTATTTTGCTGTTAATTACAGTCCCCATTCTGTTAAGCGCGTTGCAAAAGGGTACGACCTTTTTTGGGATGAGCGATGTAAACCTATTGTTTGTGTCCCCCATCTCTCCCAAGAAGATCTTAGCATATGGCCTGATGAAACAAATGGGCCGGACGCTGTTGATGGTGTTCTTCTTCCTCTTTTATGGCGCGATGATGGCAGAAACATTCGGTATTGTTTGGACAGACACCCTCGCGTTGGTACTAGGGGCGGCTGTAGCGCTTTTTTCGGTACAGGTCCTGTCGCTGTTGCTCTATAACTTTACAAATGGCAGCCCTTTACGGGTCCGGACTGCCAAAGTGGTTCTCTATGTATATATCGCCGCAATTGCAGGGATTATTCTGTTGGAATTTACCGAAGGTGGTTCCAACACCGAGGCGCTATTGGCGGCGATCTCCTCCCCAAAGTTGGAATATCTTCCTCTGCTCGGTTGGATTAAGGGCGCATGCTTCGCGTTCATTGCCGGGAACGCTGCGCAAGCTGGGCTATTTTCTATCCTGACGATATTGGCCGTCGCGGTTTGTGTATTGGTATTTGTCCGTGGAAATGTGGACTACTACGAAGATGTGTTACAGTCCACTGAGACAGCGCAGGAACAGCGCGACGCCTTAAAAAAAGCAGCGGACGGCGGGATGCTAACCACCAACAATGGAAAAAAGCGGCGGTATAAGGTGCGCAAAACAGGCCTTGGACATGGTTGGGGCGCAAATACTTTTTTCTACAAACACATGTGTGAGGCGCGGCGCAAGAGCCGTATTCCCTTTGTGGATTCTTCTACCGTTCTTCTTGTAGTCGTCAACTTGGGATTGGCCTTTTTTCTTTCGCATATTTGGAACGAAGATGGAGCCCCCATGCCCCCTGGATTGATGATGGTGATCGGTGCAGTTTTTAGCTGTTATATTTTGTTCTTTTTGAATGCGACTGGTGCATGGATGCAGGAATTGTTAAAACCGTACATCTACCTTTCCCCAGCGAGCAGTTTCGCCAAGCTGGTGTGGTCGGCGATGTCCACCATATTAAAACCAGTGATTGATGGTGTGATTGTTTTTACGGTATTAGGCATCTATATGCATGCCAATCCACTGACGGCCATTCTGTGCATGTTGATCTATGCTGAGCATGGGAGTCTTGTACATTGCGGGGAGTATTCTTTCGGATCGTATTCTCGGTACTATCGCCAATAAGGGCCTCATTATGATGCTATATATGGTAGTCCTGTTATTGATGGTTCTGCCAGGCGTGGGGATCTCTTTTGTCCTATTGCTCACAATGGGGGATTTCCTTCCTGCCATAGTGATCGGCCTTCCGGTGGTCATTTGGAATTTGGCTATTTCGACCGGCGTATTTGCTCTATGCCGGAATACATTGGATAATGTTGAGTTGACGAATTCCTTATAATTCTCAGGCACGGGCACACAGTGCCTTTCGCGCCTACCGCGTTCCCTACGAAAGCAGACTGCAAAGAGTTTGCTCTCCGCTCCACAGGGGAAGTCCTACAGGAGCAAGCAGAAGCCTTCACAGTGGCCGGCATCACTAACTTGCCATAGCGTAAAATAGATGAATCAAACATAGAAGGACCTAATCCTGGGAATCCCCAGGATTAGGTCCTTTGTTTATCAGGAAGAAACCTTCCCTCTTATTCCGGCGTCCAGTCCATGATTACACAATCGTCACTGCACAATGCTTTACTGGAACATTGCCCGGCGGCATTATGCCGGTACTCGTGCTTCAAACCGATGGACGCACAGCGCGTTTTTCGTACCTACAGTGTTTCCTGCGCAGGCTCTCTGATCAACTGTTACTTGATCGGATGACTTATGTTCCTTACAAGTGTCCAGTATTTAACCAATGGCCACTGTGCAGTGTTTCACTGCGTTCTGCCCCGGCAGGGTCGTGTAAACGCCCGTGCTCTGGCCCGGGGTGCCGGTTGCATAGACTCTGTAGTAGTAATCGTTTCCAACCTTCGCTACAAACTGCGTCTTGAGAACGCTGCCGTTGCCCACTGTAAAGCTCGGCGTCTGGTTGTTTCCATTTACCACCGTCATCTTGAAGCAATAGGCCTGCCCGCGTTTCAGGGTAAAGTTCACCGTCGTATCGCTGCGGACATAGGCGCCAACTGCCGCTACATTCTGACCTGCGGATACCACACCGCTGGCCCCATAGGCGTTGCTCCCGTTTGCAGAAGAACTGCCAGAACTGCTGCCCTTGGACGGCTTATTGGTATCAACCTTCACCAGGTTGTTCTGTGCCTCGCGTGCCTGCGCCACAGCTGCATCGATCTTCTTCTGGCCTTCCTCCGCGTCCAGGCTGTCATCCGCCATCAATGCGTTCAAAACCTCTTTGACCTCTGCTACTGCTGCATAGCTTGCCGCTGTATATTCCGACGGATCGAGCGCATTGATTTCCTTCAGCAACTCTTCCAGTTCCGTCTTGTCCGCCTTCTTGCGCAGGGCCGACATCGCCTGCAACAGATCCTTCGCGGCCTGGTCCACTTCTGCCTGTGGGGAATTCTTGTCCAGCTTCTTGGCAGCTTCCAATGCCTCCAGGAACGCTTCCTGTCCGTCCGGCAGGTATTTGCCCGCTTCGATGTCCGTTTTGATTTTCTCCGCCTTTTCAATGGCGGTATTCAAATTGCTGACGTCCGATGCGCGAATCAGTTGCTTGGACGCAGCTGTCAGGTCTTCATATGCCTTTGTGATGTCACCCTCCAACGGTTCCGGGTCTTCGACCACTTCTTTTGCCTGCTCCATCGCTTTTTCAAACAAGGTCCAGCTGCTGCTTGTGAAGTCATCCTCCACAAGGGCGCTCAGGATATTGTACAGCTCTTCCAGGGCGCTCTTATCGCCCGGCTGGAAGTTCAGATAATGCAGTACGTTCAGCAGGTCGCTCCAAGCCTGGTCAATCTCCGTCTGCGTCGCCGCTGTATTGTTCAGCACATCCTCCGCTGCGTCATATGCCTCCAGGAAGGCCTCTTTCGCCTCGGTCACCAGCGAATCCACCGTCCCATCATCCACGTAGGGCTTTGCATACTGATAGGTTTGCTCCAGAATCCGCTTGTCCGTCACCTCGAACACGAAGTCCAAGTCGACGCCTTCGCCCGTCATCTCTACTGTGTAGGTGTACGAATCGCCGCTGATGAGTTCCTCCTGGCCGTTGACCGCCACCGAGCGGAAGTTCTTGCCCGCCACGCGCGGTTCAAAGGTCAATTCTACGCTCGTTCCCTCTGCCACGTCTTCCAGCGTAAACTCGCCCGTCAGGTCTGCGATCTTCTGCGGTTCGCCGTCCACCTTCAACGTTACGTCCTTGTTGTTGTATCCCACCGTCAGGTTCTGTTCTTCCGACCCTGGAATCGGCAGGGCGTCCTGCGAGGTGGTCTCGTTGCCGGCCAGTGTATCTTCGAACAACAGATAGAATGCCGCCGCGGACCAGCTGAAGTTCTTAGTGTGCAGGCCTTCTCCGGTCTCGGGGTTGTAGTTTTCGCGGATGGGTCCGTCGCCCAGCAGTCCTTCCGTATTGTCGAACAGGAGGTAGGCCGCTTCCCTGGCTTCCTCATTGTAACCGTAGTTCTGCAATGCCTCTACCGCGTAGAGCGCCTGATCCAGCCAGACCGGGCCTCTCCAATAAGTGCTCGGGCTGTACTTGTCGTTGTCTGCTGAAGCGGTCGGGAACGGAACCGGGCGGTAGAATTTGTCCTCGTCCAGCATGTTCTCGGCAACGCGCGCAGCCTGTTCCGGCGTGGCGAGCTTTGCCCACAGCGGGAGCCAACCCTCTGTGCCCTTGCCGCGGTTGACCAGCAGCTTCTTTTCACTGCCGTCTTCGTTGGTCTGGAGATCGTAGTAGAAGCCGGTTTCCTCATCGTACATATTCGTGTTGATATAATCGCGGACATATTCCGCTTCTTTTTCGTACTTGGCAACGTCTTCGTCGTAGCCAAGTTCCTCTGCCATGGACATCAGGAACGCTTTCTCTGCGTAGAGATAGGAGTTCAGGTCCACGGATTCCTGGTTGATACTATAGCCGACGATCTCGTTGTCAGAATTGCGCACCGGGAAGACATGCACGCCGATGTCATCCGGGCCGTTCCCCTCTTTGTCAAAACGAGTCGCATTGTCCATGCCGCTTTCCCAAGCAGCAGCTTCAATCACTGCATCCTCGTCAAAAAGCGGCTCGCCGTTTTTGTCCAGCTGGATATTTCCTTCATTGTCGTATAAGTAATGGGAATCATGGACCATGGCGCCATATTCTGCAATCCCATTGTGGTCCACATCGCGGTTGGTGTACCACCAATTGTGATACGCGACTAGCTTCGGATACATCTCTTCCAGGAAGCTGACGTCGCCCGTCTGCCGGTAGACGTTGTAGACTGCCCAGGCAGCCAACGCTGGCTTTGAATTGCGCTCGTTCCAGTTTCCGCTGTCGCCGCCGCGTTCCGGCCCAAGGTTGTAGAAGATGCAGTCGACGATGGTGCCCACATCCTGCGGACGGACCGGGTCGTCTGCGGTAATCTGATAATCGAAGTGCGCGCGGATATTATCCTCTGCGGCCTCGGGATTAAAGCGGGCCATGCCGGTCGCCTGTTTCCAGGAATCCCATCCCCACAGGCCGATGAACCACTGGTAGGATTTGGACGGGACAATGCCGCCGTGCTGCAGGGCGCCCGCTGCGCTGATCCAGTTGGTCATCAAGGTTTCGACGGCTTTTACAGCCGCGTTTTTATACGCCTGATCTACGTCTGCGTTGTCGATGGTTTCGACATAGCCCTCCCAACGCTCGCTGTTTTCTACAAAATAGCCGTCGCCGCCAACCAGCATATCGGTGGACTTGTCTGCTTCCTCTGCGGCCTCTTCATCCGTGAAGGTGAAGCTCTGCGTCTGATACGTCACATAGGGCTCATCCGGCTCCACAGTGATGGGCTCTTCGAAAGTGCTTTCATAGGAGAGTTCATCCTCGGAAACCTCTGTTGTGACGGGCTGATCAAAGCGGATGTTGAACTTGTTCTCCTCCGTGGTCATGTAGCTCCAGATGGAACGGATGGTCTGGAAGTTTACGGCCACACCGTCGTCCGTCGCCGCCAGAGAGGTTCCCATAGGAGATCCTCCGCTGTATGTGTCGAAGATTCTTCCGGTCTGCTTGAGGCTCAGTTCCAACGCCTCGTCCGTCTTATTGTCAATGGTCGTGCGGATTAAGGCGGTGCGGTCGCTAACAAAGATTAATTCGAGTTTGAGGTCGATGTCCTCCATGGCATAGCCCTGTACCAGCTTGCCGGGATAGGCGTTGACAGTGGCTTCCGCGTCCGCCAGGTCATAGACTGTGCCGTCCGTCCCCTCGATTACCCATTTGCCGATGCAATCCGAGAGGTTCACCGGGTACTCTTCCGCGAGGATCACCGGGCCGGCAAAGCCGCCGTAAGCCTCTGTGTTGTCCTGTGTATGCAGGTAGTAGCCGTGCCAGGACCCTAGATCGCAGAAATTGTTGTATTTGTTGGTGCTGTAGTCGCCATAGATCTGTGGGGTGGGAACAGCGGTCATGTCCAGCACGTTGGCGTAGCCAATCGGCTCTGGGGCAAGAATGGAATCCTCCTGTACGTCTGCTGACGCAAACGCCCCACCCGGGATTGTCCCCGTTACAAGTGTGGAACACAGGAACATCGCAAGTGCGGAACGATGGAGTTTCTTCATGAGACATCCTTCCTTTCTTCATGTGATCGTTTGCAAGAGTCGCAGAATTTTTTAGCAAATTGCACGTGAATAAGAACGCCCCCCTGTGGGAAATCGTTTGATATGGAATTTCCCCAGCAAATTTCCTCCTTTTGGGCCCCCTATAAAATGGCACAAATCCTAAAACAGGATTTTCGTGCGGAATCTTAGTATCGAAAAAATGGGGTTGGCGAACTATTTTGTGCCTTTGCTTTCTTTGGCAATATATTACCATTTATCAAAAGAATTGTAAAGAACTTTTATACAAATCTGTGCATGATCGAATTATATCCAATCTTAGATTGCTATTGATATAACCAGCACCACAAAAATTGTTATGCATCGTAGGTTTCAAACAATGAAAAGATGGATTCCATTCCACTCCTTTATAGAAAGACTTCATTTTATGACATAAAATAACCAACCACCAACCAAACAGAACCAATCGGCTGAATTTCGTAACGATATTTCATGTAAACAGAAACTTACAAAAGGAAATCCGGTTACCGCCAAAAAAATTTCAAAAAATTTAAAAAAGTGCTTGCATTTTCAAACTTTCTGTGATATTATTTAGAAGTCGCCGGTGAGAGCGACAAACAAAATAAATAGTTGGTGTCGATGACGATGAGGGTCCACCCGTTCCCATCCCGAACACGGAAGTTAAGCTCATTAGTGCCGACGATACTTGGCTGGCAACGGCCTGGGACAATAGGAAGGTGCCAACATCAAAGCAGTCACCCAATAGGGTGGCTGTTTTTTTATATTTTTTTGCCTTTAAAAGGATACCCCTTGTCATCTTTCAGCAGATTTTTGTTGATTTCAGGTCTATACATGACAACGTTCTCCCTGGGGACAATCATATCGGAGAATTTTTTATTTCCCACTTGTTTTTTATAAATCGTTTTCGTATAATGTTATTTAGCACTTTAAAGCATAAAGTTATAAAAGTATCAAAGGGAGTGATTACTTGATTATTGTCATGAAAAACGGCTCCTCGCAGGAGAACGTGGATAGAATTGTTGATGTCCTGAAAGCACACGGCCTCGGAGCAAACCTCTCCACCGGCGCTCAGGCGACCATTATTGGTGTACTAGGCGATAAAAGCAAGTTGGCCGATGTCAACCTAGAGTTGATGGACGGCGTCGAGAAATGTGTGCCCATTATGCATTCCTATAAGCTTGCCAGCCGCGAAATGTGTCCGGATGGCCGTATTGCGGAGGTGGGCGATCAGAAGATTGGCGGGAAAGATCTGGTTCTAATGGCAGGACCTTGTGCGGTTGAGAGTGAAGAACAAATACTCGAGGCTGCCCAAGGGGTTAAGGCCGCTGGAGCTACTTTTTTACGCGGTGGAGCATATAAGCCGCGCACATCCCCCTATGCATTCCAGGGGATGGAAGATGAAGGCTTTAAACTTCTGCGCAGGGCCGCTGACGCAACCGGTCTCAAGGTCGTCAGTGAAGTGATCTCTCACGATCAGATTGATACAGCCGCGAAATATTGCGATATGTTCCAAGTTGGCGCTCGCAACATGCAGAATTTCCGCCTTTTACGGGAAATTGGGCGGTCCAAGGTGCCAGTGCTGCTCAAACGTGGTATCGCCTCCACCATTGAGGAATGGCTGGATGCTGCTGAATATATTATGAGCGAAGGAAATTATAATGTAGTACTTTGCGAGCGCGGCATTCGTACCTTTGAAACGGCAACGCGTAATACGTTGGATGTCTCTGCTGTAGCTGTGGTCAAAGAGCGCAGCAGTTTACCGATCATCATCGATCCATCCCATGCCGCAGGTAAATCGCGTTATATTGAAAGCCTATCGCTGGCCGGAATTGCCGCCGGGGCCGATGGACTTATCATTGAAGTACATCCCAATCCGAAGGTCGCTATGAGCGACGCCGCCCAGCAGCTTACCATTCCGGAGTATCAAGCGCTGGTTAAAAAAGTGCGTGCCGTCGCGGGCGCCGTCGGCCGAAGTCTAACCTGACGCTTGTCTGATTGGTTTTTCAATAGCGGTCAATTCGGCTAGCAGGGAGTTCTCTACTACCTACTTTCGGCCCGATGAATTTGGGAATCTCTGACAAGGCTTTTAGAGTCTTATCATACAGGGGACATTCTCATAGACTGTTCAAAAAAGAAGCTACAAAAGCGTATACAGCCAAGGGAAGAAAGGGACTTCTTATGGAACTTCAAAATTGTGGCGAAAAAGACCAGACGAAAAACGTGAACGTTCCTATGGAGCAGGAGCAGAGTCCTTTACAGCAAAATTTAGAGGAAAAAGGGGATTTTCAGCGAATTTTCTTTATCCATCTATTATTTTCGGAAAAGCCTCAGCGTCCCCCGATCGAGACCGTTCATGCAGCTCTGCGAAAGGCATTTGGCCAAGTAGACATTGTATGTTCCAAAGGGCTTTGGTCGTTCGCTCTTAAAAAATATCCTGTGGATTTTTCTGACGTCAAGCAGGTCCCCGCACAGATTTTGCTCACAGAAGAAATGCCGTCCGGAACAGAAAAATTGGGCTTCATGGAGCGCAGCCAACTTTGGAATATCCCGGACGGCGAGGCTCTTTTGGACCGTTGCCCATGGAAAGTGATGCTTTCTGACTTTATGAGCAGCTTGTTATCCTACCAAGAGCGTTCGCAAATGCTCTTGGAGTGGCTTCAGGTGGCGATGGATCTCTTTCCTTCCTGCCTTGGCGTATGGGTCCCATCCGCTGGAAAATTGCATACGGCGCAGCAAGTCCGTGATATTCTCGCAGAAAAGCAGGACCCATTTATACGCCTTGCTGTAAACGCACGCTTTTTCCGGATACAGGGCACACAGGATAACGTGTTTTATTCCCAATTAGGTGTAAAACTCTGCTCGATGGCGGGCGGCGGCGTACAAAAAATCTATATGGTGTTTTTAAGAGAACCGTCCCGGCGGGACAGGTCAGGCAGTGACCTGTTCCACCTCCGGGATGGGTTTGAGATTAAAATGAATTTCGATAGAAATGTGTCTTGTTTTATCTTCGTCAATGCGCTCATGCACGACGATTTCTTTGATTAAGCGGTTGAGGGTGGCTGCGTCCAACTCTGTGATGTTGGCATATTCCTGAATGGCTTCCACCCATTGTTTTGCGTCATTGGCAAGCTGGACTTCATCGGACAGCCGCTTTCTGCCCTCGGACACTTTTGTTTTAAGTTCCGTCTGCTCGGTCTGTGTCTTTTCCAGCATGGTGTTGAAGTTCTGCTCACTGATACGCCCTGCAATCATATCTTCATAAAGCCGCATTACCATTTTGTCCAGAACCTCAATCCGTTCCTCGTCCCTTGTAAGGGAGCGTTCCATTGCTTCCCGCTGTTCCCGCTGCTCGGCTTCACAGGTATTGGTCAGGCGGTCAGCAACCGCTTTCCCGTCCATCAGGGCAGCTCTGGCACATTCCCGGATTTTCCGCAGCACATGACTGTAAAGGGTGTCATAATCAATCCGGTGCTGGGTGCAGTGGTTCTTTCCAAAGGCATTGTAGGTCTTGCAGGAGTAAATCTGCTGGGGATGTTTTGCGTTTGTGTAGCGTACCGTCAGAGACTTCCCACACTCGCCGCATTTTATCAGTCCGGCAAACAGGCTGATTTCATTGGTCTGCCCCGGACGCTGGCGGGATTTCAGCTTGTTCTGCACAATGTCAAAGCTCATGCGGTCAATCAGCGGTTCATGCTGTCCTTCCACTACAATCCAGTCCTCCGGCTTCTTTTCCCCAATCGTGCCGATTTTGAAACGGTAGTCCTTTTTCTGGGAAGCAATCGCCCCAGTGTAAACGGGATTCATCAAAAGGTCTTTGATAACGGAAAAGTCCCACATATACCGCCCGTTTTCCGGGTCTTTCTTTTCCCATTTGGTGCGGGTATTGCGAAGCCCCCGTTCCCGGTTCCACCATGTGGGGCAGGGGATTTTTTCTTCCTCCAGCCGTCTGCGGATATAGTTCGGACCATGACCGTTTAGGGCATATCCGAAAATCAGCCGCACAATCGGGGCGGTTTCCTCGTCAATGAGCAGATGGTTTTTGTCCTCCGGGTCTTTCCGATACCCAAACGGGGCAAGACACCCGGTAAACTGTCCTTTCTGCGCTTTCAGAAGATAAGAGGAATGGACTTTCTTGGAAATATCCTTGCTGTACATCTCGTTCAGGATATTCTTGAACGGGGCGATGTCGTTGTTATCCCGCAGGGTGTCGATACCGTCATTCATGGCGATATAGCGGACACCGTTTCTTGGGAAAAAGTCCTCAATCAAATGCCCTGTTTGCAAATAGTTACGCCCCAGTCGGCTGAGGTCTTTCGTGATGACAAGGTTGATTTGCCTGCGCTCAATGGCTCTCAACATTCTCTGTAAATCAGGACGCTCCATATTAAGACCTGTGAAGCCATCGTCCTGATAGACTGCCACAACCTCCCATCCCTGCTTTTCGCAGTATTTTTCCAGCATATCACGCTGGTTTGCGATACTGGCACTTTCGCCTTGCAGGTCATCGTCCTTTGACAGCCTGCAATAGACCGCCGCACGATAGCCCCCGGCAAGTGCTGAACCGATTGTTCTGTATTCCATTTCGTTCATCATAGCCATTTACCCACACAATCCAGACGGTATCTGGCTCTGTTGAACCTCATCTTCATTATACTTCAAATCTTTCTTTTTAGCAAGATATTCTTTTGTATTTGTTTTGCCGTATTTCTGGGAAATCAGGCTGACGAACACATCGGTGGCGTCCAGTTCCCCGTCAAATACGGTTGTCACTTCAATCTTGGTCTTATTTTTCGCCATAGGCAGTTATCCTCCATACATGAAAATAGCCAGACAGAGAACGGTCGGCAACGAAGTCCGGCAACGGGCTTCAAAAGACCTTGCAAACAATCTCAATCTGGCGTTGATTACTATTTATACTTTTCTTTTATTTTTCTGTTGTTTTGGTTGTCAGAGAGGGAAAAAGCCCGGAAATAAGGGATTTCCCCGGCAACCGGCTGCGGCAACGGGATAGCAACGAAGTCGGCAACGGGCTGTCATTTTCAGAATGGAAGCTCCATCTGCTCTGTGACCTCCACAAAACCGTCCATAGATTTTTCGGGCGGGTTGTCGGTGTCCGTTGCCGGGATTTCACGCTCCCAGCCCTTTTGTCTGCCGTATTCCGCAAACATCCTCGGATTGGAAAAGTAGTTCCACCCGGTAATGCACTGGTTCATTATCTCGTTGATTTCCCGGATTTCCCATTGCTTCGGCTCATCAAAGGTGTGGTTTAAGGCTTCCTTGTAGAGCTGCTTGGAGCAGACCGTTTCCCCGGTGTACTTATCAAGGTAAGCCTGTATCATCCCGGCTTTGGTGTCCTCCGGCATAAAATCCCGCTGGTGTTCTTTGAGATACCGCTGCATGGCTGGGCTGAATGACAGCTTGAACATGCCGCTTCGGTAAATCTCCATTGCTTCCGCCCACATCTGGCTGATATAGGCTCTGGAAGCGGCTTCGTCCTCCAAAATGTGAACCTCGGCTTGCTCCGGGTACACCATGACCGGGATAAATCGGCGGTTGCCGGAACGGTCAAGGGGGAGAAAGTCAAGGGCGTTGGAAGTGCCGCCGAACACGCATTGACGGGGGCGGTCTGCCGGGTGAGTTTCATAGGGAATTTTGTAAACCTCTTTCTGGCGGCTTAGAAAGGACTTGATTTCCTCAATGCTCTTGGCATTGGCGGTTGCCATCATTTCCGACATTTCAATTATCCAGTGACCTTGCAGCTTGCGGTACACGTTATCATCGTCCAGCTTCCGCAAATCATCGGAAAACCACTCGTCCCGGACTGCCAGCAGCCGGAAGAAGGTGGATTTGCCAGCCCCCTGACCGCCTACCAGACACAGCATGATTTCAAACTTGCTTCCGGGCTTAAATGCCCTTGTAATCGCCCCCAGCATGAACAGCTTCAAGGCTTCATAGGTGTAATCGTCCACATCAGCTCCCAGAAAGTGCCGCAGACAGAAGCGGATGCGCTCAGTCCCGTCCCATGCAAGGCTGTTCAGAAAATCCCGGATGGGGTGGTACTTATTCTCATTCGCCACAATCCCGATGGCGGTTTCAATCTTTTTCTCACTGGTAAGCCCGTAGGTTTCCTCCAGATAGAGAAGCAGATACTTCATGTCCGTATCGGTCAGGGCTGTGCTTTCTCTGTGAAAACCGATGGGCTTTATGATGTCCTTGCGGTCGGTCAGGATGTTGTAGGCGATTGCCCCGGCAAGCACAGGGTCACGCTGGAATACGGTCAGGCAGTTCCGTATGCTCTGGCGGACGCCGCCTTTCTCGGTGGTTTCCAGAGTTGCCTTTACTTCCTCAACGCTCTGGGGCGGCTGCATGGCGTTCATGGTGTTTTTTAGTTCTTGCTGCGTCTGCGGCTGCAAGCTCTGCCATTCGCTGTTCAAGCTGTATCACATCCTTTCCGTAGTCCATAATCAAAACCGCTTTTTCCTCTGTCTCCCCGAACAGCAGCACATCCAGCAGATATTCCACATGGGCTTGCTTCTGCAAGGCTTCCACGAACCGGGGATGAAACGCTTCCTCCGGGGAGTGCGGGGCATAGTCGGTTTTCCATACCCGTAAGAGGTGTAGATAATCGGCAAGGACACGGAAGCAATGTGCCTTTGCTTCCCGGAACTGTTCTTCCGGGGATTTCTGCCGGGGCTTGGGCTTCCTTGCCCTGCCCGGTGGCTTCCAGTCCTCATAGGCAAGCCCGAAGTCACTCGCCAACTGTGCGGCGGCTTCCTTTTCCCCAGCCCGTACAGGGCAGCTACAAAATCAATCACATCCCCATCTGCACCACATCCGAAGCAGTGGAAACGCTTGTCCAGCTTCATGCTGGGGGTCTTATCGTTGTGGAACGGGCAGCAAGCCATCCCGTTTCTGTTTACCCGGATTCCGTAATGCTCCGCAGCCTGTCTTGTCGTAACGGACTGCTTCACAGCTTCAAATACATTCAAATCAATTCCTCCTTGTAAAAAAGAAAAGGCACTTATCATTCTCAATCTGAAAATGGCAAGTGCCTGTTAAAGTTCCATATCCTGTTGTTTGTGTTTCGTCTGCGCCGGGGCGTTTTTCTGTGCTTTCTTCTCGTCAGCCTTTATCCTGCAAGACTTCTTTGAGGGGCTGCTTCTTGGGCGGCTCTTTGCTTTCCTCTGTGCCGGGTGTGGCTTTCCGTACCCAGTAGCGGATGTCCCGCAGCTTCTTCAAATCTTCCTGCACCTCGGTCAACGGTACTTTCAAGTCTGCGATTTCGCCCACAAGCTTCGCCTGTTCCTGCAAAAGCTCCTTTTTCGTGCTGTCCTTATCATCCGGGTGCTTGGCAAGGTAGGCACTGGCTTTCTCAAACCGGGCAACCTCCGGGTGTTCCAGCTTGAATTTTTCCTTAGTTTTCTTGAAAAATATCTTCTGGTATTTCTCATAAACGGGCTTACATTCCTTACAGTCCGTCCGGGCGGCAAGGATAGCGTCAATCACGTTGCTGCGGGTTTCCTTTGGCTTCATCTGCTTTCGGTAGTCGGCGGCAGATTTCCCGGACGTTTCTATAAAGTTTTCCAAATCCTCCACGGTGGAAAGTCCCTTTCTCTGAAGATAGGACAGGGCTTCGCTGACTGCCTTTAAGTCTTTGGAAGTTCCACGGTTTTGTCCCGCCCGTGTCCAGTCGCTCCGTTCTGCCTTTCGTACCTCCATGTACTTCATCAACAGATTGGGAAGAAATACCGCTTCCTCCGCAGCTTTTTCCGCAAGCAGTTCTTTTCGTTTTTCACTAAGCTCGATAATCCAGCCTTTGAGATTTTTAATAAGCTGCCGGATAGACTTCATCAGGCTGTTGGCGGCTTTGATTTCCCGGTTCAGATTTCCGATGTTGGTCTGAATCCCTCGCTTTTCCATCTGCCGGACAGCAGCACCCTCATGGACGGTAGGGATAATATCAAGCCCCTGTCTTTCATAAGAACGGAGATCCACCCGCTCCGGGCGGTTGTTGGCTTCCAGATAGCGGTTCTGGATGATCTCCCATTCATGCCGCCAGATTTCACAATACTTGCGGTCGTTCCAGTCAACCGTATCTTCCTTGTGACTTTTCCATCTGCCGGACGGAAGTTTTATCCGTTCCCCGTTCTCGTCAAGGTCATAAACCTTGCGGCTCTTGGGAAGCCATTTCCCATGTTCATCCATTGCCCGCATAGTCAGCATGACATGAGCGTGAGGGTTTCCGTCCCCTTTGTCATGGATGGCAAAATCCACGCACATTCCTTTGGAAACAAACTGCTGATTGCAGAAATCCCGGACAAGGGCGGCGTACTGGTCGGGCGGTATCTCTCTGGGAATGGAAAGCACCCACCGCCTTGCAAGCTGGGAGTTCCATTGCTTCTCAACAGCTTCGGCGGCGTTCCATAAGGTATTGCGGTCTGCATACTCTGGCGGGGCATTTGCCGGGAGCAGGATTTCATTATGGACGATACCACGCTTTTCTGGGTAGTGCTTCACTTGCTGGTCGTATTCACAGAACAGCTTTTCGCCGCTTTGGTAAGCAGCGGCGGCAACAGCAGACTGGCGGTTGCTACGCTGGACGATGGAGATTTGATTGTGTGGACAGGGCATTTAGTGTTCCTCCTTTCCGATTTTAGGTATAAAAAAAGCAGGAGACCTTTTTCAGATTTCCTGCTTGGTGTGCCGCTGGGGGCGGCGGGTATTTAGTTAAAATTCAAGATTACTTAACTTTATAATAGTTTTCTATTGCCTGTGCAAAGAAATCAGAAGCCCCTTCACCGTATTTTTCGTCTATCATTGGTTTGATTTGTTCATTGCGGTAATACTGCGCCTGTGCCATCATAAAGCCTTTTTCTTCTTTTATCTGGGCAAGCTGTTTCATAACAAAGCCATATTCTCCAACAAGCTCTTTTACTTCAAAAGAATCTATGTCACAATTCTGTTTTGCAATCAGTTTTTGCAAAATCGCTTCTATCCGTTTGTTATAGCTTTCTGCAACTTCTTTGCTGACGGGAGTTCGGGCAACAGACAGAAACTTGTCCTTTCCACCATACCATTCAACTACCTTTGCATAGCCTTTCTGCATTTCTTCCGAAGATACGACTTCCATATAATGCTTTTTCCATTGTTCAATGCTACCAAATTCTTTAATTGCAATGTTTCTCATATTCTCCGGCATATGCTCAAGCATGGTTTGGAACATTTCTTCTACTTCTGTTTTGGTAAAAATTGTAAAATCCATTTTGTTCTCTCCTTTCAGAATGTCATCAATGCTGGCAATCAGACGTTCCATTCGTTCTTTCTTTGTTACCAACATTTTTCGCTGTACTTGTAGAATCTGATTTCTTTCAAGAGCCGGATTGTCCAAAACAGCTTTGATTTCTTTCAAGGAGATATCAAACTCACGGAAAAATAAAATCTGTTGTAATGTTTCCAGTGCCTTATCGTCATAAAGCCGGTATCCCGCATCACTTTTTTCTGTTGGCTTTAACAACCCGATTTCATCATAATAGTGAAGCGTGCGAACGCTGATACCTGTTAAATCTGATATTTCTTTTACTGTCCTCATAGCTGCTGACCTCCTGTTCCTGATAAGGTAACTTTAATCTATGACGTTCCGTGAGAGTCAATAGGCATTTTCATTTTTTAGTATAACATTTTTCATTTCTTCTCAAAAGACAGAAAACTGATTCTGTAAAACTTGTCGGCTGGGAACAGCTTGCAACGCAAGGTGTCCCCAGATGGCAAGTCCACAAAAGGGTAGCTGGCGAAAGCCAGCGCAGGGGAAGTGTAGCGTCCCCTGTTTGATTTGGAGCAGACCGTGGCTGCGGAAAATTACAGCCCTCCGGCGAGGAGCCTTCGGAGAACGCAATGCACCAACCTTTGGGTGGTGTATAATTGCGCCCTTAGTAAACTAAGGGGTTTCCGGCTTCTCCCGTTCCAGCAGTTTTTTCAATAGTTCCTGCGTGTCCTGCCTGTGAAAAATGAGTTTCAACAGCAGCATGACATCATCATCTGTCAGGCGTTCCGGCTCTTGCAGAAAACTTTCCAGCATACCGCCACGAGTACAGAGCCGGTGCGTCCGTTCCTTTCGGGTAAGCTGCTTCAACTGGTGCTGCAATGCCTTTTCATCATTGATGGCTTTCCGCAGTTTCTTTTCGCTTTTTTCCAACTCCCGGTTGAGCTTTTCCAGTTTTGAGGTATCAGGCAAGGGCAGCGTCCTCCTTTCCCGGTATCAGCACATAAATCCTGTTTGGTTCTCCAATGCCCTGACGCACCCGCATGATAAGTCCGGCGGTTTCCAGTTCATTCAGAGAACGCTTGACCGTCATGGGGCTGCGGGACAGGACTGCGGCAATGGCTGTGATGGGGAAGCAGACAAACAGGATTCCGTTCTCGTCCTCCTTCCCTTTGGATAGCATAGCGTCCAGCATCCGGCAGTACATGACCTTTGCGGTGCTGCTGACTGGAAATCCTGTCAACGCTCTGGGAAATGGCATACAGGGCGGTAATGGTGTGTCTATCGTCATAAATTCAAAATTCATTCGGTGTGTTCCTCCTTTTTCTTTGCTCGTTTGGATAAATAACGGGGGCAGTCAATCACAACCGCCCGGAAGCTCTGCTTGCACCCATGCTGGCATTTCCGGCATAATTCGTTGTAAGTGACACGCCCCCGGTCATTGAGGTAAAAGGAAAGCTCATGCTTCCTCTTTTTGCTCATTCTCGGCATATTGTGTTTCCTCCCGTTTTCGTGTATGGTTTCGGGGCGATTTTCGGCAAAATTACAGCCATAGAGCCGCTTAAAATCTCCCGAAGTATCAGCGATAGGGTAGACTATCCCCCTATCAGATTGTCGTGTTTCGGTATCATTTCGGTGTCAGTTCGCCAGTTCTCCCCGGTGTCGTTCCTCCCCTGAATCTCACAGCGGCGTATCGCTCCCTTTGGTACGCTCGTTTCGGTCAGGGTTCCTCCATATCCCTGCCAAAAGTCATGGCGCTACATCGCCGGGGAAGCATATCCCACACAGGCTGGTCATTCGATTGGAATAATCCATCGATGAACTACCTGTATCATAGAACATTTTTGTGCCCTGTGCCGTATGTCCACAAAGTAGGAATTAGGGGTAAAAATCAGAAATTTCCACGATTGCGGAAAGTGTGATATAATCCAGTTAAACGGCAACAATGAAACCGCCGGAAAGGAGCGTGCACCCATGAAAGGAGCAACAAGCATACAGGAACGCCTTTGGGAACTCCGCAAGGACAAAGGCTTAAATCTGGAAGAACTTTCAAAGCTGACGGGTATTTCTAAATCAGCCCTTGGCAGTTATGAAAAAGAAGATTTTAAGGAAATCAATCATGGAAACCTCATCACGCTGGCAGACTTCTATGGGGTTTCCGTTGATTATCTGCTGTGCCGGACAGAGAACAAGGAGCAGATCAACACGCCATTGACGGAGCTGCATTTGAACGATGAGATGGTTGCACTTCTGAAAAGCGGTCGGATTAACAACCGTCTGCTCTGTGAGCTTGCCACACATAAAGATTTTATCAAGTTTCTTGCAGACATTGAGATTTATGTGGACGGGATTGCCACCATGCAGATTCAAAACCTCAATGCACTTGTTGATACCGTCCGGCATGAAATCATTGAACGGTATCGCCCCGGCGAAGATGACCCGCATTTGAAAGTGCTGCAAGCTGCCCATATCAGTGATGATGAATATTTCAGCCACATGGTTCTGGATGACCTCAACCTGATTATCCGGGATATTCGGGAATCCCACAAAAAGGACAGTGAAAGTGCGCCCCAGACCACCGTTGCCGATGAACTGAAAGAAAATCTGGAAGCCGTCGAAAATTTCAAGGGCAGCCGTTTGGAAAAACTGGCAATGCTTTACTGCAAGCAACTCGGTATCAACTACAAAAATTTATCGGAAGAAGAATTTCGCTGGCTGATTCGGATTCTCCAAAAATCAAAGAAAATGGGAACGCCTATCAGCCAGAGGAAAAAATGGTAAAGAAAAACCGCTGTTGCATGGTTTGTTGGCTTCATTCCATGTAGCAGCGGTTCGTGCTGTGATTATTCAGTTAGAATTTCTGAAAGACAAGCTGGAAGTTATAGTGCAATCTTTTTCCATTTTCTAATCTTGGTTCTAAAGGTTCCGAACGGAGCAACTGTATTAACATGTATGAATTTGTATACTTCCCAGACGGCTGTTTTAGTTGCTTCGTCAGCCCATTTTCTCATATGTGGTTTAAATAATTCTTCCTCACTCAGAGAATCAATCATTGCATAAATAGAGTTGATATTCTCATTCAATCTGTCTTTCAATTCTTGCAGTGACAGCTGGGCATATGTATCTGTGAACCATTGATATAATTCGCCAAGCTGATTCCACTTAAAATTATCCGAAGGAGTTTTGACAGGAATACCCTTTCTTTCGTCTGATTCCCATTTAATAACAAGAGTTGTCCAGCCGACCTGATAAGCAAGATTTTCAGCTGGAGTTCGATCGATCTCATCAACTCTCTTATCTTTTAAATGCTCAGGAATATCATTAAATTCTGAAATATACTTTGCAAAGCTTTTATTTATCTCGTTTTTAAGCTCGTCTTTATTCTCATATGTTCTCAATAGTCTATCCCCCTCAGCTTCCGATTTTCCGGTTTCAAAAACAGGAATTTTCAAATTAGTCTTTGCAAATAACCTTTGAACCTTCACCATCAATTACAATTCCCTGACGGTTGTTAATTGGGCATAGATTCAAATCCGAAAACTCAGTCATTATTTTCTCGGTAACTTTCTTAAATGGTGCTGTAAGATAATGCGGAAGAACATAGAAATCAATCAAATCAAGCCCTGCATCATCTTCTTGTGAGTAGTCCTCTGGCTTTTCATCCATTTGCTCGATATATTGGATGCTTGGAGCGCATATAATTGCGCCTGCCGACTCGCCAATCATCAATTTTCCATTTGCCAATTCCTTTTTCAGCAGCCCATCAGCTCCCGTCTTACGGAGCTAGTCCATAAGAAAAAAAGAATTTCCGCCGGTAAAATATATCACATCTGCATTTTCAAAAACAGACTGTATCGTTGAATAAGCCTCCGTTGAAATATCAATTTCAGTTACGATTGCTCCCAACTTTTTGAATAATTTTCGAGCCGAGCCGACATAACCGATATAGCCTTCACGCAACGAAGCTGTTGGAATAAATGCGACTTTCTTATTTTCAATTTCTTCCTTTATCAGACTTCCTACACTTGAAAAGTGCGAACATAAAAATAGTTTCATCAATATTCTCCTTTATAGATTTCGATTTATCATAATTATTCTACCATATCGTTATGAATAAATCATCTCATGCAAAACAATTTCTTCTGCCCGGTTGCGAATGTTATTGCAACGCTGCACCCATTCCATTTGACAGGTACGCTTTAATTCCTCAGTCACACCCTCGGCAGCTTTCATCTGCTCCATGATGGTATCGAACCGCTTCTGTGCCTGTTCGTTCAGGTCTGCAAGATATGTCCACAATTCTCCGGTCAGTATCAATGTGTTCAATCTGGCTGGATGGACTTCTCTTAAATATTCCCGGTGCATCCGTCCATATTTTCCGATGGGGCGGTGTTCCTCCGGCAGTTTCAAGTCTGGGATGTAGTAATCTCCGACAAGAATATAATCAATTCCATTTTCCGTTATTCTTGGTTTCAATTCGCTCATGTTCCTTACCTCCTGTGGAAGTAGGCTCGTCTGGTACTAACTCAATCACATCGGTAATCTCACAATTCAGCGTTTCGCAGATACGGGCTAATGTATCCATGCTGATGTGCTTTCCCTCTTTGCTCATGTTGGCAATCATATTTGTTGTCATACCAGCAGCAAGCCTTAAATCCTCTTTTCTCATATCACGCTCTAACAGTGTGTGCCAGAGTGGTTTATAGCTGATGTGCATATTGTTTTCCTGCCTTTCTATCCATACCACCGGGGCGGCTGCCCCGGCAGGAACTTTTCTCTTATTATAACACCAATCTTGTGAAATCACAATTTATTCTTGTAGACTGCCGCTGATACCGTCTGGATTGTGCTTTTCCTTTCGTTTTTTGTTCCAACTAATTAGCCATGAGCTGGTAGATACCTTGGGGATGTACGCGCTTGGCCTTCCAGACGTACAATACCACTTCCATGAAATGGACCCAAATCATGTGGTAAACCATGCCTACTGCCTGGCCTCGTATCTATTCCAAAACAATTCTCCAATCCAGTCTGGCGAAACGGTTGACGGAATTGGACCGGATGGAAATATCCAAAGGGGCATACAATGGAGATGTCAATACGAACATGCACTCATTCAACCGGCAAGAGAAGTTTTGGACATATGCCCTGGAATTTATGCCTCCGGTTTCCGGGAGGAAGGCTAAGGAGATTTGTAGTAAGCCTTTTCATATCTGGCCAAATGGTAGATGGCATTGGACCGGACGGAAATATCCAAAGAAGCATTCCATGGAGATGTCCATACGAACACGCATTCATTCAACCGGCAAGGGAAGTTTCGGACATATGCCCTGGGATTTATGCTTCCGGTTTCCGGGAAGAAGGTTAAGGAGATTTGTAGTAAGCCTTTTCATATCTGGCCAAACGGTAGATGGCATTGGACCGGACGGGAATATCCAAAGGGCCATTCCATGGAGATGTCCATACGAACACGCATTCATTCAATCGGCAAGGGAAGTTTCGGACATATACCCTGGGATTTATGCCTCCGGTTTCCGGGAAGAAGGCTAAGGAGGTTTGTAGTAAGCCTTTTCATAGCTGGCGAAAACGGTTGACGGAATTGGACTGGATGGGAATATCCAAAGAGCCATTCCGTGGAGCTGTCCATACGAACACGCATTCATTCAACCGGCAAGGGAAGTTTCGGACATATACCCTGGGATTTATGCCTCCGGTTTCCGGGAAGAAGGCTAAGGAGGTTTGTAGTAAGCCTTTTCATAGCTGGCGAAACGGTTGACGGAATTGGACTGGATGGGAATATCCAAAAAGAGCCATTCCATGGAGCTGTCCATACGAACACGCATTCATTCAACCGGCAAGGGAAGTTTCGGACATATACCCTGGGATTTATGCTTCCGGTACCCGGGAAGAAGGCTAAGAGGATTGTGGTAACCCTTTTTATAACGGCAAAAAATCTGGTTGCGGAGAATGTTTTCCACAGCATTGCCGGCCTCTGTGGAAAACGGATTCAAAAAGTTTCAAGAGAATAACGGTAACAATAAAGGGCCTGTGCAATTGGACCGATCTCTTTCCGAAGTACACTGAAAACGAAATAACAAGATGGGAGAGGATCTATTCAACGCGTAAAGAATAGAAAAGTGCACTCGTCCAAATGCCTTTCGCAATATACAAAAAATCCCCAGCCTCGCTGTAGAAAACAGCCGAAGGCTGGGGTTTTGTTTTATTGAAAAGTAAGGAGCCTCTTTCATCAGCGGGTAAAATGGTTACACATTGGCAATCATTTATCATTTCTTATGAGTTTTACCCCATTCTGCAAAAATTCTTTCCATCATCCGGTAGTTCTCCCCTTTTTCTCCTGCATAAAGGCAGCTATCAAATATAGAAGGCATACCGCGAATACAATTTCTATCCCGCCAACCAAGGACAACCCGACGGAAAAGACCACATTCTGAACAAACATGGGATCGAGCAGCCATTGAAGAGTGGGAAGAACCATGAACAAAATGGCAAAATACAGGGCATTCCCCGCCAAATACGTCGAGAGCCGCATCCTTCCATAGAAAAGAAGGACAGCCAGGCCCGCAAGCAGCCATTTTGACAGGGCCAGAAACAGGCCGTCCAGAAATGTCCCTGCGTTGGAAGCCCACGAAAAGAAGGCCATGTCCTGGCGGGAAATGACCGCCTGGTTTCCCATGAAATAAACGATCCGGCAAGCGCCCTCTGCCAGCACTCCTGCGAGGGCAGCGGCGGCAAACCACCCATATTTTCCCCGCTCCTGTAAAAACAGGCAACGTATGGAACCGCCTTGCGGCGGCGCGGTTTGCCTCCCAGCAGCCATCTGGCGGAATCCACCGAGCGCCGCCATCAAAATCGACGCCCAAACCATTTTTGGAAAGGCCCAAATACAAATACTCCATCCGCTCCCAACGGAAGACGGGAAAACAACTGCAAACAAACCGGCGAACAGAAGGAAAATCACAAACCAGCCCCACGCCAAAAGCGTATAGCGCCGCAAACTCAACTGGTTTTTCAAAAGATAAATTCCCAAATACACAATCATTGCAATCGAAAGCCCCAAGACAAGGATTTTTGCACGTGGCTCAAAACTCCATGGGCGGTCTGTGCAGAAAAAATCTGTTCCCGACGCCACCCCATAATATAGAATCATGGAGAGAACCGCCAGGACAGCAATCCCTGCTCCTAGAAATTTTCCCTTTTTTCCAAATGCGCCGCTCCTTGCCATCATAGAAGTGCCTCTCAATCTATTGCGTTAATTGGAACCTGGTGTTACTTCAATAATAGGTAAATATTCCGTCTGAATTAGAGGTGTTTCTCTGCCCCCCTTTGATCTCTAGACATGTCTCGTCCACAAACACATTCCAATTGATTTACTGGATTTCGATACCGGATGGCCGCTCATCGTATCCATTGGGCAAGAAAAGAAACCACCCAAACAACCGCCAAGATTGCCAACGTTTCCAAAAAGGAACGCAGGACCGCTTTGACGATTGCCTTTTTATCCTCTTTTTGCGTCTCCGGGATGCACGAAAAGTCCGGCAAATAGGCGGTTCCCGCAACTACTGCCAAAAAAGCTTTCAGGATCATCCAACTACCAAGAAGAAATACCGAGCCAAAGAGCTGACAAGAACTGCCGGTTTTAATAAACATCATTTTTCACTTAGATTCCATAGCCAGCCGGAGAAATTCAATTTTCCTCTTCTCCAGAGGAACTGACGCTATCTCCCAAAAGTTTCCGGATGCAAAAGGAATGCCGCCAAAAAGCACGCCGCAAATAACGCAATAGTCGTGCAAACGCCATACACAGTTGCCTTTGCAATCTTCCGGCGCTTTTCCACAAGCTCTTCCGGAATCCTGCCATAATAGAAGCTCAGGCTGTCTAACAAGATCGCGAAAAGCAGAAGCGGGATGCTGATATAAAAATATTTCTCCGGCAAAATGAGTGCAATCAATGAGGGAAGCACCCCAACATATAAACCATAGCGCCGGACAAGTTCATAGATACGAATCAAGAAACGATGCAATGGAATCCTCCTAAAATCGAATCGTTCGAATCCCGGAACCCTTTGAAATTGAATATTTTCTGTATACGCCCCCGTAGTTCCGTTGGATAGAGCGGTCGCCTCCTAACAATCGAATCGTTCGAATCCCGGAGCCTTGTATAACTGAATAATTTCCGTATATGCCCCCGTACCTCACCGGAATAGAGGGTCCGCCTCCTAAAAATAACATCAACACGCCACCGAATATACAGGAAAGGTTTAAGTGCTGTGCAAAAGATTCGCGGTATGGTGACCATTATCCAAACGGCAGAGACACAAGCAGCGCAAAAATACGGCCACTGCCAACCCCGATAAGCGTTCTCCAAAGAAATACTTCTATAATCGCCTCGCTTCTTCCATCCACATCTTCAGATATTTTACAAAAGTGCGTATTGGCCGCCGTTGTCATCCAGATGGCAACAATCGAAGAATCCAATACCTGTCCGGATAAAACAGTGTTAGCCACGGTACAATGCCGCATACAGCGTAGATATCAATTAGTTTAATAGCGATAGGGACGCCCCTGCTTTTTGCGGAGGCTGTCCCTATTAAAAATATTCATTCCATACTTTACTTTTGTAAAAATTCATAGAACTTCATCCGTGCCTGCCTCACCAAAGACTTCCCAAGCAAATTGCCTCCTGCGAGCCGTTATAGGAATCGCGTTGGTAAGAACCTCTTCCTTATTGCGCTCTATGATGGCTTGTACTTGAGCCCCTGTTTGAACAAGAATACTCGAAATGGAAAACAGATTACGCAGAGCAAAACACACGCCATAAAATATTAGGCAGCGCCCAAAAAACGGCAAAGAGCCCTGACGCCACAAGTACAGCGCGCAAAACGGTTTTTGCAATCTCTTTGTTCCGATTCTCCGCTTGCTTTGGAACTTTGGAGAAGTCGAGACTCGCAATCGTAACACCCAGCCATCCCACCAAAACCCTTGCCGCACCGTTTTCGTATGGCAAAAAGAATATCGCGCCAAAAAGCATGCTCGACCCAAAAAACATAATCAAAGGCCGGTAATCTTGAAAAAACGCGATCAGCTTTTCTGTAAAATGCACTCAGTAAAGCCCCCCTGAAAAAATTGCCTCCGGAGAACCGTAGTAGGTTCCTCCCATCGTCAAATCCTGAGCGAAAAACCCCGTTTCGTAATAGGCAAATGTACCGTCTGAATAAGAAACCTCCCGATACTGCTTCTTCATAGTAACGCTTATTTCCGATCCTGTGCCAAATACCGGCGGATTGATTGAAGGAATTCCTGCAGCCCAAACAAAGTGCCTCTGCCACTGCCGCAGCTCCAAGAGAAATTGCCCCTGCCGCAGAAAGGATAGGAACAACAGCGTTTGCCACCCACGCCAAAGCAGACATGCTTTCTGCTGTAGACATACTATAATATTTTTCGACTCCGCCAAACCAAGGGCCATAAACCAGTCCGCCTTTTGCCGCGGCCTCCTGGTTAATTTTTGCTACTTCGCTTTCCGAATGCACACGATTTCCGTACAAAAGCAAATTTTTCTGCATCCGGGCTTTATCCGCCTGCGTCACGTTCTCCGGTAGCTGGATCGCTTCCACGCCGGTATCCCTTTGTAAATAAACTATATTCGACGTAGCTTTTGGGCTGTCTATCTCTACCGCGTTTGCCATAGGAATGGAAACCATGACGAGAACCAACATCATGCAAAGGCGGATGATTCGCATAGCCATTCTCTTTTGAAAATAAAAACCTTCTTATATTTTCACCCTTCACAATATCCTTCAAACAAAATAAACAGCCCATCGGAATCACGCTCTTTAAATGGTCTCAAAACAAAATTATCTATTACTTATAATACAATCATATTCTATTATCGTACATATATTTTATAAATAAAAAGCAATTCCGTTTACAATTCTAATTCTACAATATATACAAACAATTCACACAATAAAAAAAGACTCATCCAAATCGGATGAGTCTTTTGCCAGTACACTGAAAACTGAATAAAGATTTAAGATAGAAGCTAACTGAAAAAGCTTTGAACCAAGGAACTATGGTCAAGCCCTCGGCCTATTAGTACTGCCAAGCTGAACATGTTACCATGCTTACACACGCAGCCTATCAACCTTGTAGTCTTCAAGGGGCCTTACTAGCTTACGCTATGGGATATCTTATCTTGGAGTCGGCTTCACGCTTAGATGCTTTCAGCGTTTATCCGATCCGCACATAGTTGCCCAGCTGTGCTCCTGGCGGAACAACTGGTGCGCCAGAGGTGCGTCCATCCCGGTCCTCTCGTACTAAGGACAGCTCTCCTCAAATATCCTACGCCCACGACAGATAGGGACCGAACTGTCTCACGACGTTCTGAACCCAGCTCGCGTACCACTTTAATCGGCGAACAGCCGAACCCTTGGGACCGAATACAGCCCCAGGATGTGATGAGCCGACATCGAGGTGCCAAACCTCCCCGTCGATGTGGACTCTTGGGGGAGATCAGCCTGTTATCCCCAGGGTAGCTTTTATCCGTTGAGCGACGGCAATTCCACTCTCATACCGCCGGATCACTAACTCCAACTTTCGTTACTGCTCGGGCCGTCACCCTCGCAGTTAGGCTGGCTTACGCGTTTACACTCTAAAGCACGGTTTCCGTCCGTGCTGAGCCAACCTTTGAGCGCCTCCGTTACCTTTTTGGAGGCGACCGCCCCAGTCAAACTGCCCGTCTAACAATGTCCCCCGGCCGGATTCACGGCCGCAGGTTAGAATTCCAGCAACTTAAGGGTGGTATCCCAAGGGTGACTCCACCAACACTGGCGTGCTGGCTTCCCAGTCTCCCACCTATCCTGTACATAAATTACCGAAACCCAATATTAAACTGCAGTAAAGCTCCATGGGGTCTTTCCGTCTTGTCGCGGGTAACCGGCATCTTCACCGGTACTACAATTTCGCCGGGCGGGTAATTGAGACAGTGCCCAGATCGTTACACCATTCGTGCGGGTCGGAACTTACCCGACAAGGAATTTCGCTACCTTAGGACCGTTATAGTTACGGCCGCCGTTTACTGGGGCTTCAATTCAATGCTTGCACATCTCCTCTTAACCTTCCAGCACCGGGCAGGTGTCAGCCCCTATACTTCATCTTTCGATTTAGCAGAGACCTGTGTTTTTGCTAAACAGTCGCCTGGGCCTATTCACTGCGGCCACGTCTCCGTGGCGTCCCTTTTCCCTAAGTTACGGGACCAATTTGCCGAGTTCCTTAACTACCCTTCTCCCGTTGGCCTTAGAATTCTCTTCCCATCTACCTGTGTCGGTTTGCGGTACGGGCGCCTCAGATATACAATAAGCTTTTCTCGCCCCCCGTCCAGCATGCTTCCCTACTCTAATTTCGGTCCCTTACGCCCGGGGCGACCATCGC
>NZ_JBKEIV010000004.1:0-67500 GCF_046693725.1 Anaeromassilibacillus sp. SJQ-1 | reverse complement strand
TTGATGTGTATGCAATCGCAGGATACAACTGAAATGTACTGATGAAAACCACAAGGCCAAAAAGTACTAACCACCCATTGTAAAGGACATGTAAAGGCGCTTTTGAATTGCCTAAAACACTCATAACTTGCGTCAAATGGCG
This sequence comes from Anaeromassilibacillus sp. SJQ-1, assembly GCF_046693725.1. Taxonomy (NCBI): domain Bacteria; kingdom Bacillati; phylum Bacillota; class Clostridia; order Eubacteriales; family Acutalibacteraceae; genus Anaeromassilibacillus; species Anaeromassilibacillus sp. SJQ-1. Next base: position 67,358 of record NZ_JBKEIV010000004.1, on the reverse strand, counting down.
ATACCCCTTATAAGATGGCGCCAGCAGAAAGGGGATTAGCAAATCCATCGCCAGAAGGAAGGGCAGGATGCCCAAGAGGTTACTCTTCACCATCGGCTCCTCCCTTAAAATGCCCCAAGCCTTTCAAGATTTTTACGGCAACCTCCTCCATAACATCCGCTTTTACAACGGCTATTCCCTGCTTCTCATCGCCCAACACCAGCAGCGTATCCCCGGGATTTATGTTGAATATCTCCCGTGCCTCCTTCGGAATCACGATTTGCCCGCGCTCTCCGACTTTCACTGTTCCAAATATGTGCTTTCCCTTCGGCATCGTCATTGTATGCATCTCCTTTAATTCATATTTTTCATATTTACATGAAAAGTATATAGTATAACTACAAAAATGTCAATCTATCCGGATGAGCGTTACAGCAGCGTAGCTTTTCAGAGTGAACGATGAAGTTTTTGTGTTACTTTCCGGCAGATGGTCATTCTGCCTAGTATATATCGGCACTCCATGGAAACAATCCTAACAATGGAAATTTCTGTGGGAGGCCACAATATGAAAAACAGTTTGAAATATCTTTGGCGTATCCTGGTGATTCTGCTGGTCAATGTGCTGATTATCGCATTGGTCGGCAATTATGGGGGCAGCGTGCAGACTCTCTCCAAGGTGGGTTCCACCGGTGAAGAGGTCCGGCAGATCCAGACCAAGCTCAAAGAATACGGCGTCTATTCCGGCGAGGTAGACGGTATCTATGGATCACAGACCAAAAAGGCCGTAATCGCCTTCCAAAAATACAACGGTCTTGCAGCGGATGGAATTGCTGGAGAGCAAACACTCCGCAAGATGGGGATTTCCTCCGGAGCTGGACAAGGCGGATTCAGCAGCAGTGACGTCGATCTGCTGGCAAAAATTATCTCTGCGGAGAGCCGGGGGGAACCCTACCAAGGGCAGGTGGCCGTCGGCGCGGTTATTTTAAACCGTATAGAACACCCCTCCTTCCCCAACACATTGGCCGGTGTGATCTACCAGCCGGGAGCCTTTTCCTGTCTATACGATGGCGGTGTCAACGCACCCGTGGCGGATTCGGCTTATCGGGCGGCACGCGATGCGATCAACGGCAACGACCCATCCGGCGGTGCTGTGTACTACTACAATCCCGCCAAATCGACCAACAAATGGATCTTCTCCCGTCCGGTGATCACCGTGATCAGGAAGCCATCGATTCTGTTCGTAGGCGATGCTCCAAGCTTAATGCAAAAAGGCGGCTGCGGTCTCATTAGAAACCACAGCCGCCTTTTCTATATTATCTGTGTGTAAGGCTCAGAATCAAATGGCCGTTTGGTATTATAGAGCCATCTTCACACATTTTCGCCATTTCTCCAAAGATGAGCGGTACCTCCACTGTATGCAGACTACTCCACCTTTTTAAAGGTGGCTTTTACTGTTACGTTGTTTTCAGGCATTTGAAAGGTAAAGGGACTGGTTGCGCCTTGGGCGATTATTTGGTTCTGGTCCTCCGTATTGACAATTAAAATATTATCCAGTTCATAGCCAGTCTTAGGCTTTGCCGTAACTTTTATCGTTTGTCCTGCTTTGGCCTTAGCTTTATTGATCGTAAGGCTTCCGTTTTCTAGCGGCGCTACCTTAATCCTGTAAGTCTCGCTCTCTGCTTTGTTACTGACAAAGGATATCTGTATTTTGACATCGCAATCCGGCATTACAAACGTTATAGGGCTAGCCGTACTTTCATATACCACTTGACCGTTCTCGTCCATTACCAAAATCTTCTCCAGCTCATAACCCGAAGAGGGGTTTGCCTCCACCTCTACCTCCTGTCCTGCTTTCGCCTTGGCTTTACTAACGATTACACTGCCAGAGCCAGTACGCTCCAAGTGGATCTGATGGGCTATCGCTTCGGTTGTATCCTTCGTGAAGGATATTTGAATTTCGACGTCAAAATCGGGCATTTCAAAGCAGAAGGGACTTGTCATACTCTTATATATGACCTGACCACTTTCGTCCGTCACCAAGATGCTTTCCAGTTTGGATCCAGCCTGGGGTTTTGCGGTAACTTCGATCTTTTGCCCTGCCTTTGCTTGGGTTTTATTGACGGTTATGCTCCCACTTCCAGAATGATTCGTATGAATGGTATGCAATTCGGTATTCTGGTCCGTCTGAAGTGCATTGACCAATAGGCTTCCATGGAAGTGCTTTCCTTGATATCGGTTATCCACATCTTCTGGAAGATAACCAGCAATTACATAGGTAACTTCCATGCCTGCGCCCAAGCGAGTTTCTGGATGATACAAGCTGACTTCGTCCTCTGCTGTGTTCGGGTTTAAGTTGACCTGTTCTACCCGCTCCCAACGGTCTCCATTCAGGCAATAGACATAAATCTTCAGTACGTCCTCCAATCGATTGGAACAGGGGACCTTGTTGTCTTTATTCCAATTGACTGTCTTATGATCGTTGCTTAGGGAGATATCCTCTTCCCCAGGACAGTCCGGCGTCTCCTGGAGCGCCATACTCAGATGTAGATCTACCGGCAATGTACCATCGTTTTGGATAACCACGGGCTTAAAATACGAAGGTATGGGCATGTAATCGTCTTCTGTCAGTCCCAATGAACCGTTTTCAACATTATTGACCCAATCTTCTGTTCCATTGTCCTGCAGCTCGTTATAGAAACGGTTATACTGCATGGGACGCAAATTTTTAAATTCCAGACTTGTAGCTTGCTTTTCCCCCGGCTTGACATGGATGTCCAGTACACCGGCGGTAAATCCCGCCTGTACTGCCTCCGTATCGGTAAACCAGGCCATCGTACCTCCTGCCAAAATACCAAGTACCAGAAGTATGGAAATCGCCGAAAGGACCACTCTGGTTTTTTTCGTCTTCATCGTTTTCCTCCTATTCCGTTTCCAACTCTCAACGATCGGCCCTGCACATCCTGTGAGGGAGATGGCAAATAATCCCTCATTTCTATGTCCATTATAACACTTTCTTTCCAAATGTTACATTCACTTTTGCTCCAAGATCTCTTGTCCTTCCATTCTATTGTTTAGTATATTGATACAAGTGAACCGGTCTTTTTGTATTATTTATAAATCAATATGTGCAAAATAAATTAATAACCATATTACCGAAAATTTAAAACTCCACAAACGTATACGATAGGGATTTGTGGATAGCTGTCCGTTCATGTCTCCTATTACAAAACAAATAAGCTAAAGGGCGCGGCGATAGGGATGTCCGCCTCATTTGCTGGCGGTCGTCAATTGACGCGTCTCTACCACAAATAAGCAAAGGTAGGACCGAATCGGGCTTTTGAATCCGATTCGGTCCTACCTTTTGAGAAACGTGTATTCGCTTTATTTAACACCCATGGGCAGGCTCCCCGGCAGCCCCTGCCGGCGCCCTTTGGCCCTTTGTCTCTGTAATCCAACGATTCAGACGCCGCATCTCAAATACAACAAAAACCGCTACAACCACGCCGGAACCCAAGTCCGCGATCGGACCTGCATATAGAACACCATCCAGCCCCATAAAGACCGGCAGGATTACGATCAACGGCACCAGCAAAATGACCTGGCGCATCAAGGAAAGGATGGAGGCCTTTACCGGCTGTCCAGTCGCCTGGAAGTAGTTGGTCGATACCACCTGGAATCCCGCACAGAATACCGCCCCGAGGTAGATACGCATGCACTTGACTGCAAAATCCGTGAAATTGGCATCCGCAGAACCGAAGAGCTTGAGGATGATCTCCGGGAATAACATACAGGCGGCCCATCCCACAATGGACACAACAGTTGCAATGACCGCAGACAGCCGATACGTCTTTTTAATTCGCTCCGGTTGGCTCGCCCCGCGGTTAAATCCGAGAATGGGCTGAGCGCCGATGCCAATACCAATACAAACCGAAACCAAGATCATGCTCAGTTTCATCACAATCCCCATGGCGCTGAGCGCAATGTCCCCGCCCACAGCGCTTTGATCGCCATAGAGCACCAGGGTATTATTCATGACAATCTGCAACAGAGTGGAGGCAAGCTGTGTGATGCAGCTTGACATTCCCAAGGCCACGGTCCGTGCGATGATGGCACCATCCGGACGCAATGCCTCTTTACGAAGCCGCATAGTCTTTCCCCGGCGAAGAAAATACCAGGTCAGCATAATTGCCGAAATGATCTGCGAAGTAATCGTCGCAATCGCAGCTCCGGTGACTCCCCAGTGGAACACAAAAATGTAAACCGGGTCGAGGATCGTATTCAGTACAGCGCCAATCAACATCGAATACATGGAAAACTTCGGGCTGCCATCCGTACGGCACAGGTTCGACAGCCCCACACCCAACATATTAAATGGGGTGCCGAGCAGGATGATGGACGCATATTCTTTCGCATACGACATATTGTTGGGCGTCGCACCGAATACCTTTAAAATTGGCTCTAAGAAGATCAGGCCGATTGCGGCGCACACCACACCGATTACTACCAACAGGGCGAACACATTACCCAAGGTCCGCTCTGCTTCCTTCTCCTTTTTTCTCCCAACTTAATAGCCGCGTAGGAACTGCCACCGGCACCCAGCAGGGTTGACACCGCCAAAACAATCGTAACGATCGGGAAAGCCACAGTCGTGGCGGCATTGCCCAAGTAGCCAACGCCCTGACCAATAAAAATCTGATCTACGATGTTGTACAGCGCATTCACCAACATGGAGATCACCGCAGGGAGTGCAAACTGCTTTAGGAGTTTTCCAACCGGCGCATACCCCAAGGGGTTCCCCAATTTTTGTTCGTTCACTTGTTCCATTCGTTTTCCCTCTTTCCTTTCAAAAGCGAGATCCGCGCATAGGCATTTTCGGCCATCCGCTCCAAGAGCTGTTCCGCCAGTGCACACTCCTCCTCCGTCATTCCCTGCGTGAGGGCGTCCTGCCAAGAACGAGACGCTGCCCTTGTGGCTTTGAGAAGTGGGCCGGCCTTTTCCGTGACGAATAACTTACGCAATCTCCGGTCCTCCTGATCGGCTTCAACACGGATATACCCGGCCTCTTCCAACTTGTGCACAGCACGGGCAGTTGTCCCCTTATCAAAGTATCCGTTCTGCGCCAATTCCAACAGGGTAATCCCGGGCGCCTGGGCGATGTTCACCAGAAAAAATTGTTGTCCACTTCCGATGGAAAACGGTGCCAGCTCGTTGTCATAGAAAATTTGTCCCATACGGTAGGCAACGGAGATATGTTTGCCGATTTGCCGCTGCTCTCTGTCCATTGGTCCGTCCTCGCTTTTCCAAAATTCCTTGCATACGCAACAATTTTCAGTATACTGCAACTTCCTTGCATATACAACAATCCAATACGACAAAAAAGCCTCTTTTCTACGCCGGTATTTTGTCTGCTATCCCATAGAAAAACTTCCAGCGTACAGTGGGAATTCGTGTTCCGGAGTATCCACAAAAAATTAGAGCAAAGGTCCACTCTTTCACATCCAGGCACAGGCCACACTCTTATATGGCCTACAACCCCAAAAGCAGTCGATTCGAACTCCCCCTTCCTTCTTTTACGAGCGCTCTTTACTCCCCCACCTCGAATAAACGCCCCATTCCCGGGCAAGGAACTACGCCGGCGCATGGTCTTACACTCCGCGGTATCTGAAAAACAACAATCTTCGAACCCTGGTATTCCGGGTGTATATCCGTTCATACTTACCCCGTCTTGGAAGGTGGACTTTCCCGGGCAAGAAACTATGACCGGCGCGTGGTCTTACCCCCCGCGATACCTGAAAAACAACAATCTTCGAACCCCGGGGTTCCGGGTATATATCCGTTCATACTTACCCCGTCTTGGAAGGTGGACTTTCCCGGGCAAGAAACTATGACTTGTGCATGGTCTTACACCCCGCTGTGCCTGAAAAGCAGTGATCTCCGAACCCCGGGGTTCCGGGTATATATCCGTTCATACTTACCCCGTCTTGAAAGGCAGACTTTCCCAGGCAAAAAGCCATAACCGGCGCATGGCCTTACACCCTGCTGTGCCTGAAAAACAGTGATCTCCGAACCCCGGTATTCCGGGTATATATCCGCTCATACTTGCCCCGTCTTGGAAAGCAGACTTTCCCGGGCAAGAAACTATAACCGGTGCATGGCCTTACACCCTGCTGTGCCTGAAAAACAACAATCTTCGAACCCTGGTATTCCGGGTGTATATCCGTTCATACTTGCTCCGTCTTGGAAAGCAGACTTTCCCGGGCAAGAAACTATGACCGGCGCACGAACTTACACCCCGCTGTGCCTGAAAAGCAGTGATCTCCGAACCCCGGGGTTCCGAGTGTACATCCATTGATACTTGTCCCATCTTGGAAGGCAGAATTTCCCGGGCAAGAAACTATAACCGGTGCATGGACTTACACCCCGCTGTGCCTGAAAAGCAGTGATCTCCGGACCTTGGTATTCCGAGTGTACATCCATTGATACTTGTCCCATCTTGGAAGGCAGACTTTCCCAGGCAAAAAGCCATAACCGGCGTATGAACTTACACCCCGCTGTGCCTGAAAAACAACAATCCTCGAACCCCGGTATTCCGGGTATATATCCGCTCATACTTGCTCCGTCTTGGAAGGCAGACTTTCCCGGGTAAAAAGCTATGACCGGCTCATGGCCTTACACCCTGCTGTGCCTGAAAAACAACAATCCTCGAACCCCGGGGTTCCGAGTGTACATCCATTGATACTTGTCCCATCTTGGAAGGCAGAATCTCCCGGGCAAGAAACTATGACCGGTGCATGGTCTTACACCCCGCGATACCTGAAAAACATCTATTCCGGACAGGAAAGCGTGATCCGCTGTATTGGTTCCTATTCCGCACCATCGTTTCTTTCAACATAGCAGAACAGGAAATCTGGACCTTCTTTTCCCTCTTCTATCCCGTATAAATCATTTTAAGATACTAAAAAGATAAAAAAATAATGGATAAGCTACTTCACCAGTAAATCCTCTCCCTATTCTGACTGTAGTAAGCCAAAAGAAGGCCCCACCACAGATCATCTGCGATGGAGCCTCTTTTTGTACAGGGGTACGTTTTTTAAGATTTTTATGCGATGTCTACCACAGAGATGCCGTATGTGAGTGTACCGGTATAATTGCCAGGCTTTACATTGAAGGCAATGACCGGCTTCACAGTGTAAGTTTCTTTGCCATCGCCAGTAAAGGAAACAATCTCCTGGCCATTCATCTGATCCTTTTCGCCGGTCGTCTCAAGGGTTCGACCGTCCGGTGTGACAATCTGATAGCGCATGGTGCCACGAGTCTCCGGATCTTCCAGAACCATCTGGTTGCGATAATAGTCCGTGCCGGCGATCGTGACGGAAATTTTCTGATCTTCGCCGAGGTCCTGTACATCCTCCGCAAGCACTTCCACATCCGTGCCTTCCTGTTCCATGGTCACATGAGCGGGAATCGTAATGGTATAGCTCGGGTCATTGCGCAGAGTAAACTGGAATTCCGTAGAAGCGCTGTCCTTTACAGTCTCTTCTGTGGCAAATGCAGTCGCCGTCGTTCCAACACAGATGGCCACCGCCAATAAAAAAGCAGCTGTTCTTTTCATTCCTGAAATTCCTCCTAAAGGCCGCGCAGGGCGCGCTAGATTTGTCTTTATCATACCGAATCGGACAGGCCCCGTGGTTCAGAAGGCTTTAATTTTCTGTAAAATCTATGTTATTCATTCTGTTCTGGGCTCATTCGCCCAGCCCACACAAGCACCTTCGTGTTTCTGTCCACTTGCGGGCTAGAAGAGATCGGTCTAAATCGACTTTACTCAAGCTGGACAAGCACTTTGTGTGTCCAGGCAGCCCCCTTTTTCATACAACCCCCTTTCAACCTATAGGCGCAAGGCCGGATGTCTCCATATCCTTTGGTAGACTTCTCCCTTTTGTTACAATATGATTCAACCCTCCTATTTAATAGTTCATGTTGTATTTTAGGCATTATAAACTCTTATGATCACACTTGAAACCCATACATTTTTATATTCTTTCTATCGAAACAAATCGATAGCTGATGAATATGCGTCCAAAATTCAATTGTTTTATTAGGGAAATCCTATGTAAGAGCGCATATTTGTGGAAATTCCGGAGTCTGATACAGGAATCCTTAACAGAAAGGGCCGAGGTTGGCCAGGCTTCCATAGGGTGGAAACCGCCTGTGTTTGGATTTCACGGAACAATCTTTTCAAATACCAAATGTAATCAGTCATGTCTGCCTAAAAATTTTTGAATTCCGAGAGTACGGAGGCAGCTGTCATGACACGTACTGTCATTTTTTCTACACAACTTTGCAAAATACAAAAGGACGCCCCGTTTCCGGCCAATGTGCCGGTTGCTGGGCGTCCTTTTCGAGTTCTTCTTGTTATGTGTTTGGGCGGCTTCTTTGTCAACCGAAAGTCCCCCGCTTTTTCTTCCATGGGAAGAGCGCTCTTAGACGATTACACAAATCATTCCGGGAGTTTTGTGATCTCCACACGGTTCCCATCGGGGTCCAGGATACACGCCTCATAATACCCGTCGCCGGTCTGATGTGGCTCCAGCAGTACCTTCCGCCCTTCTTCATGAGCGCGCTTGGCCAGAGCATCCACCTCATCCTTTCCACCCACTGCAAATGCAATGTGGGTCAAGCCCAACGCTTCCTGCCCGGGTTTATACGCGCTCTCCGGGATAGTGGGCATCTCCATCAGCTCCAACCGGCTTCCATCTCCAAAGGTCAGGAAATACGACTCGAAATTCGCATGAAACTCGGATTTACTTTGATATTTTGCCCCTGCTTTTCCATCAAAATAGGAACAATAAAAGTCCTTCATCCCTTCCAAGTTTCTTGTCCAGATGGCTACATGTTCCAACATGGGGGTTCCTCCTTTACAATGTGCATCGATTTCAATGCTGGTTTAGGCGACTCTATAGCTGCGCCACCCAGCGTCAATTTGTAGGCCTCTTTCATTCTATGGGCTTTGCTCTATTGATAGTATAGCGCAAAAAGGCCCTTGTTTCTTTTCAAAAAGCGCCATATACTATAACAAAAACGACCGATCAGAAAGGAGGAAAACGATTCTATGCCGGTTGCAAAATGTCCACTCAAGATAGAAGATAACCGCATGGAGCGCCAACCGTTGCGTGACTCTCTATTTGCCTGTTGTGCTTATCATGGAGATGTGCACGATTACATAGGCGCTCAGATTCCACCGCACTGGCACCATGAATGGGAAATCTTCATGCTTGATGAGGGAGAAATTGAGGCCGCCGTCTCTGAGACGCAGTTCTCTTTGCAGGCTGGACAGGGAATTTTCATCAACGCGGACAAGCTTCACCGAATCCGCTGCTTGACCGAAAAACCCTGTCGGTATCATTCGATGGTCTTTGACCCTTCCATCATTTCCGGGGCAGTCGGAAGCGCCTTTGACATCAAGTACACGCGTCCTTTTCTCGAGAATGGTCCACCGGCCCTCGTGCTTTTGCCCGAGGAACCCTGGCAAAAGGGGGTATTCGACGCCTTTGAAGAGGCTTTTTACGCCTGTTCGGACGAACCCTACGCCTTTGAATTTACGGTTCGGCATGCGCTTTCGCAAATTCTTATACGGATTCAGCAGCATACGGGAGAAATAGTTGCCACTAGGCCGCCAGCGTTGCGCGAGGAACGTTTAAAACAGATGATCGTCTGGTTGGATAGTCACTATATGCAGCCCTTCACCCTGCGCGCACTGGCCCAGGCAGTCCACTTTTCTCCACGCGAATGTGAACGCACCTTTGAGCAGCTCCTCCACACTACGCCGCAGAAATACCTTTTGCGGCGGCGTATCCTGGCTGCAATGAGCCTCCTTGCACACCAGAATCTCCCCGTGATAGAAGTTGCCGCCTGTTGTGGGTTCTCCAACCACAGCTACTTTTCTAAACAATTCCGTGCTGCAACTGGTTATACCCCGCGGGAATATCGTTCCAAATGCCAAAAGGTATAGAATCAAAACCATTGTAGGGCATGCAAGGCCGTTCTTCTGATTCCGGACTTAAATGCTATAGGGGGCAAACCGGTTTGGCCCGTTCGTAGCGAGTATTCCCTTTGCGTTTTCCACAAACAGGCCAAAATAGTGAAAGACAGGTTCCTGCACCCGGTCCGATTGCAACCGCCCAGGCATACAAAAAGGCTGCTGGAACAACCGCCCACAGCAGCCTGATTCCTTCCACGTTATTTCCCTTGCACGACCATAATCTTCTCTTTGCGTTTTCCACAAACAGGCCAAAAATAGCGGAAAACAGGTTTCTGCGCTCAGTCCGATTGCAACCGTCCAGGCATACAAAAAGGCTGCTGGAATAACCGTCCATAGCAGCCCGATTCCTTCCACGTTATTTCCCTTGCACGACCATAGTCTTCCCTTTGCATTTTCCACAAACAGGCCAAAAATAGTGGAAAACAGGTTTCTGCGCCCGGTCCGATTGCAACCGTCCAGGCATACAAAAAGGCTGCTGGAACAACCGCCCACAGCTGCCTGATTCCTTCCGCGCTATTTCCCTTGCACGACCATAGTCTTCCCTTTACATTTTCCACAAACAGGCCAAAAATAGTGGAAAACAGGTTTCTGCGCCCAGGCCAATTGCAACCGCTCAGGCATACAAAAAGGCTGCTGGAATAACCGTCCATAGCAGCCCGATTCCTTCCACGTTATTTCCCTTGCACGACCATAGTCTTCCCTTTGCGTTTTCCACAAACAGGCCAAAAATAGCGGAAAACAGGTTTCTGCGCCCAGGCCAATTGCAACCGCTCAGGCATACAAAAAGGCTGCTGGAATAACCATCCATAGCAGCCCGATTCCTTCCACGTTATTTCCCTTGCACGACCATAGTCTTCCCTTTGCATTTTCCACAGGCAGGCATAAAATAGTGGAAAACAGATTCCTGTGCCCAGGCCAATTGCAAGCACTCGGGCATACAAAAAGACCGCTGGAACAATCGCCCACAGCAGCCTGATTCCTTCCGCGCTATCTCCCTTGCACGACCATAGTCTTCCCTTTGCGTTTTCCACAGGCAGGCATAAAATAGTGGAAAACAGCTTCCTGTGCCCAGGCCAATTGCAACCGCTCGGGCATACAAAAAGGCTGCTGGAGCAATCGCCCACAGCAGCCTGATTCCTTCCGCGCAATTTCGATTTGCATGACCATTGCACTTGATAAACCTGTTTCTCCGACTATGCTTTAAAGCCCTGGAACAGCTCTACAATTTCCTTCTTGTGCAACTCGTTCTTCTCGTTTGTCTGGGTGTCCCTGTAGATCATCATGTACTTGCCGCTCTCTGAGAGATAAGCATCCGTGACTTCCTGCCCGATGACGGTAAAGGAACCGTTCTGCTGGACGCTGTTGAGGACGGCCTGCGCCTCATCGCTCAAATTGTCTAGATCAAATTCGTACAATTCCACAGTGACGTTGTTGCTTCCCTCGTAGCTAAAGCGGTATTGCACGCCCGATTTTGCACCGATGAAATCCGCCGCCATATCCACCGGGTCCCCGTCTACACCGCCGTTCTGTGCTAAAAATGTGCACAGGCCGGTCAGGCTGTCGTCCACATCCTTTTCCACTTCTTCCGGGTCCTTTGAGGGCGCTTGGCTCTCCTCTCCCGCCTGGGATTCTTCCCCTGGGGCCGAACTCAGGATTACATCCGAAGTCGTTCCGTCCGCGCCGGAAACCGTCCCCACATCCACCCCGCAGGCGGAAATACTGAGAAGGAACGCGGCAGCTGCGACAACTGCAAAAATCTTTTTCATCGTCAGTCGACCTCCTATACTGTGCGGCGCAACATGAGTTGCAAACGCCTCGCATTTAAATAATACAAAACACCTATAGCGCAAGCTATAGGTGCTTCAAAAGTGGTGGACACAAGGGGACTCGAACCCATGACCTCTCGCGTGTGAGGCGAGCGCTCTAACCAGCTGAGCTATGCGTCCATATCCCGCGCGCTTGCTCGGGAATATAAAAGAGTGGTGACCCGGACGAGATTCGAACTCGTGAAACCGCCGTGAAAGGGCGGTGTCTTAACCGCTTGACCACCGGGCCATTTGGTAGCGGCAACTGGATTTGAACCAGTGACACTTCGGGTATGAACCGAATGCTCTAGCCAACTGAGCTATGCCGCCATAAACGTCTCGCAAAACCAACAAACAGTCTATGCGAAGCGTTTATCATTATAATACAGCCTGTCCGGTTTTGTCAATAACCATTCGAAGAAAGTTTTCACTTTTTTTGAAATTTTTTAATTTCCGGGGAAAATGTGGGGAAAACCGGCGGTTTCGGCGTCTATATACAACCGTCAAAGAGGCGATATGGGCGTTAAAGGAGAGATATGAAAGATTTCTTAACTCAAAAAGTCGTGGGGCGCTTTTAATATCCATGTACCAACTCTGGCAAAAATTACTAGACGGTAGGTTTCCGCTGTTTCATCGCGTTTAGCAGAACTTTCATACGACCGGTTTGTTTCTGCGCTTTTGCTTATTTTCTTCGCCTTCCAGGAGAAAAGCTTATGCACATAGCGCGCGGGTGTTGTGTTATCATAATAAGGCGTATTATGTACGGAAATCCACATACAAAGGGTGTTTCGAAATGCGAATCATTGCACAAATTGGTGTCGTTTTATTGGTATGCCTTCTGGGGGAAGCCATTGCGGCAGTTTTGCCGTTCCCATTTCCCGCCAGTGTGATCGGCATGGTTTTGCTGTTCCTCCTATTGGCCTGTGGGTGGTTAAAACCACATCATATACGGGAAAAATCCAATTTCTTATTGTCGAACATGGCCTTCTTTTTTATTCCCGCCGGTGTGGGGCTTTTGAAATACCTGGATGTTTTAGCGGCAAATCTGATCCCCCTGTTGGTCATTTGCTTGGTTACAACTCCCTTGGTCTTCTTTGTGACTGGCTGGACCGTACAAGCGGTTATGAAATGGACCGGATCAAAGGAGGACAAGCCCGATGTTTGAAGCTGTGATTCAATCCCCGTTGTTTGGTATTGTCCTTTCGGTCATGGCTTTTGAAGCCGGCATCTGGATACAGAAAAAGACCCGAAAAGCCATCTGCAACCCCTTGGTAATTGCCATTATCCTCTGTATTGCGATTTTGGTGCTCTTTGATATTCCGCTGGAAGCCTATAATCTGGGCGGAGACATCATCAATCTCTTCCTCGGCCCGGCGACGGCGGTGCTAGCCTTGAACATCTACAACCAGATGGATATTTTAAAAAAGCACTTCTGGCCCGTAGTTGCAGGCTGCACCGCCGGCAGCGTCACCAGCATCGGCAGTGTTTTCCTTCTGTGTAAGGCGTTCGGCCTCGACGAATCCATCACCAGGGCCCTGCTTCCCAAAAGCTGCACCACCCCTATCGCCGTGGGAATTGCAGAAAGCCAGGGTGGCGTTGTGGCTATCGCCATGGTCGCTGTCCTACTCACCGGCTTGATCGGCGCAGTGGCTGCCCCGTTGTTCGCCAAATGGTTCCATATCAAAAGCCCTGTCGCACAAGGGCTGGCCACGGGCGCTTGCAGCCACGCCCTTGGAACCACAAAGGCGCTGGAAATGGGCGATGTACAAGGCGCAATGAGTGGGATTTCCATTGGCATTTGTGGGATTATTACCGTCATCCTATCGCTGTTCCTATGAGCGAGGTATGGTTGTATTCGGTTGAAGTTTATAATGAGAACATAAAAGAGGGTGTCCCAAAAGTCATGAAAGGATGGAAGGCTCCCCTCGTTTTTTAGAAACGCAGATATTTTTCCAAACAGAAAGAGGATGCCCCTTTTCTATGAATCGAACAATTCGTAGTTCGGGGACACCCTCTTTCTTTATAAAAGTATGCCTATTTTTAATGTCTATAAAAATGTATTAACAATAGGAATACACTACGATTATTCCACTGTTGTCTAATCGCTGTCATTCCTTTTGCAATTATTTATTCGCATATTAGCAATAGAGATCCCCTACCTTCTGCGGCGATTGTCCCTATTAAAATATTCATTATGAAAATTGTAGAAAAAACAACCGGAAAATTTTCTATTAGATAGGTACTATTACATATTTAATCATTTTATTTCTATTCAGAATATTTATCCGACAAAAATTGAAAAAATAAAATCCGAGGTATGAGTCATACCCCGGATTTTCCATTTTACAAGGCTATCTGTATACAGTTTTCTGGAATCCTAAAACTCCCAATAAAGGCGTATTAAACGCTGAGCGAATAGTTCGGGGATTCCTTTGTGATCTGAATATCGTGTGGATGGCTTTCCTTCAGGCCAGCGCCGGTGATCCGGATAAACTGCGCCTTCTCATGCAGCTCTGCAATATTGGCGCAACCGGTATAACCCATTCCTGCACGCAGGCCGCCCATCATCTGATAGATGGTGTCGGACAGCGGCCCCTTGTACGGGACACGGCCCTCGACGCCCTCGGGAACCAGCTTCTTGTTGTCCGACTGGAAGTACCGGTCGGAGCTTCCGCCGTCCTTCTTCCCCATGGCCGCCAAACTTCCCATGCCGCGATACACTTTGAACTGACGCCCCTGGAAGAGCTCTGTCTCTCCGGGGGATTCCTTGCAGCCCGCAACCATCGAGCCAACCATGACCACGTTTGCGCCCGCTGCCAGCGCCTTTACGATGTCGCCCGAATATTTGATACCGCCGTCTGCAATAATCGGGATGCCATGTTTTGCCGCCACACAAGCCGCGTCGTAGATCGCCGTGATCTGCGGCACGCCGATGCCCGCTACAATACGGGTGGTGCAGATAGAACCCGGCCCGATGCCAACCTTTACGCAGTCCGCACCCGCGTCGATCAATGCCTCCGCACCCGCTGCGGTTGCGATATTGCCTGCAATCAGCGGGAGGTCCGGATAAGCCTTCTTGACCTTGCGTACTGCCTCCAATACACCGCTGTTGTGACCGTGCGCCGAGTCAAGCGCAACCACATCGACCTGCGCCTTGACCAGTTCTGCCACGCGCTCCAGCACGTCCGGGGTCGCGCCGATGGCCGCGCCGCACAAAAGACGGCCCGCCGCGTCCCTCGCGGAATTCGGATACTGTACGGATTTCTCAATATCCTTGATCGTGATAAGCCCCTTCAAATAACCATTCTCGTCCACAATGGGGAGCTTTTCGATGCGGTGTTTGCGGAGGATCTCCTGGGCTTGCTTGAGGGTGGTCCCAACCGGAGCGGTCACCAGGTGGTCCTTTGTCATAACCGCAGAGATCTTCTGATCGAAGTCCTCCTCCGTCATAAACCGCAAGTCGCGGTTGGTAATGATTCCGACCAACTTTCCGCCCTCGCAGATCGGAACGCCGGAAATTTTGTAGCGCGCCATGATGTCATTGGCATCATGGACAAAGTGGTCCGGAGAGAGGAAGAACGGATTTACGATGACGCCATTTTCAGAGCGCTTGACTCTGTCCACTTCATCGGCCTGCTTTTCAATAGACATATTCTTGTGGATGATCCCAACGCCGCCTTCGCGGGCGATCGCAATCGCCATATCCGTCTCGGTGACGGTATCCATCGCCGCGGTCATCAACGGCGTATTCAGGCGAATGGTCTTGGTCAGTTGGGTGGAGACATCCACCTCCTTTGGCAGCACATGGGACTCCGCCGGGACCAGCAGGACATCGTCGAATGTCAACCCCTCTTTGACAAACTTGCTAGAAAATTCCGTGTTTAACATGTTTTGCCTCCCTTTTCTTCTCTCTTTTTTGACCTTTTTCGCACAATATTATAGTGTTTTATTATACCATTGGAGACAACTTTTTGCAACCAAAAATGGGTCCTAATTCTCTCGAAAAGAACAGGATTTTTATGGTTTTGTTTCCAAATCTCTACCCTTTGTCATATACAATAACGGGTAGGGATTTCCTTGTTCGTCCAGCTCTGTTCTTTTATAAACTGTAAATCCCATATGTTCATAGAAACCTTTCGCGAGAGGGTTTTGTTCGTTCACTGCTAAATCATTGACAGAATATTGTTCCATTCCGTATTGAAGCAACTCCTTTCCAAGCCCCTTCCCTCTTTCTGTATTAGAAATAAAAAGCATTTCCAGATGTTGTTCTACAATTCCCATAAAGCCAACAGGAAGTTGATTTTCATTTTTTATGATGAGTAAATGCGGTATTTCTTTTAATGCTTGCGGTACATCCTTTTTTATGTTTTCTATTTCATTTTCTGATAGAAAAAGGTGGGTTGCTCTTACGGAACTTTCCCATACTTTTAATAATTGTTCTATCAGCATTGAATTTCTGTCTGCTACTTCTGTAATTTTCATCTTGTAAGTCCTCCGTAAATTTACATTGAACGAAATTGCTGTGTGATAGACTGCTAGGGCTGTAGTATAGCGATTTTGTTCAATCTCAATTTGCCTTTAAGTGCATTATATCATGGTACTTCAATATCGTCATTTCTTTTCTGCTTTTAAAAAGTTCCTTATCAGCCTTTGTTTTGTAAAGGGTGCTAACGCGTTGCTTGCGCAACAAGCCCTTGGCAAATCAAAGCCTAATAAGTCTTAAGATAACCAAGCGCAAATAAAATACTGTGTTGTTTCGCAGTACAAAAAATGACGCTTTGCTTCAAGCGTCATTCTTCCATAACTCTGTATTTCTTTGTATAAATCGTTACATAAGGCTCTTTCATTTGTTGTAATTTTCTTTTAACAGATTTACTGATAGATACCATATTTATGCGGATATTCCCCATTTTCCAACTGTTTTTCCCTATAAAAATGCGACAAATACGGTTTGCACTCTTTTGTCTATCTTTTTCACATACTCTGTTACCATGTGATGCGAGACACAAGACAAAAATTTATATGGACAATTTTCTCATAAATATGTACTATTTTCCCATTGCTTTCCTACATTATTGAATTCTCTTACGATGTATGGTATTACTGATCTATAAATGTTGCTCATTATTGAATATTTTTATGCTTTTAGATGAGCATAGTGCCTTTCGGCTATATGATACATTTCTGAAAGGAGGATCGCGTTCGTAAAGAAAAACTGTTTTGCTTTTTGGAAAAGGAGAGAGAAAATGAAGAGATTTCTATCCGTAGCACTTGTCTTGTCCCTTCTGATGGGTATGTTTTCCATCCACGGGATGGCCCGTACAGAACAACCGTCTGACCTTTTGGAGACAGCCGCCCGGACGATGGGCGTCGATGTCGGCGCCCCCTACGAGCCGGTAGAGACAAGCCGGCAGCAGATCCATTTTAACCGCGAGTGGAAATTTAAAAGTCAAACCGTAACCGACGATGCCGCTCCTGATTTTGGCGGCGCCATCGAGCCGGATTTTGACGATTCCAATTGGACCAATGTGGGCCTTCCCCACAGTTTCAGCATTCCCTACAATATGGAAACCAACTTTTTTGTGGGATATGGCCTATACCGCAAGACCTTCAATGTTCCCCCGGAGTGGCTGGAAAACGGAAAGCGTGTGAGCATCGAATTTGAAGGCTCCTTCATTGAAACAGAAGTCTTTGTCAACGGTGAGGCCGTAGGGACCCATTTGGGCGGTTACACCGGATTTACCTTCGATATCACCGACAAGCTCCATGCGGGAGAAAATGTCATTGCCGTTCGCGTCAACAACAAGTGGAATCCAGAACAGGCGCCGCGCACCGGCGACCACCACTTCTCCGGCGGAATCTATCGCGATGTCTATCTGAACATTACGGATAGCGTCCACGTTGCCTGGTACGGCACCGCAGTCACGACACCCGCCCTCAACAACCCTGGTTTTGATGAAAAAAATGAGGACGGCACCCTTTACTACGACTACGAGAATATTGACGAGGAAAGTTATACCCCCGCGGAGGAGATCCGCGAGAATATTGCGCAAAAGCGTTCCGATGTGCGCGTTCAGACAGAGGTACAGAACGACTCCGATATGGAACAGACTGTCATTGTCAAGCAGGAAGTTGTGGATCGGGCGGACGGCACCCTGGTGGCTTCTTTCCAATCCGAACCGGCTACCATCCCTGCCAACACTACCCGCGTCGTGGATGCCCAAAGCGATTACATCCAGAACATCAAGCTTTGGAGCCCGGACGAGCCGAATCTCTATGAGGTACACACCACCATATTGGGCGGCAGTGGACAGGCATTGGATTCCTACACCTCTCCCCTGGGGTTTCGCTGGGCGCAATTCTTGAACGACGGATTCTATCTCAACGGCGAGAAAACCGTCCTCTTTGGCGCCAATGCCCACCAGGATCACGCTGGCTGGGGGGACGCTGTGACCAACGAAGGCTTTTACCGGGATGTGCAGATGATTAAAGACGCCGGTATGAATTTTATCCGCGGTTCGCACTATCCCCACGATCCCGCCTATGCGCAGGCCTGTGATGAGATCGGTGTGATGTTCTGGTCGGAAGTGGCCCTCTGGGGCATGGGCGGTGGCGCGGATCGCGCGCCAACCTATACCGCTTCGGATTGGAATGGCGTCAATGGCTATCCCAGCAACCCGGAACATTATGAAACGTTTAATGAAAGCTTAATGCGCGACCTGACGGATATGATCCGCATCAACCGCAACCATCCGTCCATTATCATCTGGAGCATGGGCAATGAAATTTTCTTCCCCATGGGGCAATCGGATATGCAGGTACGTAAGGATCAGGTCAATGAAATGCGCAACCTGGCGCATAAACTGGACCCCACCCGCAAAGCAGGAATGGGCGGCGTACAGCGCGAAGGTTTCGACGTACTGGACGTCTGCGACGTTGCGGGTTACAACGGCGATGGTGGCTCCGCCGCTCTTCCGGAGCCTGGAAAGGGCATGCCCAGCAATATGACCGAATATATGCCCAGTATTGCCTCAGAATACGGTTCTCATGTTGCAAACCGAGGGGAATCCGGTGACGAATTCCGTCCTTATTTTGATGCGATGCAAGATGGCGGCGATATTTACAGCTATGCCCTCAAAGGCAACCGCGCTGGGATCTGCCTTTGGTGCGCTTTCCACCATGGAAGTGTCGGCGGTTCCGGCCTCGCGCAGATGGGATTCATCGATTACAGCCGTCTGCCGCTCAAAGCATGGTATTGGTACCGTCAGGAATACACCGGCGTTCCGGCGGAATTTTCTAAAGAGGGAACTGGCGACCATTTGGAATTGACCGCGTCCCAGACCACCATCCCCAACGATGGCACGGCCGATACCCACCTGATCGTCACGGTCAAGGATGAAAATGGCGACTGGGTCAATCAGTCCCCCACTGTTACCTTAGAGGTACTAGAAGGTCCCGGCGTGTTCCCCACTGGAAAGGTTATGACGCTGGCCGGCGGCAACCTGATGCGCGACGGCAAGGGAGCGACGGAGTTCCGCTCCTATTACTCCGGCACCACGGTCATCCAGGCGACCGCCCCCGGAATGGAACCGGCAGAGATCGTCATTACGACTACCGCGACGGAACCAGAATACGGGAGAACGGAACCGGACAACTTCCTGATTGAAGAAAAAGAGGATACGACGGATAAGTTGCTTGATGCCGGCACCTATACCGCGGATAAAACTGGACATCCCACCTTCCCCTCCAGTGGAAACGGCGCCCTGGCAAACGATGGAGATACGGCCACCAAATGGGTTGCAGAGGCCGCTGGTTCTGGTGAATACTGGATGCAAGACACCGAATATGCACTGCATATGTACAAACTGAAGCTGGACTTTGAAAGTGAACCTTATCCGTATAAGGTGGAAGTTTCCACCAGTAATACCGGCCCCTGGACGGAGATTGTTTCCTACACAGCGGACACCATTGCCAACCGTCCTTACGAAGAGGACCTGGGTGGTATCCGTGCTCGCTATGTGAAGGTTACTTTCACGGATGTCCCGGAGGGGGAATACGCTTTCCTGAACGAAGCGACCGTTTACGGAATTACTGCCCAGGGGGCAGCCGATGAAACTTCTGCGTATGGTTATACCACCCATTCGGTTTATGTATCCGACTTGGAGCCTGTAAAGCCCATCACGCAGGGCTGGGCGGGTAAGGCCCCCGGAATCGACCAATCCATTGAGGGCAACCCCATCACCATCGGCGGCGTTGTCTATGACAAAGGTTTGGGGCTACACGCGGATAGTGAAGCAGTCTACCATCTAGGCGGCCAATACACCCGCTTCCAGGCGGTGATCGGCATTGACGACGAAGTAGGAAGCAATACAGCGGATGCGATCTATCGCGTCTATGCTACCGTAGAAGGCAGCGAACAGGAAATGCTGATCTATGAAAAACAAATGTCCAATGGAATGAGCGAGCAGGTCGATTTGAGCGTCCGCGGCGTCACCACGCTGCGCCTGGTGACCGACGCCAATGGATCGAACAGCAATGACCACACCGACTGGGCGGACGCCAAACTTCTCGGCGCAATGCGGAATACCACCAAGGCAGGTGCAAGCCTCACAACGGCTGTGGCCACCAGTACACAGGGATTGGAGGCAGGAGAAACCTTTTCTGCCTATATCACACTGAAAAATAGCGGCAGCAGTGCTTCCTATGCCACTTCCCTCGCCCTGTATGACCGCGAAGGGAACTTGCTGGATTTGTCCATCTCAGAAGACCGAATTGCACGTAAGGGTGAACAAACAGCGTCTGCGCAGGTATCGGTCCCCGCTGATGTACAGATGGGATATGAAGCACGTCTCAATATTTACGATCCGGACACTCTGGTTCTTCTGGCTGAGACGGTACATGTTGGCACCGCGTCAGAAACGCCAAACAGCGCGCGGACAGCGTTCCAAACGCAACGCTCCAATTTGGCCGAAAACAGCGATCTCCTAATCAAGGTTGACGGAGAGGATGCTTCTGTGGTCAAGGAAGGCACCTGGGGCATGTGGCCGGACAGCGCCGCCTATCAATCTACAGAAACCTTTGTCGGCGACAGTTACGATTGGGAAGGGACATCGATCTCTTTGACTTTTAACGGGGTACAAGTTGTTGTGGGCGGTAAGATTGACGGCAGCCAGGTTGGGGCGGACGTCTATCTGGACGGAGAAAAGATTGACCACATCAATAGCAATTCCTCTTCACAAGGCGGAAAGAATGGATATTATGAGGTGTGGCGTTCCAACCTCTTGGACGAAGGCGAACATACCATCCGTCTAGTCCCCACAGGCAAATTCAGCGTGGATTACTTCGGCTATGTGGCCGAATCTCCATGGATGAAGGTGGACGGCGAGGATTCGGCTGTAGAAAAAGAGGGTACCTGGGCACTCTGGGAAAGCAGCGACGCCTACAATGGGACGGAAACCTATGTCGGCGACGACGACTATGACTGGCGTGACACTTCGTTGTCCTATACCTTTAATGGCATCCAGGTCTGCGTAGGCGCAAAGATGGACGGCAGTCAGGAGGGTGCAAAAGTCTACATCGACAACGAGCTGGTTACCACTATCCGTACCAAAACCTCCGATACGTCCGAAGAGGGTTACAAGCGCGTGTGGGTCTCCCCCATCCTGGAAGAAGGCGAGCACACCATCCGCCTGGAACCGATCGGAAAATTTGGTTTTGACTACTTTGAATTCCTCAAGCCCGGCTTCGAAGACATGGCGCTCAAACCGACCATCCAACTGACCGAGCTGCTGAACCAGATCGCCCGCGCAAAGGCCCTCTCTTCCGAAGCCTATACGGACGAAAGTTGGAAGGCTATGCAGGTAGCCCTGGAAGAGGCGGAAACCGTGCGGGATACTTCGCGCGACCAGGCTGAGGTCGACGCAGCGGCAAAAGCCCTGAGCGAAGCCATCGATCAGCTGGTGCCCTATACCGCCCCCTCGGATGAGGTGAACGATGCGTTCCTACAGGCGATGGCGGCCGTACTCGCATTCATCGAATCCGATTGTGCCAACCAGTACGATTCCGAGGACGTCGCGGCATTGGCAGAGACTTTCAGCAATGCATATGACCTGTATGAAGAGAGCAAGCCTTCGGAGGAAGCATTTATCCAAATGACCACTGAGCTTCTGGAAAAACTGGAAGCCCTGCAGCCGGGCTCCAGGGAATACGCACTTACTGTGAAATTCCCGGCTGGCAGCGTACGTCTTTCCATCGACGGCGAAGACCAGACGATCGCAAATTTGATCGGTTCCTATCAAACCGATGTGCTCTCCGGCACAGAACTCAACCTAGCCTTTGAGCCGAGAGTCGAAGGCAGAGAGATCGCAGGCGTGACAGTCAATGGCGAGCCGGTAGAGGTGTTTGATGTCAATGAGTATGTATACAGCCTAGCAATGCCGAATGCAGACACCACGATTGAACTGGGCTTCACGATCGTAGATAAAGAAAATCTGCGCGAAGTGATCACAATCGCAGAGAGCGAGAACGTGAAAGCGCAGGTAGAGGCGGCAGTCCCGTCGGTACAGAAGAAGTACAAGGAAGCGTTGCAGGCAGCGAAAGCGATCGAAGAAAAGAAGACCGCAAGCCAGGACGAGATCAACAACGCGATGTTTGAGCTGATCGAGGCATTGCAGTATCTGAGCTTTACAGCGGGCGACAAGAGCCAGCTGGAAATCCCGATGGAGATTGCAGAGAGCATCAATCGAGAGAACTTCACGCCGGAGAGCGTACAGGCACTGGACGACGCCTACAAGGCGGCAGAGGACCTGATGGACGACGAGGAAGTACTGGAAGCAGACATTCAGGCAGCGGCAGAAGCACTGTATGAAGCGCTTGACAAACTGGTCTTCCGTGCAGACATGACGGATCTGGAAGCTTTGGTAGCAGAAGGCAAAGAGATTGTAGAAAATGCTTCGAAGTACATCCAGGATGAAACATGGGCTACCTTTAAAACCATCCTGGGCGATGCAGAAACTCTGTTGGAAAATGACAATGCAACCCAGGAGGCAGTGGACGAGAAGGCTGAAACACTGCTCAATGCGATTACAGCACTGCGTATGATTCCGAACAAGGACGCTCTGAAAGACCTGATTGGAAAAGCAGAGGCAGTGAACACCAGCAAGTACACAGCAAAGAGCGTGGCAGCGATGCAGAAGGCATTGAGCAACGCAAAGGTTGTGTTGAACAATGAAGCAGCGACCGAAGAAGAGGTCAAGAGTGCAGTAGAAGCACTGGAAGCAAGCATCCAGAACCTGGAGGCAAAGACGACGGCAACGAAGAAGAGCGGCTCCACATCGAGAAATGTAAGCAACACATATGGAGCAGCGGGTGTGGTTTCCGCAAGCCAGAGTGCAGCGACAAGTGTGCGCAGTGATGCGGCAAATGCCATCACGCTGAACAGAGGAAGCGTGTACACCTTCAAGATGACCGTGGTCAATGGAAACGGACTGGTGCCGAGCTTTACAGTGGGCAACGGAAGCGTTCTGAAGACGCAGTTTGTGTCCCAGATTGGCAATGACTACTACTACAGAGTTTATGCAGTTGGCACACCGGGCCAGAGCACAGGCGTTTACACTACCCTGCCGGGTCAGGATGCGAAACTGCATTGTACGGCAACCATTGGTTAAATGCTGGAGAGCGAGCAAAAGACACAAGCCATTCAATTGGGCAACCGTTGACGGAGGTGCGCTTTTGCAGGAAACGCCGAAGGTTCGAAAGGCGCTGTGTACCCACAGGAGCATGGCCCAGCCATCCTTGGCGGACATCTTAGTAAATTGAGCGAAGGGAGCCCCTTTCGCAAAGAGTAGAATCCCCGCTCCGGGAAACCGGAGCGGGGATTTTGCTGCTTTGAGACTTTGTGTACTTGGGATGTAAGCGAAAGATAAAATGTATGGGGATTTCCAAAAGGAAGCAAAAGATTGCAGGGTGAAAGACGCTGTGGTCCGCCGGGCCAGAGCATAGGTGTTTACACCACACTTCCGGGCCAGGATGCGAAACTGCATTGTACGGTGACCGTTGGCTGAACGCCGGGCAATTTGTGTAAGGTATAAACGTGTACATATTCGATCAAGCACCCGGCAGCCGATAGCAGAAAGCTTGTGTAGGAGACGCCGTAGGCGCGGAAGACGCTGTGCGTCCACCGGGTCAGAGCACAGGCGTTTACACCACCTTGCCGGGCCAGGATGCGAAGCTGCATTGTACGGTGACTGTTGGCTGAACGCCGGGCAATTTGTGTAAGGTATAAACGTGTACATATTCGATCAAGCACCCGGCAGCCGATAGCTGAAAGCTTGCGTAGGAGACGCCGCAGGCGCGGAAGACGCTGTGCGTCCACCGTGCCGGAGCACAGGCGTTTACACCACCCTGCCGGGTCAGAATGCTACGAAGCGCTGCACGATTACGATTGGCGGATTGCCTCCGTAGGAGGAAACAAGTGCTGGACGCCTAACCAGCAGATTACAGGTTAAAAGAACGGGAAGAAACTCTTCCCTGTAAACAAGAAGGGCTCAATCCTGGGAATTCCCGGAGTTGGGCCCTTCTCTGTATTTTACCTTTCTATTTCTTAATGGTATGGTGAAGCCGGGATTTCCCATATTTGTCGAACGCCCTTCACCGTTTTTATAAGGCATCCTCTGTGGAGCAAAAAATAAACTCCTTGCATCTTGCTTTCGTCTACCTCCCCATGGGTACGAAAAGGCACTACGTGCCCGCCGTAGGCGCATCCCGACTGGAGATCCGCGAAAGACGCTATACGTCCACTGTAAACAGCGAAGCCCCTGCCTGAAAATTGATTTCCAGACAGGGGCTTCGTGTATTTTTGTAGGTTCTATTCTCCTGCCTGCACCGGCAGAGAATGGAGCCAAACGGATCTTTCAAAGACTATCGGATCTCCTGTTCCAAATGATCAAATTCATCCGTGTCGAAAAATTGTGCAAGCGTGATACCTAAACCATCGCAAATCATTTTAATGGTCAATACCTTTGGATTTTGGCTTTTTCCATATAGGATATTCTTTACAGAGGATGGCGGCAATCCACAGATATTTGCCAATTTGTTTATAGAGATGTTTCGTTCCCCACAGAGCTGTAAAATACGGTTTCGCACAGCTGCTACTGTATTCATATCCTATATCTCCTTCGTTTTTTAATAGGATATAAAAAACAGTTGCAATTTATAGGCTATGCATGCTACTATATAGTCTATACATAGACGATAGGGATGTTTATATTATGAAAGTAGCAGTGATTGACTCCAGAAATTTATACATCGATCATTTAGAAAAATATCTTCCGGAAGATGCCACAGAAATCGTTTCAGGTGGCGCAAAAGGAATTGATACATGTGCAAGGAAATACGCCATAGAACATCACACCAAATTGACGGAATTTTTGCCTGAATACGATAAGTACGGTAAGGGGGCTCCTTAAAACGAAACTTACAAATAATCGAGTATACAGATGTTGTAATCGCGTTTTGGGATGGACAATCAAAAGGTACAAAGTATGTGATGGAAAACTGTAAAAAAAGGAATATCCCGATACAGGTATACAAAATTTAAAATCTCCATTGCGCGTCATTCATTTTATGAAAAATAAAAGGCTTCCGCCCTTGAATCTCTCTGGACGGAAGCCTTTTGTTTACAGCAGCGCTTTGATCTCCGGGATGGATAACCCCTGCGCCTTCAGCCTTTGAATCTCCTTTAAACGGGAAACCGCCTTTTCCCGGGGAAACCGCCGGGTGAGGTTCTCCTCCGGCTGCTCAAAGGGCAGCATCCCCTCTTCTGTATAAAACTTTAATGTGCTATACCGGCAGCCGGTCAGGCGCGCCAACTCCCCGATACTCACATAGGTAGATGTTTGAATTTTTTCCATGGACCGCTGGCGCGACACGACGGTTCCCCCTTCTATACCTCTTGGACTTACAGCGGATATTTGCGCAGACGCATGCCCTGTACCGGTACTTTCATCTGAACGGCAGTCGGTACGGCTTCATACAGCACATTATCGATTCGAATCAACGGCACAGCCCCCTGGCGTAAAACCGTATAGTGATGGCCGTATTGGGCCAAGCGCGCTTCTACGTCCTGTAGGCGCTGTTCCTTGTTCTCAAACCAAGCTTCTGTTTCAATAAAGATCGATTGTGAACGCTCCAAAAAGGAAATACAAAGTCCACACCCGTGCCTATCGGAGTGGAAAAGGCTTCCTTCTTCCCTCGTAAAAAGTTTTTAACCGCAATTTCCGGAGCCCGATGAATATCTATAGCCAAAATGGCCCGAGCCATAGCATTGGTCTGATACAGTTGTGTCATGCGCTGTGCCACACGTTTTAACTCCTCTTTGGAGAAAAAGTCATATAGGCAACTGCTCTCGCGAAGAAGCCAAAGCATCAGAATAGTTTCATCGGTCATCTCGCCGTCCTCCAAAATCTCAGCGCGCAATCCCTCTGTAATGCGGGTATAGGCCTCTTCATTGCTCCGGTATTCCCGCATCGTCACACTGGCTGTCACATAGTTCATATCACAGCCGAGCAGGTTTGGAATTTCCTCCAAGAGATCCATTCCTTTGAGGGGATCCGCAAAGGAGCTTTCTATTCTTTTTAATATTCTATTGGAAAAATGTATAACTTGCTTCAATCGTTCCGGCAGCGCCGTTTGAAGGCCTTCTTTTCTTTTCAGTAGCTCCCGTAATACCTCCTGTTGATGCGGAACCGCGGCGAGGTTTTCCACATCTTCTTCGGAAATGGTGGAAAATGGGCCCTGTAAGTTCCCCTGATCCAGTTCCCATTCCAAAATAGCCGCAGCCGCCATACACCGAACAGCAATTTTCTTCGCCGTTGTCATATGCAAGCTATCCTGTGCATTCAGTGCCAGCAAGGCGAAGCCTTGTGCAAAGGTCCATTCTCTCATCCTATATTCCTCCCCTTTATCAAGACAAGCAGCCCGTCACTTATTACTTACTACTTACGATTTAAGTATAACGTATTGCCCTTTCTTTGTCAACATAGAATTCCTAATTTTATATATTGGGTTTTATTGAGTGCATAGAAACCATTTGTTTGATTCTTCATCCCTATGGGCCATCTTGCTCCTGTTCAGCAAATGTGAAACAGATTTACGGATGGGGATTGTGTCAGGGACTTTGGAGAATTGCCACCCGGATGGTTTGGGCTGTCTGATTGTCACCATGTTGCTGAAACATACGGAACACCCTGGGATATATACTACGCTACAAGCAGCAATCCTTTCGGTTTCTGATATTGTATGAACCCCTTTCAAGTTTTAAGGACCTTCGCTCTACTTGACCTTTTCCAGCCAAGGTCAGGTATCGTACTTCAAGGGGACCATCGTACGGCCACTGTATCGCTGCATTTTCAATGGCATGTATCGAAAAAAGTAAAAGTGGAGTACCGTTTCCTTAGATACAGAATGGTTCCCCGCGTTCCACTGATATCCGTACATGTTTTGATGCAAGTAAACAGGCAAATGCCCATGGGCCGGAAAAATACATTCCACCCACGGGCATTTGAGATGTTCGATTTTTTTCACCGCAGTAAGGCAATAAGGGGACATCGGTCTTTTATTGACCGATCTTACAGTCCAGCTGATCCCAATTCCGAAGTTCCTGCTCTCCACAGGGGGTCAGATGGAACTTTTCGGATAGAAGGTTCAGCACGTTGGGCGAAATAAATGCCGGAAGCGTCGGACCGATATGGATGTTCTGAATTCCCAAATAGAGCAGGGACAACAAAATACATACCGCTTTCTGTTCATACCACGAGAGCACCAAAGTCAAAGGAAGATCGTTTACTCCACATCCAAAGGCTTCTGCCAGTGCGGTAGCAACCTTGATGGCTCCAAACGCATCGTTACACTGGCCCATATCCATCAACCGCGGTAAACCGCCGATCTCCCCCAGGTCCAGATCGTTAAACCGGTACTTCCCGCAGGCCAACGTCAAAATAACGGTATCTTTGGGTGTATTTTTGACAAACTCTGTATAGGCATTTCGGCCTGGACGCGCTCCATCACAGCCGCCAACCAAATAAAAGTGCCGGATAGCGCCCGCCTTAACGGCCTCGACCACCCGATCTGCCACGGACAGGATCGTTCCATGGCCAAATCCGGTTGTGACTTGTGTCCCCCCATTGATTCCAGTCATCGGATGTTCCTCTGAATATCCTCCCAATTCCAGGGCTTTTTCAATCACAGGGGTAAAATCGCGCTCTTCCCCGATGTGTACCATTTCCGGATAAGCCACCACTTCTGTAGTAAATATACGGTCAGCATAGTTCGCTCTGGGCGGCATCAGGCAGTTGGTCGTAAACAGAACCGGAGCCGGAATATCTTGAAATTCTTTCTGTTGGTTCTGCCAAGCGGTTCCAAAATTTCCTTTCAAGTGTGGGTAGGCTTTGAGTTTCGGATAGGCATGTGCGGGCAACATCTCGCCATGCGTATAAATGTTAATCCCTCTCCCCTTTGTCTGTTCCAGCAGTGCATGCAAATCAAACAAATCATGGCCGGATACAACAATAAATGGTCCCTTCTCGATGGTCAATGGAACCGTGGTGGGTTGTGGTGTTCCGTAAGTCTCTGTATTTGCCCGATCCAACAATTCCATGCATTTCAGATTGACGCGTCCAGCCTCCAGCACCAATGGCAGGAGGTATTCCATATCCGCATCCTCCCCGACGGCAAACAGCCCGCGATAGAAGAAGTTATTTACTTCCTCGTCCGTGTAGCCGAGAACACGGGCATGGTAAGCGTAAGCAGCCATACCGCGAAGGCCAAAGAGTAGAAGCGACTTGAGGGACCTGATGTCCACATCCGGCTCGTTCCAAAGTTGTTCCATGTCGTAATCTGCATTGTGGGAACAAGGGGAAGCGCAACCGCTACATCCCGGAAGCAACGACTCCTTTTCTGCATGGACAGCATCTATCTGGCGTTGCACAACTTGCGCGTCAAAGCAAACATTTGTAATCGTAGTGAATAGGCCTTCAAGCATTACCCGGTGGGTGGACTCTGTCACCTCATGGCCATCGGAAGCACGCGCCAAACCAATGAGTGCGCCAGTCAGTTGGTCCTGCAGTGCCGCTACATGGGCATCTTTTCCGCAGACCCCTCGCGCACCCGTACATCCAGAACAACCGGCTGTTTGTTCACATTGATAACAAAACATTTTTGGATTCATAGCAATCCCTCCATCATCTTCCGCTGTTTTCAATCGTATTTTTAGCTGAAACCCTTGCGTTTACAGGTACGCAGGGTTTACCTCGATAAAATAGAACCGCTGGTAGAGAGAACGACCACCTGCCAGGGAATCAGCTTTCCGCTCTGCTGCAAGGCGCGCTTCACCGCCTGTTCAATCCCGCCACAGCAAGGTACCTCCATGCGGACGACCGTTACACTTTGAATATCGTTTTGCCGGAGAATCTCTGTCAGCTTTTCCGCATAATCCCCTTCGTCCAATTTTGGACAACCGATCAGAGTCACGCGGCCGCGCATAAACTCGCGGTGAAAATCCCCGCAGGCATAGGCCGTACAGTCGGCAGCAATCAACAAACTCGCTCCGTCCAGGTACGGCGCATTCACCGGGACCAATTTTATCTGTACCGGCCATTGGATCAATTCACTTGGCAATCCCTCAATCGGTTCTTTTGTTGCCGGAACCGTTCTTTGAATCCGTTTCGCCTGACTTCCCGGACAACCACATGGAAGATTGGCCGCTTTTGCCATTTTCGCCGCTTCTACGGCTGCCTGATTATAGGCGGGAGCTTCCCGTTCCTCAAAGGAAATTGCTCCTGTCGGACAAGCCGGCAAACAATCTCCCAGGCCATCGCAGTAATCCTCACGGAGTAGCTTGGCCTTTCCATTCACTATCCCGATAGCACCTTCGTGACATGCTTCTGCACACAGTCCGCAGCCATCGCATTTAACCTCATCGATTTTAATTATTTTCCGTTTCATTCCAAATTTCCTCCCAGTGAATTCCGGTTTCACTCATTTTCTAGGAATCTTTATCCGGTTTCTCTTGCTTTTGTGCCCTCATCCTACTATACTGAAGAAAATATGTATGTTGGAAATCCAACAACAGGAGGAAAATATGAAAAAATATCAGGAACTCTTTCGTACGATCCCCCTGTTTCGGGGAATTACTGATCAAGAACGCGAGATCATGTTGGACTGTCTGCGTGCGCGAGAACAACGCTTTTCAGCGGATTCGGTTATTCTATTGGCTGGACAAGTCGCTGATTGCGTCGGCATCGTATTGGAAGGGCAGGCGCAGGTCATCCGCGAGGAGTTTTCTGGAAACCGAACCATTTTGACCGCACTTGGCCCCGGCGATCTATTTGCCGAAGCCTTTGCGTGCGCCTCGGGAGAACACAAAACGCTTCCAGTCACCGTTTTGGCGATCACTGAAAGCGTCGTCCTGTTGATGGATTATCGAAAGATTCTACATGCCTGTCCTTCGGGCTGTAGTTTTCATCAAAAACTGGTAGAAAACATGCTTGCCGTCGTTGCGGACAAAAATCTGATGCTAAACCGCCGCCTGGGTCATCTCTCCAAGCGCAGCACGCGCGAAAAACTGCTCTCCTACCTTTCGGAACAAGCGACCTTACACGATAGCGCAGATTTCTATATTCCATTTGACCGGCAGGAATTGGCGGACTATCTCTGCGTGGAGCGCAGTGCCATGTCCGCAGTGCTGTCAAAATTACGCGCTGAGGGGCTTTTAGAAGTGGAGCGCAATCATTTCTACTTAAAATCCTCGTGGGAAGTGGTATGAAACGTTTAGCTTCCCATTCCATTTGACCGGCTGAAACGGGCGGACGATCTCTATATAGCGCACTGTGCTCTGTCGCAGTGCTGTCTAAACTACGTGCCGAGGGGATTTTAGAAGTGGAGTGCAATCATTTCCACTTAAAATCCTGATGGAAAGTAGTATCAAACGTTCAGCCTCCCATTCCATTTGACCAGCTGAAACGGGCGAACGATTTCTATGTAGTGCATTGTGCTATGTCCGCAGTGCTGTCAAAACTACAGGTTGGAAGGGATTTGGAAAGTAAAACGCAATCATTTCCATTTAAAATCCTCATGGAAAGTGGTATGAAACGTTTAGCTTTCCATTCCATTTGACCAGCTGAAACGGGCGAACGATTTCTATTTAGCGCGCTGTGCTCTGTCGCAATGCTGTCAAAATTATGCGCTGAGGGACTCTTAGAGGTAGAACACAATCATTTCCACTTAAAATCCTCGTGGGAAGTGGTATGAAACGTTTAGCTTCCCATTCCATTTGACCGGCTGAAACGGGCGAACGATTTCTATGTAGTGCATTGTGCTATGTCCGCAGTGCTGTCTAAACTACGTGCCGAGGGGCTTTTAGAAGTGAAGTGCAATCATTTCCACTTAAAATCCTGATGGAAAGTAGTATCAAACGTTCAGCCTCCCATTCCATTTGACCAGCTGAAACGGGCGAACGATTTCTATGTAGCGCATTGTGCTATGTCCGCAGTGCTGTCAAAACTACAGGTTGGAAGGGCTTTTAGAAGTGGAACGCAATCATTTCCACTTAAAATCCTGATGGAAAGTGGTATGAAGCGTTCACCATCGAATGAAGAACAAAAATCCAGTATGGTTTGCCATCCTACAAAAACAAGCGGAAGCCCTTTGAATAGACCCCCACCAGCTTTGCTATTGGTTTTACAGAAGCGGGCAAAGCCCTATGATACTAGTCACGCCTCAAGGTGTTGGTACGGTCTGCCACATGCGAAAGATGGTTACTTGCTACCCGTAAACGGGTCTAGGTAATCTTTGGGTAGCATCCGATCCGAAATCGAATCCTCTTTCAGTTGGTTGTGGATCTATTCCGCAATTCTTTTCGCATTCTTACTCGCTGTATCAACGTAACACCCGCAGCGCAAAACTTCCGGTTAGCTTAATAGCGATAGGGATACCCTGATTCTTGCGGCGACTGTCCCTATAAAAATATTCATTTGCTTATTTGTGGTATAGATATATCGAATAACTGCCACAAATAAATTGTAAATATCCCTATCACTGTTACACTTTGTCCTATTTGTATTTGGGATGAGCATGACAGTCAGCTGAAATTGCCTACAAAGATAAGTAAGCGCAGATTGTCCAGATAATTATTGCATATATTTGCCTATATACAGGCAAATATGGCGAACCGACATGCCTGTTGAAAATAATCAGATTACCTTTCCTTGGAGAAAGCTCACAAACTGGATACACTCATCTTCGACGGTATTCCTGCCAGCATATGCAATGGTACGGGTATACTTCTGTCTCTACAATTGTTACCCATTTCCCGTTGTATAACTCTCTCAGTAGTATTTCTATTTCTTACACAGTTTTCTTATACAATATTTTCCTCTAGTCCTTTAGGACAATGCTATACTGTTCTGAATTCCATATTTCACGATAAGGAAAGGTCCTATGGAACAGGATTTTTCTTTTTGATAAATTTACGGAACAGATTTGTTTCGATTCCTATAGACAAAACAATATGGTACTTGCAGTTCCAATTCGTTTGTGCGAGACTATTCCGTTGTCAGTTGGCTTCATACCTTTTGTCCTCCCTTTGATACTTCTGTGCAGTTGGCAGACCGCATTCCTATTGTATCAAAAAAAGTCTTATTCCTATGCAACTAAAGCTTGTTTGAACTCCTCAGCACGGCCGGGGATTTTCGAGATACAACAAAAAAGAACTGGCTCTGCTATTTCAGAGCCAGTTCTTTTCATGCAATTGTACCTTTGCTGAGAAACTCAATCCACGTTCATGATCGCCATACAGGACAAAATCTCCATTTTCTTTTATATGCCCTCCATAGATCTTGAGCGTCTCCCCCAGTTTACTTTCACTGACATAACTGATATGAATGTGTTTCATGCTTTGTTGGCGCATCTCCGAAGGCAAGAAATCCATCAGAATATCTCCATAAACGGCGTTGTTTAGATGGCAGTTAAAATCCAAATCGGAATAGTAAATGGGGCGTTCTCCCAAAAGCGGAAGATTTTCCGGCAGTACCAGGCGTTCCACCCGGTCCTCGGAGTCCACCTTTCCACCCTTAAAAATATTGTACGCCAAAAATACCTTGGGGCGGAGGATCTTATGGGTCTCCGGATCTGCGGAAACCGACGTCTGCATAATGCGGACAATTTCCTCTCCATCGGCATAAAACACAAAATCCCGATAAAACTGTACCCCGGCTGTGCCGCATGGATGGGTTTTGATGGTCAAAATATCATTGTGGACCGGCATACGCTTGATTGATACACTGTAATTCGTAAACAAAAAAACGATCCCGTCCGCTTTTAAGCGCTCATATCCAATGCCAAGCGCGCCCAGGTGCTGTTCACTGGTCTCCTGCGCCATCCGTAACAGCACACTCAGTTTTATTTTTGCATTCGCCCCTACCTCATAGCTCGCCACTTGTACGGTACGGCTATATTCTTCGATGGTAACCATCCAACTCCTCCTTTTCCTGTTCTCTTGTAAAAGAATTGCAATCCCCCGGACACTTAAACCAGTGCCGGGGATTGTATCCGTCCCTCTTCCCGATGTTCAAGAACGATTTCCTACCAAGTATCACATTTTACGGGAAGGCAACCGCTCGAATCGTTCGTACAAAGCCGTATGGGACAAAGACTTATCGAATCACGTCAATACCCATATACGGACGCAAGACTTCCGGCACGGTGATACTACCGTCCGCGTTCTGATACTGTTCGACGATGGCCGGCATCACGCGGCTGGTTGCTAATCCGGATGCATTCAGAGTATTGACAAAATGCAGTTTTCCATCCTCCCCGCGATACTTCATATTCCCGCGGCGCGCTTGATAATCGCGCGCATTGGATGCGGAACTGACCTCTTTGTAGATTCCCATGCTGGGGATCCAGACCTCAATGTCATAGGTGCGCGCCATGGAGAAGGAACAATCGCCTGCGGCAAGTTTGCTCAGGCGGTAATGAAGCCCCAATTCCTGTACAAGGCGCTCTGCCTTGCCAACCATTTCTTCAAATGCCGCATCGGAGCCTTCGGGCGTTGTATATTGAACCATTTCCACTTTATTAAACTGATGGCCGCGGATCATACCACGCTCTTCCGCGCGATAGGAACCCGCTTCGCGGCGATAACACGGAGTATAGGCGATATACTTGCGGGGTAGCTCGTCCAAAGTGAGGACTTCCTCCCGGTGCAGATTAACCAGCGCTGTCTCCGCAGTCGGCAACATAAATTTGCGGTCTGCGCTGGTAGGATTGGCGATCCAATAGTCCTCTTCCACAAACTTCGGGAACTGCCCGGCGACATAACCACATTCATAATTCAACATGTGCGGCGGCAGAACCAGCTCATAGCCGTCACCCAAATGCTCGTTGACAAAGAAATTGAGCAGCGCCCATTCCATACGGGCGCCCCAACCGCGATACAGCCAAGCGCCATTGCCTGCAATCTTGGCGCCGCGCTGGTAATCAATCATCCCATGCGCCTCACAGAGGTCCACATGGTTCTTCATGGGGAAGTCAAAGACCGGTTTCTCTTTAAAATAATGGAGCGGGACATTTTGCTCCTTACCGCCGGCAACAACATCTTCATCCGGCAGGTTCGGCAAGGAAAGCATGAGTTCTTTTTGCTTTTCTTCCAACTCGCCCAGCTCTGCATCGTATTCCTTGATCTCTGCGGATAGAACTTTCATCTGCGCCATCAATTCCGTGGTGTCCTGTCCGGCCTTTTTCATCGCCGGAATCTGCTTGGAAGCCGCATTCTGCTCTGCCTTTTTCGCCTCCACCTTTCCAGTAACCGCACGGCGCTCGACGTCGATCTTCAAGATTGCGTCAATTGAGTCATCCAAATTCATTTCTCTTTTATGAATGGCCGCTTTCACCTTATCCGGTTCTGTCCGGATCAATTTCAAATCCAACATGTTCGTTGCTCCTTTGTCTTCTATATGTGATTATATGGGATGTTTCATGTGAAACACTCAATTGCTTTCTGAATCGAATAACCGCATCAATCCCGCCAAGTCGTCCTCCCCATAGAATTCAATCTGGAGAGTCCCGCGTTTTTTGGTGCCACTGACGCGGACCTTCCGCCCTAAATGTTCATTGAGGGCCAGCTCCACCTCGTCAAAATAGTGAATCCTCCCACTTTTGCGCGGGGGCTTTTTTTCTTCCTTGCCATTGGCCTTGTTTACAAGCTTTTCCAGCTCGCGCACCGATATACCTTGCTCAACCACCAGTTGCGCAGCCCGCCGCATATCGTCTACCTCTTGGAACCCGAGAAGCGTCCGCGCATGACCTGCCGAAAGCTTTCCCGCGGCGACCAGCTCTTGAAGGTCCTCTGGAAGATGCAAAAGGCGCAGGGCATTTGCAACAGCCGGCCGGGATTTTCCAACCGTTCGGGCGATTTCCTCCTGTGTCATGCCGTACTGATCGATCAGGGACTGATACCCTTGTGCCTCTTCCAGCGGCGTCAGGTCCTCCCTCTGTAAGTTTTCGATCAGAGCGAGTTCCATGACCTCATGGTCGCTCATATCGCGGATGACCACTGGCACCTCGGAGACTCCCGCCATGCGCGCTGCACGCCAGCGCCGTTCACCTGCGACAATCTGGTATCCTCCCCCCAGAAGAGGACGTACCAAAAGCGGCTGCAATACGCCATGCTGGACAATGGAATCCGCCAACTCAGCTAAGGCCTCATCCTTAAATTCTTTGCGCGGCTGGCTGCGGTTCGGCTCTATCTCACTGATCTTCAGCGTTACGGTAGCGTTTGCGTCTTCCATATCATTTTCGGCAAAGATGGCATCCAGTCCCTTTCCGAGTCCGCCTTTCTTTTTTCCCGCCATAATCTGCGTTTCACCCCCTGTTGCCTGTTATTTGTGCGCCGTTCAACGCGACGCCTTTCTCAACACCTCGTCCGCCAATGCATCGTATGCGTACGCGCCCTTGCTGCTGTGATCGAAATAGCCGATCGGCCGTCCAAAACTGGGCGCCTCGGAGAGACGCACGGTGCGCGGGATGACCGTAGCAAATACCTTCCGCGGAAAATATTTTTTTACCTCTTCCACCACCTGCTGCGTCAGGTTCAAACGGCCGTCGTACATTGTCAGCAAAACGCCTTCAATGTCCAGCTGTTCGTTGTATTGGCGCTTGACGCGCCGGACGGAATTCATCAGCTGGGACAGCCCCTCCAACGCGTAATATTCGCACTGGATAGGCACTAGAAGGGTGTCCGCCACGCAGAGCGCATTGGTGGTGATAATCCCAAGGGACGGCGGACAATCGATCAGAATAAAATCGTATTCCGCACGCAGAGGGACAATGGCATTTTTTAAAATAGCCTCGCGATGTTCCATCTCAATCAGTTCCAATTCGGCGCCGGCCAAGTCCATGCTGGAGGGCAGCAGATCGAGATTTGCAAACTCCGTATGGATGCGCGCATCCTTTGCCGGGGTTTCCCCAATCAATACCTCATACATAGTATTTTTCAGCTTCCGGCGGTCCACGCCGACCCCGCTGGACGAATTCCCCTGTGGGTCGATGTCCACCAACAGTGTCTTCTTCCCCTTCGCGCCGAGCGCCGACGAAAGGTTGACCGCTGTGGTGGTCTTTCCCACGCCGCCTTTCTGATTTGCAATGGCTATGATCTTTCCCATCGTCCGCCCCCGTTTCTCAAAAAATTGCCACTCTCTTTGCTTAGTCCGAGTACAATTCATCCCAAAAACAAAAGGATATGGCAATCTGTTTTCTTTCCATATCGTTTATTCTCATGAACGTTTCTATTATAGCACGGAAGAGCTGGAAGGAAAAGTAGTTCTGTTTGAAAAAAGCCTGTTTCACGTGAAACAGGCTTTTTAAATGGGGAACAGCCGGCAAACAGGATGGAAAGTGATATGAAACATTTCGCTTTGCCTTCCATTTGACCGGCTGAAACGGGCAGACGATCTTTGTGTAGCGCACAGCGCTTTGTCCTTGGTACGGTCTAAACTACAGGCTGGGGGCTTTTAGAAGTAGAACGCAATCATTCCCACTTAAAATCCTCATGAAAAATGGTATGAAACGTTTAAAGTCCAGTCCTCTACAAAGAAGCCCTTGCCGGTGGGTTTGAAGGCCACATCCGGGAAGGGCTCCTGCAAATTGTGTGAAAAAGGGGCGCTCAATCGTAATATATCAGACGTTTGCACCGGGGGCAAAACTCTTGGCTGCCTTTGGCATGAAAGCGGTCCAGTATCTTTGTAGAGTGGCAGTAGGGACAACAGCATTTTCTGCGATTGACCCATTGTCCAATTAAGACCACAAACAGAGGACCCAAACATATGCTCCAAAAGGGAAACGCCCACCGGTAAAACAAATAGATCAGTAGAAAGGCTGCACCATAAAATAGTAAAGGAACGAATGTCCATACCGCTTTGATTGTCTTATGTAAATCTTCCATGGTGATCCCTTCTCAACTCGTTTTTGTGCATGGAACTGAATAAATTAGGGCCTATCCCGACTGGATGCAGGAAAAAGGCTTGTTTTTTGTATGGATAAATTTGACACTACAATATTTCTAAAAATATTTCAATAGGAATCGTATATGTAGCCGCTGATTCTGTTCAACTGGAAGAAAGGGAACGCTTCCATAAAAAGAATTCCTTTCCTACCTCGCAGATGGCCTTGAAATAGACGTACATGTCCCAGGATACAACGATGGATTTTTATGGGTATATCCTGGCTCAAGTCCACAAAATGCGTTTCGCCAGTTGTATGATCGACATAATAGGCGACCGTCCATATTCCGAAATCCCCCTTTGTCACAGGTTGAAATAGGAAAATGGACAAATGGTTTTCCTCGTTCGAGAGGGTAAATTCCAGCCCGTTGCGCAGTACCTTCTTTGCGAGCGGCTTCGGTCCTGCCTCTATGTTCAGATGGTTGATTAAAAAGTCTGAAACGACCTGTTCCGGGACGATTCTCCACGGCTGATGCCCGTTATTGACTTCATTTTGCAGCCATTCGTAATATTCCATCTGCTCCGGCGGCAGGGAGACCATTTCTTTGTCCATCCGTATGGCGGGTATGAACAAGCACCCCAAAAGGATGCAAGTAATCCCAACGATACATAAAAAAACTTCGTGTGGTTTTTCATGAATCTTTAATCTTTTCCTCTTCATGCGCAAAAAGAATTAAAGAATATCCGAAAAAGTCACCTCCACCCATCCACTCTCATACGAACTATAACCCAAATCTTTTGCAACCTCTGTTCCTAAATAAATGCCTGCTGGGTTTAAAACGGTTCTTCCACGATCATCCTTACCATTGTTATCATTATCATAATAGGCTGCATAATCATCTTTTCCATGGGGCTATCCCCTATCATTCAATTATACTTTCTATTTAAATCTTATATTAAAAAATTTCAATCATATCTGTATATGTGGTCATTTATTTTGACTATGATGCAATATCCTTTTATCCATGCTCTTCATATAATCTCTGCTCATCCAAAGCACTTGTATGTCATCCAATCGTATTTCATTTTTATGGATTGATTTTATATGCTCTACCTTGACTATCTCAGATTGATTCATCTGCACAAAACGATAATTTTGTAAATCCTGCAAGTAGTGGGATAAAGTCCCATTGGCACGGACAATTTCTTTTGTTGTATGAATCAAAATATGCCTGTCATATACTTCCACAAATACGATCTCTTTTATAGGGATCGTTATACTTTCGCATCGATTGCGTGTAATATGCAGAATCCCTTGATCCATATACTCTTGTACAGCGCGTTCCATCTCTGCATTTAATAACGCAAGATCGATTGGATGTTGAAAAACTTGAAATGCCTTGAGCATAAAGGAAAACGAATAAAATTGGGGATTATCAAAAATAAGCATCAGAAATGTGCTTGGGAGTTGTGTTCGAACCTTTTGCAAACTTTGCAAAAAGTTTGAATCGTGAATCAATTGTATTCATAAAAAATCCACAGACAATTGTCGGTTATGTAGGATATAAAATATCCCCTCTAAAGTTGTTATAAACGTAAAATGAATTGTTTGACTATACTTTTTACTTAGCTTAATAGTGATAGGGATACCCTAACTTTTGGGACGGCTGTCCCTGTTAAAAATATTAATTAGTTTAATAGCGATAGGGATACCCTGACTTTTGCGGCAGCTGTCCCTATTAAAAATATTGATTGCAGAATTTTTATTTAATAATCCCTTATCATCTTGCTTACACAAGATTAAGCAATTCATTATTGCTCACTTTCAAATTATTCTACAACAATTATAATTCTATTTAAAATTATTAGCAATACTTTTTTCAATTTAGATGGATTGTATCGCTATGCCAGTAAATAATCGCCCATGTCCGGCCATCTATTTCAAAACAGCAATGGAAAAAGCCGCTGTAGCGCAACGCGCCGCAGCGGCTTTTCACAGGGAAAATATAAGGGAAATGGGAGTAGTCTTGTAATCTGTTTTAAGGGCGCAGAACCTCTGCGCAGGGCTTGCAGCGCAAACGGCCCGATTGGCCG
Source organism: Anaeromassilibacillus sp. SJQ-1 (assembly GCF_046693725.1). Taxonomy (NCBI): domain Bacteria; kingdom Bacillati; phylum Bacillota; class Clostridia; order Eubacteriales; family Acutalibacteraceae; genus Anaeromassilibacillus; species Anaeromassilibacillus sp. SJQ-1. The sequence goes on along the minus strand of NZ_JBKEIV010000004.1, from coordinate 27,948 downwards.
TCCGGCTGCCGCCAGGCTGTCATGCCGGCTTTCTATGGGCTATGTCTTTTCCATTTCAGACCGCCCAACAAAATCCTTTTCAATCTGTACTTCCCCAAAAGGGACGTGTCCCCTTTCTTATTTGGGACCCGTTTGGAAAATCACCCTGCAATACGCGGGGCGGTTTTGTCCTCTACTTTTTCTTCCACATCTATGGCAGAAACTGCCTGTTCTACCCCAACCGTTACAGACGGGCTCTCCGATGGCCGCGCTACTGCGTTTGCCACCGGTCCTGTCTTTGGGATGCGTACAATGCACTCGATGTATTCTTCCGTTTCATTCCGGATGGTCTTTGCCTGAATACCCGAGAGCTGCATGGTTTTGACCGCATGGCTGATGGTGTTCATGAAGATACGAATATCTTTTACAATGATCCGCTTCTTATTCTTGGGCTTGTCCTCTTTTTCCGCGAGAAGCCGTTCGATGTATTGGTCGGTCTGCTGTACGTTCAAATGCTGTGCGAGGATGGCGTCAAGCACCTTTCCACGCAATTCAATGTCCTCCAGCCGCAGTAAAGCGCGCGCATGGCGTTCGGTCAACCCATTTTCGCTGATTTTTTTGCGTTCTTCTTGCGTTAAACGCAAAAGGCGCAGTTTATTCGCCAAAGTGGACTGGCTTTTTCCTAAGCGAAGCGCTGCTTCCTCCTGTGTAACGCCCCATTCTTCGATCAACCGCCGGATTCCCTCTGCTTCTTCAAAGATTTGCAGATCCTGCCTTTGTAAATTCTCCGTCATTGCGAGGACTGCACTCTGTTTATCGCTACATGAGTTTACAATACAGGCTGCACTGTCCAGCCCTGCCAAGCGGCAGGCGCGCCAACGCCGCTCTCCTGCAATCAATTCATAACCATTTCTAGTCCGGCGTACACTCAGAGGTTGTAACAGGCCATTTTGCCGGATACTCCGGCTTAATTCCAGGAGTTCCTTTTCTGGGAATGACCGGCGCGGCTGGGCGGGATTTGGATAAATGTCATCCAGCGGGATTTCAATCACCCGCCGTTTATCCTGCATGATGCCCATAAAAATACCTCCCATCTGGTTTCTTTCTGCACATTTATGAAAACCCGCGTATGGGGCTTGTCCTTCTGTGCTTTAAGAATACCATATGGGAGGGAAAGTTTTTGTTGGAATGTGTACGCGAAAAAGTGTTTTTCCTGTGGCTTTTCGCCTAATTCCGAAAGATTCTCTTTATAATCCCAGGGAAACGTCACTACACCATCGTTTTTTCAATCCGCGCCTTCCACAGAGAATCATTCCATACCAAGCAAATAAGGAACCATATTTTTATTTTGAAACTCCTTTGACAGAGCAACTCAAAAATTTTTTGGTACGAAACCTGGTCTTTCCTCAGCGATACACTCCTTAGAAAGGCGTCCTATTTAAATAGCCTATGTATCTTGCAAGGCTGTATTGATTCCTGAATATCCTCATCTTTCTCTCCCGACGTCCAAGAAGCAGGCAAATCATATCTAAAAGACAGGTAATGCAGCCATCGAAATAGAGCCTTCCAAGTATTCATTTAGAATTTTATAGTTCGTAAGATATATAGTTGATTCTCTTTACAGTTTTTCTATTTTACCAGCGCTTTGGCTATCTCTGTGCCAAAGAAGGGCCGTCTCAAGGTTGTATTCCTGGACATCCCCGTCTTTATCCCCGGACAGACAGGAAAACGGGCCAATACAAGCTTCCAAAAGACTGGCAATCCAACAATCAAAATAGAACCTTTCAAGTATCCGATGAAAATTTGCCATTCATAAGAGATATGGCTCATTTTCTTTGCGGCTTTTCTATTTTACCAGCACTTTGGCTATCTCTCTGCCAAAGAAAGCTGTCTCAAGGTTGTATTCCTGGACATCCCCGTCTTTATCCTCGGACAGCCAGAAAAACGGGCCAATACAAGCTTCCAAAAGACTGGCAATCCAACAATCAAAATAGAACCTTTCAAGTATCCGATGAAAATTTGCCATTCGTAAGAGATATGGCTCATTTTCTTTGCGGCTTTTCTATTTTACCAGCGCTTTGGCTATCTCTGTGCCAAAAAAAGCCGCCTCTGCGAGTTTTCCTTCATTTTGGTTTAGATCGTCCTCGGTCAAAACACCGCATGTATAATAATTCGCCATCGGTTTAATCCCCATGCGAACAAAAAAGCGGTCAATCCGCGCCAATATTTCTTTGCACTCGCGGGGGTCCTCCCGTGCGCTCAGGGCAAGACTGATTCCCCTCTTCCCTGCCGGCAGGGCCGCATGCGGCTGATGAGCGGGGCTGTAGGGGGTACAACGGTCGATAAAAGCTTTAAGCTGCCCGGTGATTCCGCCCCAATAGTCTGGGGAGGCGATCGCAATGACGTCTGCTTCGCTCATCCTTTTTAAAATCTCTTGTACATCATCCCGTTGGACACATTCCGCCGTCTGATAACAACTCCTGCATCCCCGGCAAAATGCATACTGCTGTTCCCCCAAACATAGAATCTCTGTCCCAATTCCTCTTTGTAGAAAGGCTTCTGCCACCAGGCCGAGCAGCCGCGCGGTGTTGCCATCCTTCTTAGGACTTGCATTGATCAGTAACGCTCTCAAAAAAATCTCTCCCTCCATCCGTAGTCTCCTTTTTTTCTGCACAATCTAGCGTAAAAAGTAGTCGCCATCCCCCATATTCTGAGGGAATTTCCTTCCCTTCTTTAAACAGCCCAAGCAAATGGCCCATCTTCCCATTGACGCCCGTTTTCCGGCGTAAACGCGCGGCGTCTCCCTTTTTCTATCGATCTTTCTCCGACGTCCCATCCGCCCCCATGCCCTATGTAAAAACTTCTGGGCATAGACGGCATCGAACAATCCATACCATAAAAAAGGATTCCAAAAATAAAAATCTCAAGAATTCTCGATTCAAAGATCCCTATATCTTTCAGATTTGTTGTAAATGAGTTGTGAACCATCGATTGATAAGCCTATGGATACAACACGATTGGAATCCAGTCATTTTCAAAAATCCATTCATTATAATCCATTCCCTTAAAATGGTTTTAAGAAAAGTACAAATGAATTTTTATGCCAAACGATTCCATATCTTTGGTTCCAATACCTTTTCAATACTGATTGTCGTCCGCTTTCTGTTCAAAACAGAATTCCCTCTCACCGTACAGCCCATAAAAAATCACGCACACAATGTACCATATGTGGATATTAAGAGCAATCAAAACAGGGCCTTCGATATACAAGCTTTGCAAAGCATGGTAAAGGCTTTATTCCCCAAGGCGCACCTTCTCATATTCTCTCAATTTGCTGAGACTCATTTTTATTTTAGATTGGGAACAATCAAAACAGAATTCAGTGTACAAACTTCGCAAAGCATGGAAAAGACTTTATTCCCCAAGGCGCACCTTCTCATATGCTTTCAATTTGCTGGGACTTATTTTTGTTTTAAATTGTGCCTAATCAAAACAGAATTCGGTGTACAAGCCTCGCAAAGCATGGTAAAGGCTTTATTCCCCAAGGCGCACCTTCTCATATGCTTTCAATTTGCTGAGACTCATTTTTGTTTTAAATTCAGCACAATCAAAACAGAATTCAGTGTACAAACTTTGCAAAGCATGGGAAAGGCTTTATTCCCCAGAGCACACCTTCTCATATGCTTTCAATTTGCTGGGACTCATTTTGGTTTTAAATTCAGCACAATCAAAACAGAATTCGGTGTACAAACCTCGCAAAGCATGGGAAAGGCTTTATTCCCCAGGGCGCACCTTCTCATATTCTTTCAATTTGCTGAGACTCATTTTTGTTTTAAATTCAACACAATCAAAACAGAGCCTTCGGTGCATAGGGAACCTGCAAAGGGCGGGAAAGCCTTCATCATTCAGCGTATTCCTTTCGCATTCTCCCCATCCTCTGAGATTTATTTTCTTTTAAAGCGGACTCTTTGCAATTTTTGCCCCATGCCGCGGATAAATGGAAGGCAGCGGTTTGATGCGGCGTATGCGGACCAAACTGCGTGCATCTCCGCCGGGAAGTGTAAAGTGTTCCACCCCTTCCAATTCACACCCCAAAAGGTAAACCGCCTTCTTTGCAGCTGCGATCTCTTCCTCCGGTTCCGGCCCTTTCATCGCCAAAAAAGTTCCGCCCATCTGTAAAAAGGGAAGGCAATACTCGCACAACAAATTGAGCGGCGCCACCGCACGGGCGGTTACAAACGAAAACTGAGCGCGCAGATTTGGCATCCTTCCACCCTCTTCCGCACGCGCGTGAACCACTGCCGCCTCGAGGCCAAGCTGTCCCAACACTTCCTTTAGGAATCGAAGCCGCTTGTTTAAACTATCCAGAAGAGTCAAATGCAACTGCGGACGCATGATTTTGAGCGGTACTCCGGGAAACCCTGCTCCAGTGCCAACATCGATGAGAGTGTCCCCTCCCTCCATATAAGGCAGTAACAGAATGCTGTCTAAAAAATGCTTGACTGCCACAGCTTTTGGCTCGGTAATCGCTGTCAAATTCATTTTTTCATTCCACTCCAACAGCAATTCCATATAGGTCTGAAATTGTTCCAATTGCCCGGCTGAAAGCTCCACACCGTAAGGTGCAGCACTTTCCTGCAAATAATTCCGGATATCCTCACTCATGCTCTTCCCTCCTTTGCCAACCAAATCAGCAGAACGGAGATATCCGCGGGGCTGACGCCACTGATGCGCGAAGCTTGGCCAATGTTTGCTGGTTTCACCTTCTGCAGCTTTTCCTGGGCTTCTGTGCGCAGGCCAATCACCGTCGTATAATCCACACCGCGGGGCAATTTTTTGCCCTCCAGCCGGCGCATTTCTGCAATATCCGCCTTTTGGCGCTCGATATACCCTTCGTATTTGATCTCGATCTCTACATTTTCAAATACGGCCGCAGGCAAAACAGGGCGGGTGATATCCACCGCCGTCAACGCCTCATAACTGAGCTCTGGACGGCGAAGCAGATCCGCTAACTTTACACCGGTGGAAACCGGCGTTGTTCCACGTGAAACAAGAATATCGTTGAGTACATCCGAGGGCGGCAAAACCGTTCGGCGCGCACGGGCCATCTCGCGTTTTTTCTGCTCTTCCTTTTCACAAAAACGGCCCCAACGGCTGTCCCCAATCAACCCCAGTTCACGTCCGGTCGGAGTTAACCGCTCATCCGCATTATCTTGGCGCAAAACCAGGCGGTATTCTGAACGGGAGGTCATCATCCGGTAGGGATCTGTGACCCCCTTGGTAATCAGGTCGTCAATCAATGTTCCAATATAGGAGCCTGCACGGTCAAGAATCAAAGGCTCTTTCCCCTGAATTTTCAAAGCTGCATTGATGCCTGCAACCAACCCTTGCGCCGCGGCCTCCTCATACCCTGAACTGCCATTAAACTGCCCTGCACCATACAATCCGGGAAAATCCATGAATTCCAGCGTGGCTTCCATCTGTAAGGGGTCCACACAGTCGTACTCAATCGCATACGCACAGCGCATGATCTCCACGTGTTCCAATCCCTTGATGGACCGATAAAAGGCAAGTTGTACATCCTCTGGCAGAGAAGAGCTCATCCCCTGCAAATACATCTCCTCGGTATCCTTTCCACAGGGTTCGATGAAGAGTTGATGGCGCTTCTTATCCGCAAAACGCACGATTTTATCCTCGATACTTGGACAATAACGAGGCCCCACCCCCTCGATCTTTCCACCATAGAGCGGAGAACGGTGAATATTTTCCAGGATAATCCGTTTGGTCTCCTCGTTGGTCCAGGAAACATGACAGACCGCCTGATTTTTCCCCGGATGTAACGTATCATAAGAGAATGGCACAACCGGCTCATCGCCTTCCTGCACTTCCAAATCAGTAAAATCAATGCTGGAACGCAGGACACGCGCAGGGGTCCCGGTTTTAAACCTGCGTAAGCGCAACCCCAATTTCTTCAAGGAATCCCCCAAAAAAGCCGCCGGAAACATACCATCCGGCCCGCTTTCATAGGCCACATCGCCTACAAAGATTTTGCCGCCTAAAAAAGTCCCCGTTGCGATCACCACTGCTTTGACCGCATATTGTGCACCCATACGGGTCGTCAACTTCCAACCGTCTTGATCCGGATAGAGATCGACGATCTCGGCTTGCTTCAACTGCAAGTGTTCCTGTAATTCCAGCTTGTGTTTCATCACCTTGCTATATTCTCGTCGATCAATCTGTGCTCGCAGGGAGTGGACCGCAGGCCCTTTCCCTTTGTTGAGCATACGGCTCTGCAAAAAGGTTGCGTCTGCTGTGCGCCCCATCTCTCCGCCGAGCGCGTCGATCTCCCGCACCAAATGCCCCTTCGCTGTACCGCCAATGGACGGGTTGCACGGGCAGTTTCCAACCGCATCCATATTGATGGTGAACACCACTGTTTCGCAACCCAGCCGTGCAGACGCCAAAGCCGCTTCAATTCCTGCATGTCCTGCTCCAATGACCGCCACTTCATATGTTCCCGCTTGATAGGTCAAATTGGGTTCCCCCTCTCTATTTTCCATTCCTTAACCGCTCAGATTTAAAAAAAGATTCTCTTTTTCTCTGTACAATCTACTTTTGAGTCGACATTCTTCCTCGATCATTTCCAGTTGAAAGAGATTTGCCGGTTCCCGTTTCTCCCAAAATCCAATGGGAACCTCCCTTTTTCTTCATTCAATGTAATCATCGGGTGTTAAGCGACCTGTTCTCCCATTTTTCATTCCCATTCGCTGTTCGGCCTCTTCTCATCCAACGCCTTTTATCTCCCGTTGCTTTTCCGAATTGCTTCACAATTCTTTCCGGTTTTTTATCACCGCCAAGACCTGCTTTTTTGCTCCTATTTCAGACCCTATCACACAATGCCGTTTCCCAAGCCAACTCGCTCTTTAAAGAACCAGTCTGAAAAGATGCGCCACCAGAGGACTTCCGGCATCCTACCCTCAATTCCTCGTGATGATTGCATGGACATTTTTCCATTCATATCCAATGGTTATTTACCAACACAGAACTGAGAGAAAACTTGATCGACAACCGCTTCTGTTGCGCGCTCCCCGGTCAATTCCAACAAGGCTGAAACAGCACCCTCAACAGAAACCGTCACTGCATCCAAAGTCATACCAGCCTTTTGTGCATCCAATGCCTCTTGTACACAGCCCTGCGCCCGCCGGGCCGCATCTCTCTGGCGTTCTGTAAATAAAATTCCGCTCGATGGGTCCAGGGTATTGGTCTTTAAAAGAGATGCAACCGCCTGCTGTAGCGCCTCTAATCCTTCACCCGACAGGGCAGAAATAAATACTATTTGTTTAAATTTTGAATTAATATACTTTAAGTCGATTACATTCTGCAAATCGCTCTTGTTGATGACCGCCACTGCGGGGGTATTTTGTACCGACTCGATCAGGAGACGGTCCTCCTCGTTCAAAGCTTGCGACGAGTCAAATACGGCCAAAACCAACTGGGCCGTCTGCACGCGCTCCCGCGCCCGGTCAACGCCGATCCGTTCCACCGGGTCCTCCGTAGAGCGAATCCCCGCCGTATCCGCCAAATGAAGCGGGATACCACCGAGAAGCACCGTCTCCTCCACTACATCGCGCGTAGTCCCTGCAAATTCTGTCACAATAGAACGCTCACAGCCGGAAAGCAGGTTCATCAGGGTGGATTTTCCGACATTTGGACGTCCGGCGATTACAGTCTCCACCCCTTCGCGCAGGACACGCCCCGCCTCAAATTGGGACAACAGGTGGTCCAGCTCCTGCTTGGCATCCTCCAAAGAGTGCTGCAAATCGGCCCCATTCACTTCGGGAATATCATCCTCGGGGTAGTCAGCCCATGCATCCAGGTGGGCTGCAACCGCGGTCAACCCTGCACGAATTTTCCGGATCCGGCGCTCCAATGCGCCATCCCGCCCAGCCATTGCGGCCTTTCCAGCCTCTAACCCTTGGGCGGATATGATCTGCATCACGGATTCCGCCTCAGTCAAGCCGAGTTTTCCATTCAAAAACGCGCGGCGGGTAAATTCGCCAGGACCGGCCGGTGCTGCCCCCGCTGCGAGCACCGCCTGCAAAACACGGCGCATCACATAAATCCCCCCGTGACAGGAGAGTTCCACCACATCTTCTCCGGTAAAGCTGGCGGGCGCAATAAAATTGAGGGCAATCGCCTCATCGATGTCGCTCTCCTCATCGTGTACCCGGCCATACAAAGCGGTATATCCACGGCATTCCTCCAGGACTTTCCCGTGCGCCGATGTAAATACACGCCCGGCAACAGCGCGAGCCTCCGGTCCAGAAATGCGCACAATCCCAATTCCTCCCGCGGCCTGCGGTGTGGAAATAGCAGCGATCGTCTTTGACATGAAAGTTCCTCCTTTGTACAAGAACCTGTTTTCAGGGATGTTCGGTCGGGCGCCTGGATGAACCCCTCCATATTCCAACAAAATCCACTAGGTTCCCCTTTCCACTGCATGACAAAAGGGGACGATTCCGCAGAACCGTCCCCCTTCCGTCTGTTATCCAGCAGACAGCATTATTCGCCGTCCTTTTTACGGTTGATGTCGATGCGGCCATAAAGCGGACCGGAGGTTTCCTTCCGGGGCTGCTGAGGCCGCTGCTGCGGCTGGGAAGAAGGCCGCGGACCGCCCTGTGGGCGCGGGCCTCTGTTTCCGCCGTAATTCTTATGATAATCGCCGCGCGGCTTATCCCCATAAGGCCTGCGCGGACCACGGGAATTGTAGGGCTTGCGCGGCAAGGGTTTCTCCCCATCCACAGGTCCAATCACCACATGACGGTTGAGATCTTCCCCTTCGCTCCAACTTTTTGCTCCCTCCACTGTCTGAACCGCCGTGTGGATGATACGGCGCTCATAGGGATTCATGGGCTCCAAGGAACAATTGCGTCCTGTCTTGACCGCCTTTACCGCAATCTTCTTTCCGAGAACCTCCAAGGTGTCCTTGCGTTTTTCTCGATAATTGCCAATATCCAGCGTAATACGGAAATAGGTATTTTCAATATGGTTAGCTACCAGGCCGGACAAATACTGAAGTGCGTCCAGTGTTTCTCCACGATGGCCGATGATAAAACCGACATCCTCACCGGACAAGGAAATCAGGGCCCCGCTCTCTTCCTCTTTGATGTCAAACTGCACATTGGACAGACCCATATTAGCAAGAATGCTCTTCAAATATTCTGCCGCAGCATCTGCGGGACTGTTCTTGACATATGCGCGCACCTTCGCAGGATTTCCTCCAAACAGGCCAAATGTCTTTTTTACCGGCATCTCCAGGATTTCAAATTCCGCCTCGTGGGATTCTACCCCCAGTTCCTTACACGCGGCCTCAAAGGCCTCTTCCACCGTATTACCCGTTCCAATTGCTTCTTTGATCACGTTTAACCCTCCCGGCTCACACCGCACGGTTTTCCTTTACGCGGCGCGTTCTTTACGTTATTTTTTGGTTCCCCGGTAATCGTCGCTGCTCTGTTTTTGCTTTCCCTTTTGTTTTTGGGGCTGTTGCGTCACGGCCTTTTCTTTTTTCTGCAATTTTGGCGCCGGCCCTGCTTGAATTTTGAGAGGAACAGCCAATGGTTTCATCCGCGCTTCCTCTACCTCGCGCAGCGCGACTCGCTGCGCCTCTGCTTTTGCACTTACGATTGCTGGGCTACAGAATTTGCGCAGAAGCAAGGACTGCACAAAGCTCACCGCCGTCTGAATGGTCCAATAGAAACCGACAGCACCCGGTACTGTGTAGGCGATCCAGGCCGTCAAAAGTGGCATCAGATAGAGCATCCACTTCATGCAACCTTGCTGCTGGCTCATGCCGGGCTGCATCTTCATCATAATCACCTGCGAAAGCAGGGATGTCAAAAGGCACAGTGCGGGAATCAACCACATAAAGGTCAAAAAGTGGCTGCTTTGCGGCGTATCCAAAAGGTTCAGGCCACAGAAATTGAATCCGCGGCTCAGGGATTCCATGCGGGACAGCTCGTCCCCAGTAAACATCGTCAGATGCGGACGAAGCTGGTCGAAATGTTTGATGATTTCCATCTGGGAATAATATCCGGCGTTGAGGGTCGTGCCCACGCCCGGAATCTGCGACAGCAAAGCCGTCGCTTTATTGATCGAATCCACGCTGATATGCAGCACATTCTGCAGCGGGTACAAAACCGTGTAGTAAATGCCCAGCATGATCGGAAACGGGATGAGGGTCACCAAACAACCGCTGGTCGGATTGACACCCTCCTGCTCCATCAGCTTCTGCATTTCTTCCTGCATTTTCAGCTTGTCATTTGCATATTTGGTGCGGATCTCCTGCTGTTTGGCTGCCATTTTGCTATTGGCCGCCATGGATTTTTGCTGTTTGATTGAAAAAGGAACAAGCAACAGCTTGGTGATAATCGTAAACAGGATAATTGCAACGCCATAATTCGGGACAATTTCGTAAAGGAACCACAACAAATATCCCAAAATACTACCAAACCAATTAAAAATTTCCATGTATGACATTCTCCTCTATTTTGATGTTCCCTTTTCCTTTTCTCCGGGACCGGGTCGTATCCGCCCCGGCTGAATGGATTGCAGCGTAAAATGCGGTACAGCGCCAAAAGAGATCCTTTCAACGCACCGAAACGCTCAATCGCTTGCAACGCATAATTGGAACAGGTCGGATAATATTTGCAGCAGGGCTGCTTAAACGGGGAGATCTCCTGCTGATAAAACCGAATAAGCAAAATAAGCAGGCGTTTCATTTCAAAACACCCGCGTCTTTCAATTGCCGCATTAATACGCGGTAAATATCCGTACTTTTTACAAAGGGCGTGCGGCCGCGCGCCACTAAAATAAAATCAAATCCCTCTCGGATTTGCGGGGTCGCCTGACGAAACGCCTCCCGGATGATCCGTCTGGACCGGTTGCGCTTGACGGCGTTGCCGGTCTTTTTCCCCGTTGTTATTCCCACTCGCACGTTTTGACTGCGATTTTTTAAAATATAGGTCACCACAACCGGCGACACATATGGTTTTCCCCGCGTATAAATTCGCCGGAAATCCCGATTCTCTTTGATAGGTGTAAACAAATCCATCGTTCTTCAATCGCTTTCAGCAGGATGCCTAAACACACGGCGGATAGCTACATTCACTCGCGGTTCTTTTTTGTCTTTTCTGATAAAAAGGCCGCATGTAACCTCAAAAACAGGAGGGCCTTTTCATAAAGGCCAAAAGACCGCCCCGCTAGAAAACCATGCGATCCCCTTTTCCATCGGAACCCTTTTTCATCCCCGTGTAACCGTCTCTTTTTCAACGGTTTCCGGCAGCCCAAACATCCTTGCGCCTCATGCTAAAAAGAAAGGCCACACTTCGGTGGCCTTTTGTCTTAGTAGCTCAGGCGCGCTCTGCCTTTTGCTCTACGGCGGGCTAATACCTTGCGGCCGTTGCTAGTAGACATTCTTTTGCGGAAGCCGTGCTCCTTTTTTCTGTGGAGCTTCTTGGGCTGATACGTTCTCAGCATAAATAAACCCTCCTTTCGGGGTACAAACCTTGCAATTTAGCATTATATATTATACCTGTCCGGGCTGTCAACCTTTTCTTACAGAAAAAATGTGCCAGAAAACCGGCGTTTGTGTATGATTTTCTCAAGAGATAAGGTCCGCCTTCTTTTCACACCACAAGATGCAGTTGTCCCGGATATGAAACACGTAAAAATAAAAAAATTTTTGGCCGAAAACTGTCCCACTTTCTTATGGAAATCCCTTGGGATACTCTTTTTTATTCTTTCTGAACCATTCCTTTTTCTTCCGCTCAATCTGTCTTTAAAGGCCACCTTCTTCATCATGCGGATGTACCATTTTCATCCCTGTGTAACCCTCTCTTTTTCAACGGTTTCCGGCAGCCCAAACATCCTTGCGCCTCATGCTAAAAAGAAAGGCCGCACTTTAGAACGCTGCCTTAAGAAAACCGATCGGGCGGCTAATACCCCTCTTAGGGAAGATTGATATTCGCCCTATACCAAGTTTTTCTGATCTTAACGCGTCTTTCGGTGGCCTTTGATTGCACATTTTTGCGCGCCCTTTTCAAAAAAGCTCCTGCGGGCGCGCAGAAACCGCAAAAATGTTTTCCACAGCTTTTCACCAAATCGATTTCTAACTGTGGAAAAGTTGTAAAAGCGATGAATTTGTGATACTATAAGATAGATACTGTCTGAAGTATACCAATTTCCAAAACTGGTAAAAAATGTATATGCCGGTTCCAATTTTGCCAGCTTTGTTTGTAATGTCGAGAAGGAGCAGCAAGGAAGATTTTAAAACACGGAGGTTCAACCATGGAATCTTTTACCGAAGCCTGGAGTTTTATTTGCGATTACTGTAAAAAGCATATCACAGAGGTGGCCTATACCACTTGGATCAGCCGGATCGAACCGGTCAGCTTGGACTTTGCGAAGGGAATTGCACTGTTGAAGGCCCCAAATGAATTCCATCGGCAGACGCTGAACCGGTGTTACATGGATCTTCTCAACGACGCCGTTGCAGAGATCTTCGGGCCGGGAATTCAGGTGCAAATATGTGTTCCAGAGGATATGCCATCCTCAGAAAAGGAGGAGGAAGAGGACACCTCTTCTCAAAACGACGACTACGAGTTCACCTTTGACACATTCATCGTAGGCCCGTCAAACAAATTTGCACATGCGGCATCCATGGCGGTCGCCACTAAACCGGCAACGCTATACAACCCGCTGTTCATCTATGGAAATTCCGGACTCGGAAAGACACACCTGCTCTATGCCATCTGCAACGAGATTTCCCGGACCCATCCGGAAATGAACATTGTCTACATCAAAGGGGACGAATTTACAAACGAGTTAATCGAAGCCATCCGTCACGGCACAACCGCAGAATTCCACCAGCGATACCGGAAAGCAGACGTATTTCTGGTCGACGATATTCAGTTTATCGCAGGCAAAGAATCCACGCAGGAGGAATTCTTCCACACGTTTAATACCTTATATGAAGCCAAAAAGCAAATTGTCCTGACGTCGGACCGGCCGCCAAAGGACATCGCCACCCTGGAAGAACGCCTGCTCACCCGGTTTGAATGGGGCCTGACAGCCGACATTCAGCCGCCGGATTTTGAAACACGCATCGCCATCATCAAGCGTAAGGCGGAGTTGCTCGGCATCAACCTGCCGAACAATGTGATTGAGTACATCGCCAACCGGCTGAAAAACAACATTCGCCAGTTGGAAGGCACGGTCAAAAAGATGAAGGCGTACTATCTTCTGAACGGCGACTCCTTAACATTGACGACCGCACAGATGGCTGTGAGCGACATCATCAACAACGAGCAGCCGGTCCCTGTGACCGTAGAGAAAATCATCGAGGAAGTCGCACGTACGTACGGCGCCAGTCCGGAAGACATCCGTTCGAGCAAGCGCTCTGCCAATATTTCCAACGCGCGCCAAGTGGCCATGTACATTGTCCGCGAGATCACACAAATGCCCATGACCTCTATCGGCGAAGAATTCGGAGGGCGCGACCATTCGACGGTGGTCTATGCGATTCAGCAGGTAGAAAAAGGGATGGCGCGCGACCCCAAGACAAAAGGGACCGTCGAGGATATTATCAAAAACATCCGCGATCGTTAAAAGGGCTTTTTTCAGCCGTGCTTGTCTTTTCGCCGTTTCCGCCAACCGGCAATTTTCCTGGACAAATGGGGGTATTTTTCGCCCCCGTGCGCCTTTGATAATACAAATAGTATAGAAAATTTTAAGCCGTTTCTAAAAAAGATACCTATGAAACGGACGGCTTTTTGTACCTCTAAAACTTTTAACGTGTTTTCAACTTTCCCCACAGAGTTTTCAACACTTTGTTGATTCTGCGGTTAATAATACAACCTTCCACAATGCATAAACATACAAAAAATGAAAATTCATGGTTATTTTTCCGCACCGCCGCTGGATTTGCGGAAATTTTCCACATTTCCCCGGCCCCTACTGCTGGTACTAAATCAAAAGCATACCAATGCAATGCTTATATAAAGAGAAAACCGGAAGTTGCAGTGGAAACACAGCAAACAAGGTGGAAAACATCGAGCCACTTTGGCCCGAATCGATAAAGGGTGATACGATGAAAATAACTTGCAGCAAACAACAGTTGACCGAAGCTGTCTCAAACGTACAGCGCGCGGTTTCCACAAAGTCCTCGATTCCAGCGCTCGAAGGTATTCTTTTAAAAGCTAATGAGCAGGGAGTCACCCTGTGTGGCTACGATTTGGAATTAGGGATGACAACAACCATTGAGGCAAAAGTGGATGAACCGGGAAGCTTGGTTTTAAGCGCACGTTTGTTTGGCGATATTGTGCGCCGCCTTCCCGCCGATCAGGTGTGTATTTCTTCAGACGAAAAGAATATCACCGCAATTACCTGTGGCCCCAGCGAATTTTCGATCGTAGGGATACCTGCGGAGGAATATCCGGAGATCCCTTCGATTACAGGGGAAACAACGATTGAACTTCCACACAGCCTGTTGAAGAGTATGATCCGCCAAACCATCTTTGCCGTTGCAGACACAGATGCCAAGCCCATTCATACGGGAACGTTGTTCGAATTGGGAAGTGGGACGCTTCGATTGGTCTCCGTGGACGGTTATCGGCTGGCAATCCGCGAGGAACCGGTACAAAGTGCGGAAGAAACGAACTTTGTTGTCCCTGGTAAGACGCTCAGCGAAGTGACGAAGTTGCTCAGCGACAGTGAAGAGGACACCCTCTCCCTATTGGTTGGACGGAGACATATTCTGTTTAAAATTGGAAAGTACACGGTGATCTCACGGCTTTTGGAAGGAGAATTCTTAGATTATAAAGCAGCGATCCCGTCGGCAAGCAGCACAGAAGTGTTTGTCAATACACGCTGTTTTATTGAAAGCGTAGAGCGTGTTTCACTGTTGATTACCGACCGTTTGAAGAGCCCCGTCCGTTGTGTATTTGAAGACAACGAGATCAAGCTGTCTTGTTCCACCTCCATGGGGCGCGCAAACGATCAATTTGAGGCACAGATGACCGGAAACACGGTAGAGATTGGATTTAATAACCGGTACTTGCTGGACGCCCTGCGCAACGCGGAGGGAGACGAAGTAAAGGTGCAGTTAAATGGCCCCTTAAGTCCAATGAAGGTTCTTCCGAGGGAAGGGAACGCCTTTTTATTCCTAGTGTTGCCAGTCCGCTTAAAAAGTGAAAACTGACCGGTATCCCCGCAGCGGATTCCCCAAAAACGTCGGTAACAGGGAAGAATCCGCTGCCGGAGGACCCTATTTTGAAGAAAAGAGACCGATTTATGAAGAAAGAACGTATCTCAATCGATACAGAGTTTATCCGTTTGGATGCTCTACTCAAATGTGGTGGCGCGGTGGATACCGGCGGCCAGGCAAAATTTGAGATTCAAGCCGGAAAAGTGCAGGTAAACGGTGAAACATGCACCATGCGCGGCAAAAAAATGCGGCCTGGCGACCAGGCGGTATACAACAACGTATGTTACGAGGTGTGTGGCCCTGAAGATCATTCATCTGGCATTTGAACATTACCGAAACCTCTGTGCGGGGAGCTTGTCCCCCTGTCCAGGGATGAATGTCATCTATGGCAGGAATGCGCAGGGGAAGACCAATCTTTTGGAGGCCATGTGGCTATTTACCGGAGGGCGTTCCTTTCGAGGCGCGCGCGACGGGGAGTTGGTGGCCTTTGGACAGGACAAGGCCACATTGAACCTGCAATTTTATAGCGAGGAGCGCGAACAGGAGGCGGAACTCACCATTCAGAATGGCCGGCGCAGTGCGGCGCTCAACGGCGTGCCGAAGCGTTCTCCGGCAGAATTGGTCGGTAAGTTTCGCGCAGTGCTGTTTTCGCCGGAGCATCTCTCCTTAATCAAAAGCGGTCCGGCATTGCGGCGCAATTTTATGGATGCGGCCCTGTGCCAGGTGAAGCCGGCTTATGCGCCGTTATTGTCGCGTTACAATCATACCTTGGTTCAGCGCAATGCGCTTTTGAAGGATATTCCGCGCCATGCAGAGCTGCTGGATACCTTGGAGATTTGGGATGACCGCCTGGCACGGTATGGAGACGCGATTGCAAAGGAACGGGCGTCTTACATAGAGAAACTGGAAGGTCCTGCGCGAGAACTCTATGCGGGGATTTCCGAAAATAAGGAATGTTTTGGAATACAGTATCAAAAAAGCGCCGAAAATCTAAGAGAGGCATTGGCAGTTACGCGCCGCGATGATCTCCAAAGCGGGCATACCACCGTTGGTCCGCACCGCGACGATTTGGAAGTAACCGTGGACGGCGTGTCTGCAAGGGCTTTTGGTTCTCAGGGGCAGCAGCGGTCCTTGGTCTTGGCGCTCAAACTGGCCGAAGCAGACGTCCTGGAACGGGAAAGCGGCGAAACGCCGGTGATCCTGTTGGACGATGTGATGAGTGAGCTGGACACCGGACGGCAGAACTACCTGCTCAACCGGTTGGACGGCCGGCAGGTATTTTTGACATGTTGCGAACCGGACGCAGTGAAGCGTTTGGAGGATGGAGCGCTGTTTGAAGTACGGAGAGGAGAGCTTTATGTACCTACATTTGGGGCAGGATACCGTGATCAAAATGGATGAAATCGTCGGTATCTTCAATATGGAAACCTCCACCATTTCAAAAATTACGAGAAACTATCTGGCACAGGCGGAAAAGTCCGGAAAAGTTGTCAATGTCAGTATGGAACTGCCGAAATCGTTTGTGCTTTGCCGTGATGAAAAGAACCGTGAAACGGTCTATATCTCTCAGATTTCCTCTGCGACGCTTTTAAAGCGCACAGGGTATATCGACGAAATTTCCAATGTTTAAATCAACGAAAAGGGGAAAATCATGCGACGAATGCTTCCAAAATGCCCGCATTGTGGGAAAACAGTCAACTGGTTCCGCGCATGGGCACTCAAAACACAGGGGGAATACCGCTGCGGAAAATGCGGCTCCTGTTCCAATGTGTCGTTGGATAAGCGTATCTACCCTCTTGCGGTAGTAGCGGCAGTGGCTGGCGCGATCTTTTTCGTATTATTTGTGGCGCTGGTACAGGAATTCAGCTTTACTGCGCTGGTCTTGATCGCTGTGCCGTTTCTCATTTTCTTTTTCATCAGCCCATTTTTTGTGCGTCTGCGTCCCATTCAGCAGGCAAAGGACCCGCCAAGCGTGCCGCAATCCATCCGCCGCAGGCCAGTTCAAAGGCCGGTTCACGACACCCAGCGCGTGGATATTCCGCGTGAAATGCCGCGGCGAGGCCAGCCGGCGTCCGGAGCAGCCAGGGGCGCGCCCCAGAGGAATCCGGCTGAGGGGGGCGATCACCCGCGAATTCCAAAGCGGTTGTGATGGATATCAAGGAGGCCGGCCGAGAAGCTGGCTTCGGATTGTCTGAAACGATCTTATGCATCCTGTTCGAAGAAAGGGCGGCCAGATTTTTGGGATTGGCAGACGGGACTTCCGTTTTTTAATTTTCAGTTGGTTTTGATTCTGCCGTACGGTTGCCGCCGGAGGTGTGAAGCGTTTTCGCACCTGCTATGTGTCTTATTGGGGGAATAGTGTAAAATGGATATAAACGAAGTCATGCAAGCGAATCAGACATACGATGAAAACCAGATACAGGTTCTGGAAGGGTTGGAGGCTGTTCGGAAGCGTCCGGGGATGTACATCGGTTCCACCGGCCCGCGCGGTTTGCATCATCTGGTGTATGAGATCGTGGACAATGCGATCGATGAGGCGCTCGCCGGTTACTGCAACAAGATCGATGTGGTGATTCTGCCCGGCGATGTCATTCGCGTCACAGATAATGGACGCGGTATTCCAGTGGGGATTCAGCATAAGACGGGTTTACCGGCGGTTACGGTGGTGTTTACGATCCTGCATGCCGGCGGCAAATTCGGCGGCGGCGGCTACAAGGTCGCCGGCGGCCTGCACGGCGTCGGTGCATCCGTCGTCAATGCGCTGTCCGTCTGGCTGGAGGTGGAGGTCTACCACGAGGGGAAGATCTACCATCAGCGGTTTGAATATGGAAAGGCCACAGGGGATTTGGAGGTCATCGGCGATTGTCCGATCGATCAGACCGGCACCACAGTCACATTTAAGCCGGATGCAGAAATCTTTAAGGACACGACGGTTTACGACTATGAAACCCTGCAAAAACGCTTGCGCGAACAGGCGTTTCTAAATGCGGGTGTGCATATCGAACTGCGTGATGAGCGCGATCCGGAACACCGTCTGCAGGATAACTACTGTTATCAAGGCGGTATTTCCAGTTTTGTGGAGTTCATCAACAAGGAAAAAGAGCCGATTCATGAGGACATCGTTCACTTTTCCTGCACCGCGCCGGACAACAACTCCACGGCGGAAGTCGCCATGCAATACAACGATTCCTATAACGAGTTGATCCTGAGTTTTGCCAACAACATCCATACGACGGATGGCGGCACCCATGAGGATGGATTCAAGCGGGCTCTGACCCGTGTGATGAATGAATATGCCCGCAAGTACAATATCCTAAAGGACAATGATAAGAATTTGTCTGGCGAAGATGTGCGCGAGGGCTTGACTGCGATTATCAGCATCAAGGTCAAGGACGCCCAATTTGAAGGCCAGACCAAAGCGCGCCTGGGAAATACCGAAGTGGGTACGCTGGTCAGCCAATTGGTGGCGGATAAATTGGCGACCTATTTGGAGGAGAATCCTGCCACCGCCCGCACGATCTTTGACAAAGCGCTGTCCGCTTCCCGTGCGCGTGAGGCCGCGCGCAAGGCGCGTGAATTGGTGCGCCGTAAATCGGAATTGGAGACCGCCTCTCTGCCGGGCAAGCTGGCTGATTGCCAGAGCCGTAACCCCGATGAGACGGAAATCTACATCGTCGAGGGTGATTCCGCAGGGGGCTCCGCCAAGGGCGGGCGCGACCGGAAATACCAGGCGATTCTTCCCCTATGGGGCAAAATGCTGAACGTTGAAAAGGCTCGTCTGGATAAGGTGTACGGAAATGAAAAGCTGATGCCGGTTGTCACAGCATTGGGCTGTGGGATTGGCGAGGAATTCGACCTCACCAAACTGCGCTATGGTAAAATTATCATTATGGCGGATGCCGACGTCGACGGCTCCCACATCCGTACGCTTCTGTTGACCTTCTTTTTCCGCTTTATGAAACCTCTTGTGGAGGAAGGGCACATCTATCTGGCACAGCCTCCCCTGTTCCGCGTCAGTAAGGGAAAGAACCACTACTACGCGTTCTCCGACAAGGAGCGGGACAAATTGATGGCAGAGTTGGCGAGCGGCTACGAGATTCAGCGGTATAAGGGCCTCGGTGAAATGGACTCCGAGCAGCTTTGGGAGACGACTATGAATCCGGAGACCCGCACAATGTTGCGGGTTGAGGTCGAGGACGCCGCGGCAGCGGATGAAGCGTTTACCATTTTGATGGGCGATAAGGTGGAGCCGCGCCGTGCGTTCATTGAAAAGAATGCAAAATATGTGCAGAATCTGGACATCTGATTGGCGGCCGCGCTTTGCCGGCCGGTGATATTGCAAACCAAAGGCCCCTGCCGGTTTTGGCAGGGAATCCGCAGAGCGACGCAAAGCGTCCAAACATATAAAGGAGAAACCTACATGAAAGATTACACAAGAGAAAACGAAGAGAACGCCCAGCCTCCGGAACCGCAGGGGGACGAGACCCCCGAACAGGAGCTTTTGGAGGAAGAAGAACAGGAGGAGCCTGTCCAGTGGGATGGCAGTGAAGCGGAGATCGTGGCAGAGGGGGCCGATGAGGATTACAAGGATACCATCACCGGCGTCAAGCTCTCCTATGTTCTGACGGAAGAGGAAATTCGCACCTGCATGCGTGCAACACAGTTTGATAAACGGCGTAAAAAACGCATGCGGATTCAGCTGATTGTTTTTTCCGTCCTGTTTTTGGCTTTCCTGGTGCTTTTCTTTTTGAATCACAATGCAGACAATCTGTTTTTTGCGACCGTCTGCGCGGCGTTTATCTTCATTATGATCTTTTTGCCGGACATCCGTATCAAGCAGGATGCCAGACGGAATACGGATGGCAAGGAGATTTGTATGGAAGTTTATCCGCACAAGATCGAGATGGGGCGCGGGGAAAACCAGTGGGAGATTCCGCTGGATGGTTCCTGTCAAAGTGCGATCTATCAGCAGAATATCGTTGTCTATTTTAAGGGTGACGATATGGTGATCCTTCCCATGCGTTGCGTGGAGCCTTCGGTTTTGCCAGAGGTCCAGGCAGCCATTCTGGCGGGAACACATCCGCGGGAGGAATAGCTGAAAGGAGGACGGCGATGCCAACGTTTTATGAGGGAGACCCACTTGCTGTAGTGCGACAAACACTCACCGCGGAACAATATGCACAGGCGGCCGTGCTCGCGGAAAGCCACCGTTCGATTTGGAATCGCAGAGGTGTGCGTGCGGCGGCTGCGTTGACGGTGGCTGCGCTGGCGTTTTCTTGTATTCCGCTTTACCGGTATCAATATGCAACCGCTTGGATTCCTCTTGTGATCGGATGTTTGGCCGTCCTTTTGGCCGCCTGGTTTTTCTGGATACAGCCGGAAAACCAGCGCAAACGCGCCAAAGCGGTCTTTGAACAGAACCGTTTTTGGCAGGAGCCGTGTCAAATTTCTCTTTATCGGGACAGCGTTTGTTGCGATACCCCTTATGAAAAAATCAGCGCTTATTGGAGCGATTATGATGCATGCCTGGAAAGCCCTGCATTTTGGGTGGTGATAGGCGGTTGGGACCGGCGGCTTTTGATCGTCGATAAACAACGGACTTCGCCGGAACAACGGGAAGCGGTATCGATTCATCTGCGCGAACAGTTTGCCAGCCGGTATTTGTGTATCAAATCGTAAACGGGATGGGCTGCTGTCCAGAAAGACGAAGGTGTGCGGCGAAAAGAAAAAGTTCCCCACCGGACAAACGGAAAAGAATTCCTGCGGGTGTGTTGGAATCTGCCGGACATAAAACGGCCATCCAAAAGAACGGTGAGATCAGAACCTTTTTCAGGGATCATCCGAGACCATCCTCTCTATTTTCTTAAAACAACGCCCGAAAAGGTGTATTGAGGTAGAAATAATACTGAGTGGGACGCGAATATCATTCTTTCCTAGGCAGGTTGTTAGCCGCCCCTACAGGTTTTCTTAAGACAACGCTCGAAATGCGGGCAGATAGTTGTGCACCAGACCGTAAATAGAACGGGCTGCTGTCCAGGAGGGCGAAGGTGCGCGGCGAAAAGAAAAGGTTCGCACCCAGAAAAACCGGAAGGGGTTTCTGCAAACGTATTGGAATCTGCTGGACATAAAAACAGCTGCTAACGGTCACTCAATGCGGGCAGAGCGTTTTTGAAAACGATTTCCGCATGCTTTCTTTTGCATGGCATCCGGCTGCCAATACCGTCTAGGCAATCTTTTGCATAGTGGGCGTGTCCATACGGAGATAAAAAGCGGCAGTTCCTGCGATCAAGCCAAAACGCATAGAAAGAAGCGGAGGGGACGCAATGGCAAAGTACGAAAGAACTCTGACGGGAGATTTTCAAGAAGTGTTGTCCTTTCTGGAACGAACGATTCAGGCAAGCGGAGGATTTCTTCATTTTGTAGATGGGACCGACTGCGATCTGGGCAATACACGGATCGCCGTACGCGTTTATGACCGCTATTATATGCGCAATAACAGCCGTGCCAGTTTGACTCTGACCGTCGTCGGCTGTGGAAACACCGTGACCGTTTCTGCGATCGGCGCCGGTGGTGGAACCGGGATGCTTTTCCATTTGGATTGGGGTACGGAGGAAGACATCGTCCAGATTGTGGAACAGAGCCTCGAGCGTTTTTAACGCGAAATTTGCCTTGATCGTTGGATTGAGCAGATGTCTTGATTCTATAGATGGTATAATTAATATAAATATATACTGCTTGTAATTAAATCGATTAGCAATTGACCAGGATTTAAACTTAAGAGTTGGTAAGCGTTGCTTCTTCGGCTCAAATGTAAACGTGTATACACGCTTCGATTCATCCGGCAGCAACGCCAGCTTGGAGGACGCATGGAACAACAGGAACCGCTGCTTTCGGTCAGCTTTTTACCGACAAAACAAGATTATGCCGACTATCAACTGGCTGCATGCCATGCAGCTGCATCGCCCGGGGAGCGCCTGTTTTTGCGCGCGTCCGGATTTGTACTGGTGGTGGCTGGATTTGTACTCTGCCTGTTCTTTGGGGTGGGAAACCCGCAAAATATGGTGTTTTTCTCCCTTTTGGTATTGCTTGGGTTGGCTGTGGGATTTTTTCACGATTCCATTGAACCGCTCTTTGTGCGCAGCCGGGCACAGTCGTTTTACGATCATGCCGGGGAACGTATGACGGCGCAGTCCCTGTTCTTTTTTACAGACCATGTGGTGGTAAAATCCGATCGCTATGCGGCCTCTCTTCCCTATTCCATGTTGTCCGTTTGGGAGGATGAGCGGGTGGTTTTGTTGCAGCTGGGTCCGGGGGAAGCGCGGTATGTCCCAAAGAGATCTCTTTCTCCGGAGGAGTCCAAAACGCTGCAAAAATTGTTTCAAAATGCCGGAAAAAACGGACCGGAACGCCTTGAATAGCCGGCGGGCAGTGGTTGATGGTTTGAATGGTTGAAAAGGCAAGCGGCCATTTTTGGGGGCGAGTCAGCCGGGAATTCGGGAGTGCCGACGTGTTTGCGGCAGTTCTGTGGGATTTGGAACACTCTATGCGAGGGAATTTTATGATCCCTCCCTCGTTTATTTTTATAAAGCGATCCCTGCGGATCGCCGTAGGCTCGAAAGAAAGGATTGGTTTCTAAAATGCAAGACATGCAGGAAAACGATCGCATTATTAACGTGGATCTCGAAAAGGAGATTAAAAAGTCCTTTTTGGATTATTCGATGTCGGTCATTGTATCGCGTGCGCTGCCGGATGTACGCGATGGCTTAAAACCCGTGCATCGCCGCATCCTTTACACGATGTATGAGAACGGGCTCAATCCCGAAAAGCCCTATCGCAAGTGTGCGGATACCGTCGGCTCGGTTCTGGGCCGGTACCATCCGCACGGCGACGCCTCTGTATACGATGCATTGGTGCGTTTGGCGCAGGATTTTTCGATGCGCTATATGCTGGTGGACGGCCACGGCAACTTTGGTTCCGTGGATGGCGACCCGCCTGCGGCCTATCGTTATACGGAAAGCCGTATGAGCAAGGTTGCGGTCGAGATGCTACAGGACATCGACAAGGAAACCGTCGATTTCATGCCGAACTATGACGACCGCTTGAAAGAGCCGGTTGTGCTGCCGAGCCATTTTCCGAACCTGTTGGTCAATGGGTCCACCGGTATTGCAGTCGGTATGGCGACCAATATTCCACCGCACAATATGGGGGAGGTCATCGACGGCATGTGTTGCCTGATCGACCACCCGGACGCATCGCTCGATGAGTTGATGCAGTACATCAAAGGGCCGGATTTCCCCACCGGCGCAATCATCATGGGGCGCGCGGGGATTCGCGCGGCCTATGCAACGGGGCGCGGACGCATCACAGTGCGCGCGCGCGCAGAGATCGAGGAGGAAAAAAACGGCCGGTTCAGCATCATTGTGACGGAAATTCCGTATCAGGTGAACAAGGCGCGTTTGATTGAGAGCATCGCCACGCTTGTCAAAGAGAAGCGTATTGACGGCATTTCCAACGTCGAGGATCACTCGGACCGCCAGGGGATGCGCATTGTGATTACGGTCAAGCGCGACGCCTCCCCGCAGATCGTTTTGAATAAGCTCTATACGTTCACACAGATGCAAACGACCTTTGGCGTCATCATGCTGGCCATTGTCAATGGCGAGCCAAAGACGTTGACGCTCCGGGAGATTTTGCAGAATTACATCGACTTCCAGGAGGATGTCGTCACACGCCGCACGCGTTTCGAGCTTAAGAAGGCGGAAGACCGCGCACACATCCTGGAAGGCCTCCAGGTTGCTGTCGATTTCATCGACGAAGTGGTTTCGATCATCCGTACATCCAAAGACCGTTCCCAGGCGCGGCAGCGCATGACCGAGCGGTTCGGCCTGGACGACGTACAGACGCAGGCGATTGTGCAGATGCAATTGGGCGCATTGACCGGGCTGGACCGCCAGAAGTTGGAGGACGAACTGGGCGCGCTGCATGTGAAAATTGCCGATCTGAAGGACATCCTTGCTAACGAGAGCCGTGTGCTTGCCATTGTCAAGGAAGAGGCGCTCGCAGTGAAGGAAAAGTTTAACGATGAGCGCCGGACCGAGATTGCAGCGATCAGCGGCGAAGTGGACATCGAAGACCTGATCCCGGAGGAAGAATGTGTACTCACACTGACCAACTTCGGCTATGTCAAACGGCAAAAGACGGATACGTACCGTACCCAGCGGCGCGGCGGGCGTGGGGTCTCCGGTATGACGCGGCGCGAAGAGGATGTGGCAACCGAGATGTTCGTCATCAACAGCCACGATTATGTGATGTTCTTTACCGACTTGGGGCGTGTTTACCGCCTAAAGTGTTATGAAGTGCCGGAGGGGGCCCGCACCAGTAAGGGCATGAACATCGCCAACCTATTGCCGATTTCCCAGGATGAGCGGGTCACTTCGATGATCCGTGTACCGGAGTTCGACGAGGATCGTTATCTGGTGATGGTCACGCGCAATGGCGTCATCAAACGCACACCTCTTTCCGCATTCCAGACTACCCGCAAAGGCGGCGTAATCGCCATCGACCTCGATGAGGGCGACGAACTCAGCTGGGTACGTCTGACCGACGGCAGCGACGACCTCCTGGTTGCAACGAAGAAGGGCATGGCAATCCGTTTCCATGAGAGCGATGTGCGCGCCATGGGCCGCGCGGCCCGCGGCGTCAAAGCCCTGACGCTCAGGCAGGGGGATTGCGTGGTCGGGATGAGCGTTGTGCGTGAAGGCGGCCTAGTTTTGACGGTCAGTGAGACCGGATATGGGCGTCTCTCTTCTATTGACGATTACCGCGTCCAATCCCGCGGAGGAAAAGGCCTGCTCAACTACCATGTGGAGAAGTACGGCGATGTAGCTGCCATCAAAGTGGTTGATTTGGAGGACGACATCATCTTGATTGCATCCGACGGTGTCATTATCCGCATTCGCGCAAACTCCATCCGTGAATGTGCACGTCCCAGCAAGGGGGTGCGCGTCATGCGCCTGACAGAAGGCAGCCAGGTGGTTACTTTGGCGCGGACAGCCCATGAGGACGACGAAGACCAGGATGAATTGCCGGAGGATGACGGCGACGGCGGAGACGATGAAATAATGGATGCGACAGAGGCCGAGGAGGATTCGGCGCAGGAGAATCACCATGAAGAATAAATGGATTGCCCTCCTGTTGGCGGCGGCCCTAGGGTTCACCGCGCTGGTGGGATGTACAGGGGAAAATGAGAAGGAGGAACCGGATCATCCGGTCTCCTCTTCCAGTTCTTCCGCGGAGGAAAGCGTCCCGGAAACGCCGGTCCCCGGAGGGGAATCTTCCACGCCTGTGCCGGGAAATCCGGTGGAGCCTGCTCCGGAGCCACCGGAGAGCAGCCCGGGACAGGTATTGCCTGTGGAGACGGAAAATCCGAATTTTGATGAGAAATTTCAGGACAACCCGATCGACAAAGCGTATATCCAGGACAACAATCAAGCGATTTCCAACAAAGATATGGTGGAAGTCTCCGAAAAATATGCGGGGATTTGGCGCGAAGAGGTCGCTGCCGCCTACGATGCACTTTTGGAGAAGGTGACCGACGAGCGCAAGGAAACCTTGAAGAAGGAACAGCAGGCATGGAGCGACGGCACAGAGGCAGCTTTGCAGGAATTCCATGACGATGCACAGGCAGTCGGCGGGAGTATGGCTCAGGTTGATGAAGCTAGCCGGGTGATGGACTACTACCGTGGCCGGGCTGCGACGCTTTACGAGGAGTTATATGCGCTCGATCCGAATTATACCTATCATTTTGCTGGATAATGATTTCGGATCGATCGTCGAGTCTGTATCCAGATTTCAAGTATCGTCCGCGCCCCTGTCTGTCGCAGGGAAAAGGTCGATTTTCGTGGCAATACGATAAAATCCTAATAGTATAATTTTTTTAATAATTATACTATTAGGATGATTTCGAAAAAGTTTTTCTTTCTATAGTGCATCGCTAGGGATATTTCCTCGAAATGAAAAGGCGATTGTGTAGGAAGAACGGTTCGATAAGGGGCCATTCGGGCGAAAAAGTGTAATGAGAAACCTC
Source organism: Anaeromassilibacillus sp. SJQ-1 (assembly GCF_046693725.1). NCBI lineage: Bacteria > Bacillati > Bacillota > Clostridia > Eubacteriales > Acutalibacteraceae > Anaeromassilibacillus > Anaeromassilibacillus sp. SJQ-1. Next base: position 1,621 of record NZ_JBKEIV010000004.1, on the reverse strand, counting down.
GATCGATCAACTTTTAGTATTATCAACCGAGTTTTCAACAATGTGATTATTTTATCAAATACTATAAGTCGTATATTATAATAATAATACGATTTGTATAGATAATAAGGAGGCCGGGCAATGAAATTGATAGAAAAGCAGTTGAGCCGTACCGATATCTACAAGGGGCGAATCATTGAGGTTGCTGTGGACGATGTAGAACTGGAAAATGGCGCAAAGGCTAAACGGGAATTGGTCATGCATCCCGGCGGGGTTTGCGTTGCGGCGCTGACCGATCAGGACGAAATGCTTTTTGTCCGGCAATTCCGCTATCCTTACCGAGAGGTCGTTTTGGAGGCGCCGGCAGGTAAGTTGGAGCGCGGCGAAGACCCCTTTGAAGCTTGCAAGCGTGAACAGCGGGAGGAAACCGGGACCACGGCGGATACTTATTTAAACCTGGGAGTGCTTTACCCTACGCCCGGTTACTGCGACGAGATCCTACATCTCTATGCTTGCCGCATCACAGGGTATGGGGAATCCCACTTGGATGAGGATGAATTTTTGGAGGTCGAGCGCATTCCATTGCAGAAGGCGGTCGAATTGGTAATGGATAATACCATCAAGGATGCCAAGACGCAGGTGTTGGTTTTAAAGGCTGCTCTCCTGGTGGAGCAAAAAAAGATATAACAAATTGTATAAATTATAATTTTTATACAGTTTGTCAAATCTTATATAGCTGGAAAAGGCAGAAACCGATGGGGTTCCCGTCGGTACTGCGGTCAAAAGATCTGTTCCGTTTTGTGATACAGAACCGTACGCACTTAAGAAATATTCTGAGAAATGGTTGTTTGATTAGGGAAGTCCGCTGGATGGCACTAGGCTGATTTTTTCAGAGTAGGCGGAACTGGCATTTTTGAGGAAATGACGATGAAACGATTGTTGCTGGTATCGATGTTTGAAAAGATTTCTCATCGATTACAGGAGATAGAACTCGAATTTCATAACAAGACGGTCACCTATATTCCCACAGCAAGCCTTGTGGAGGATACAGGAGATTGGATCTCGCTTGAAAAAATGCATTTACAGCGCATGGGCTTGGCCGTCGATGAGCTGGATATTTCCAAGTCTTCTTATGAGACAATCCAACAGACTCTACAAAAAAACGACCTGATTTATATAGCGGGTGGAAATACCTTCTTTCTCCTGCAGGAATTGAAGCGTACGGGCGGATCGATTGATTGCAGAGGGAGGTCAACCGGGGAAAGCTCTATATTGGAGAATCCGCGGGGGCGATTGTGACCGCACCGGATATTGGATATTCGGCAGCAATGGACGACCGGGAAAAAGCGCCAAAACTGAAGGAGGACTCCGGCCTGCATCTGATCGATTTTTCGTCCTTCCACATGCGGGAAATCCCGCGTTTCAGGAGGCCGTGGAAGAAATTTTGCGAAATTACGCATCCTCTCTCTGGATTTAAAAGTGATAAGCGACCGTCAGGCGCTCTTTGTTGCGGACGGCCGTATAGAAATTCTGGAATAAAGAAAACTGCGCAGTCACAAAGCGCTGTAGGAAGAAAGGACGGCCCGGCCTTTACTTTTTTCGGAAAGTGGTTACCCCCGCCGCACTTTTATCAGCAGTTTTT
>NZ_JBKEIV010000003.1:0-14965 GCF_046693725.1 Anaeromassilibacillus sp. SJQ-1 | reverse complement strand
TGTTATGTAACATTTACTCGTTGGGGTTGTCCAGCCATGTTTGATACTAACAGAACGACTTCCGTACTCGTCGTGAGTTTTCGCATTTATCGTGAAACGCTTTCGCGTTTTTCGTGCGCCGCTTCAGCGGATCTGACTTTGCAATTCGCCAATCTGAACTTCGATTTCCTCTATGGTGTCATACTGCTCATCATAGCGGCGCTGCAAGTCCAAAATCTTTCTGTCATAGTGGGCATCATTGATGTCCAAGGTATCCATCTGACGCTCCAAGCGGCTTTTCGTTCCAAAGGCTTGCTTTAGCCGCCCTTGTAGGACAGCAATCTGCCGTTCCATATCTTCTGTATCAACTGCTGTTCCGATTTTCGCCTGAATCGCTTCTACAAACCGTGGATTGTTGACCATAGCGGAGATAACCTTCGCCACAAATTTGTTGATTTCCGTCTGCTCGATATTCAGACGGAAACTGCACTCATGCCCGGTAGGTGTTACCGTATTTTTGCAGTAGTAATAATACCGTGTTTTCTTGTCCTTGCTGTGCGCCTTGGCGATATTGCCGTACATACTCTTTCCGCAGCATCGGGCATTTCAAGATACCGGACAGGATGTGTGCGTGGTCTGGATTGTTAACCTTTTCCCGCTTAAAAGAATTGATCTTGCGCTTTTCCTGTGCCAGATACCAATCCTCTTCGGAAATGATAGCTTCGTGTTGTCCTTCATAAACCGGGAACTCCGACTGCTCAACCACGTGCATCTCGTTTCTTGTACCCTGTTTCTTTTTCTGTTCTTCGTCTGCCGTAAGCAATCTTTCCCATATAAACAGGATTGTACAATACATTTTTCACAAAATCTCTTTGAAAATCCCGGAATGGTATTATTCTGTCTTAGTTTCTTAGTATAACCATTGCGGTTCAGATATTTTGCAACTCCTGCAACACCCTCATTAGTGTGAATGTAGCGGTCATAAATGACACGAATTACTTCCACTTCATCCTCTGCAATGACAAGGTTTCCATTTTCCAGTTTGTATCCATATGGAGCGAAACCGCCGTTCCATTTGCCCTCACGAGCCTTTTGCTCACGTCCTGCCATTGTCTGTGTGCGGATATTTTCTCGCTCAATCTCTGCCACCGCAGACAGCACAGAGATCATCAGCTTTCCTGCATCCTTGGAGCTGTCAATGCCATCCTCCACGCAGATCAGATTGACACCGAAATCCTGCATGAGTTGCAAAGAATTCAGAACGTCCGCTGCATTTCTGCCAAATCGGGACAGCTTAAAGACCAACACATAAGAAACATCATCTTTGCCGTCCTGGATGTCATTCAGCATCCGTTGAAACTCCTGCCGCCCTTGAATGTTCTTTCCGGAAAAGCCCTCGTCAGAATACTCCCCGGCAACGATCATATCCTCGTATGCCGCATACTTCCGCAGCTTGTCACGCTGGGCATCCAAGCTGTATCCGTCAACCTGCATCGAGGTGGACACTCTTGTATAAAGATAGCATTTAAGTTGTTTCTTTTTCAGAATCTCCACCTCCCTCATTCCTTCCTTTTACCATAAGTCCCTCGTTGCGGATATAATACTCCAAAAGCCACAGCACATAATCCGGTGCATGGCGGTTGTCCAATTCCCATTCAGTCATAGTCCGGTAAGGAATATGGACGAGCTTGCAAAAATCTTTCCGATTCAGTCCTGTGCTTTCACGCAACTTTATAATTCTGTTTTTACAATCCATCCGTCTTTTCTCCACAAAAGCAAAAAATACACGTTGCGTAATCATTATAGCATAGCCATAGCGAATACGCAACGTGTAAATTGCAAATTTTATGCAGCCTTATCCGTCAGAAGCTGCGCTTGATTACTTTCCTCGGAATGCTCCACTCCCTGCGGTGCGTCCTGTTCCAATTTATCCAAAACCTGATGTCCATATTTCTGGAGCATCTGGCTCATAACATCCACACAGCGGTCAAATGCCGCATTATATTTCGCTTCCTCATAATATTTCTTCAATAGGCGATTCCTCCATCAAAGTTCCATATCCTGTCCACGCTTCCGGGCAGGGTGTTCGTGTTCCTGTGTTTGCTTTCCTCTGATGAGGATAGAATTGATAAAAGCCCGAACCTTTTCGGATGCGATTTCCAGTGCATCCAGAAAGGGTTGGGCTTTCTGTTTGAGTTCCATATATTTTTCGTTTACCGCTTCATACCGCTGCTTCCAGATGGAAACCGTCTTTTCTGCGGAAGCCAGTTTTTCTTTCAGACGCTTGTTGTCAGCATTGGCGATAATGCCATTGACCGCATAGCGTTTGAGTGTGTCGCATTCATCCGGTGTCAGCGTGATATTGTTTCCGAATGTGGCTTTTTTGCCCATTACTTCAATGTCCTGCACTGTCAGCGCAATGGTCTTTGCCGCCTTGGTTTCCTTTTGCAAAGATTCCAGTTTCTTTTTCTGTTTTGCTGTGGCAGCTTTGGCATCCTCCAAATTCTGTTCTGCCTGTGCCACCTGCCCGGTCACAGCTTCCAGCCGCTGCTGTTCTGCCTGCACCTTGAACTGGGTCACAGTCAGATGTTCCTCGGTGCTTCCACGTTCTCCACGCTCCACATCGGTATAACCGGCGTTTCGCATGAAATTGAAAAAGTCATCCTGCAACACACTGTAGGATGACTTCAAAATCTTTTTCCCTTTTGCGTTGAGCATGGGATTTCCGTCCTCGCCAAGCACCGGCTTGGACTCCCATTTCTTACTGCGGCTGACCTGTGTGATGACCTCCTTAACGGTTCCCCGGAGGGCTTCATCCTTGCATCGCTTCGACCAAAGGATCTGCTTTTCCACCACCGGGATATAAACCACATGAAGGTGGTAGTGGTACACATCTTCGCCCAAAGCTTCGGACATTGCTCGGTTGCGCTCATCGGCGTGCATCACAGCAGAGAGGATATACTGCTCACCACCTACGATCTCCGCAGCAGCTTTGTAGGCATCGGCATAAAACTGTTTCGCAAATTCATAGCCGCCATGATTGTAGAAATAAGCGGAATTCACATCAAATACCAACTCACCGTATTTGACGGCATCCGGTTTCAGACCTCTGGTGGAGATCACGCCGTCTTGTTCCATCTGCTCAAACATTTTTACATAATCGTCCGTGGGTGCTTTGAAATGGACGTTCAGAGAAGTGCGTTCCGGCACGATGTCCTGATTGCTGTAGCTGTCCTTTTCACGCTCATTGTGTTCCTGTACCTTCGCCACATCAGCCGGTGTTTCCAAGTCCTGATTTCTGGCTACGGTACGGTCTATTCCATCATTTCTTGCCATTGGATTTTTCCTTTCTTTGAGATTTGCAACAGCGGAAGGCTGGAGAACGGCACTTTTTCAAAGTGTAATAACCCACTATGACACTTTCATCCATACTGGCTGCAAAGTGCCGTGGGCTCTCCGAGGGCTCTCCCGAGGGGGAATGCGGTCACTGCGGTGACCTCTGCTGACCAAGGCGAAAATGTCTGCGCCTTTTCCCATGGTCAGCCCGTCTGCATGAAGCTGTTCTGTGTCAACTTCCTCTTGCAGCCGGTGTCCACAGACACTTTTTCAAAAGCCTGTGGACATAGAAACAGCCCGAACGAGAGGATGTGTGCTGTTTCTATAACAAGCGTTTCACGCTCTTTTGCTGCGTACATACGTACCAGCAATGGGATTTACTCGACCTGCCGCCATTCCTCCGGAATGTCCTCCGGTACGTACGTACACGGCGAATCTCCGTAAAACCCATTTATATGAGGTCGTGCAATGGCTTCCACTCCCATGAATCCCCAAACCCGCCGTCCAGCAGAGTTGGTGATGTTGTTGCAATGCTCCAGATTGAATTTTCTGGCATTGGCAATCATGGCGTCGCTGAAGCTGCGGGCTTTCAGCGGTGCAAGGGAGTTTTCCTCGCACCACATCCGGTAGATTTCATAGAAATCCTTGGAGCTGATGGACGCATCCGCTTTGCGCCGGATATATCCCTCTGATTCCATGAAATCAAAGATATTGTTGTTGTCACGCTTGACCGCTTCCCGATTTTCACGGATGCGGTCACTCTCCGTAAACTTAAAGTTGTTGGCAACAAGCCGCTGCAAGCCTTCAAATGCCCACAGGAAGATACCCTCGGCTTCAGCTTTCATCTTCTCTGCAAGATCAGGATCATCAGCTCTGTCCACCTGCTTTTCCTTGGTGGTCAGCACAAGCTGTCTGCGATAAAATCCGTCGCTGCGGTCATACAAGGCTTGCAGATCACCGTTGCTGAATGCCAGCAATCGGGCGAACATCCAGCCCTGATAACTCTGCTTGCCTTTACGTTCCAAATCCATCTTGCCTTGTGCTGTCACGATGGATTTTACATAGTTGGTCTGGCGCAGAGCTTCCATCCGCATATCATCATCCACGCACAGGAGAATGTGTTCCAAATCGGCACGGGCGAAGCGGTTTTCAGAAATCTTGCCGATGCTGCCGTCTTTCATATTCGTGCCGAAGATGGTAGACAGTACCGCACCGATTTGAGATTTACCCTCGCCGCCGTTGCCTTTAATCACCATCATGCGCTGCCCCTTGTTGGAGGGAATCAGGCAATAGCCGATAAACTCCTGCAAAGTTGGAATGTCCTCGGCGTAAAGCAAACTATCCAGAAAGTTCAGCCAGATCACCGGCGCAGTAGCATCGGGATTGTAAGCAACCGGCAAACGGCTCCGCACGATAGCCGGTCTGCCCTCGGTAAATGTGCCGTTCAATAGCAGCGTACCGTTGGACAAATGAATCCGATCCTGCTCCGGTGGAAAGTCCGGCACTTGCGCTTCCAGTTTCAGCACTTCCAGAATGTTGGTGATCTTCCGGGGGATATTGTTTACGGCACAGAATTTCAGCTTGTCGTAAATCTCCCCACGCAGAGGAAGATCGTCCGTCACTCGACCATCGGGCGTGAAAAAAGCTCCGTTTGCGAAGATGATCCTGCGCTCTTGCAGAAATTCTTCACAAAACAGAGCTTCGTTGATGTTCTGCCCGTCAAACCACATGGGCAAGTTCATATCAGGCGTTTTCCGGTTCTTCGCCATGGTGCGCCACCTCCTTTTTCTTTTGTGCGGTATACTCTTGCAGAAAAGCAATTTTGCCGTCCTGCATCAGCTTGTCCACCAATGCCACCCGTTCTTCCAGATCACCCACCGTCAGCACATCTGCCATATATTCGATATGGCAGTGCATCTGGCAGGCTTCCACAAAACGGTCATCCAGAGCATCTTCCGGTGTCTTGGGAGCATAGCGCACTTTCCAATCTTCCAACAGATTCAAATAATCCGTCAGCACCCGGAAGCACAGCATTTCATCCTCCCGGAACTGACGGATATAGGGACGCTTCGGCTTGACCATAGCTGCGGCAGTGGGCGGTTTCGGGTCAAGCCCGAAGTCCAAAGCCAGCTTTTGCGCTGCTTCATAACTGCTCAGATTAAACAGCCTTGCCACAAGGTCGATCACATCCCCTTTGGCTCCGCAGCCGAAGCAGAAAAAATAGTCCTCATTCAGCTTCAAGCTCGGATGCCTGTCGTTGTGGAACGGGCAGCAAGCCATGCCGTTGTGGCTCACTTTCAGCCCGTAGTGTTCGGCGGCTTGCTTGACGCTGATTGCCGCCTTGATGGTTTCATAGATTGTCATAGAAAACCCTCCGTTCATAATATTCTGGAAAGCACGAAGCACCCGCCGTGATTGGCAGGTGCTTCGCTCCTTCTATTATGGTTATGACGGATTTTTCAAAAAACAGGCTAATGACAGGACAATCCTGTTTCAAAAAACAGGACAACTTATCTGAGGACGTAGATTTCTTCACATTTACATGATATAATTAGAAAAATGAAAAAACAGGACAGGAGGGCAAGCATGAATCAAGAATTGATGACATTGGATTTCTGGCAGGATACGGTCATATATGAGAGCAAAACATTTCCTGTCGGTACGCTTGCCTGTGATGCACTGAATGTTCCTGTGAATACCATTGCAAAAATAAACGAGCAATGCGAGAAAATCAATCTGCTGCTTGGAATATTAAACGCCGGACAGGATGCTTCTGCACTCTGTCCTATTGCAAAGGAAGCTGCTCTGACGATGCTCGATATTCTCAGTCAAACACCGCCGTTCTCCTATATGAATATCTCAAAGCACAGAGAACGGATTGAAAAAGTCTTTACTGTGGACAATGCGCTGAAATATGTGGAGTTTGCCATAAAAGCCGCAACCAATTCTTTGCAATTTGAAGAAATCCAGAACTTTACCGATGCGATGATGCTCCAACGCTATACCGCAGTTTTCGGGCATCTGGCATACTCCCTTGGGGAATACCAAACGGCCATGCTTGATTTTGCAGAAAAAACAGACGGCAACGAAGCAGACCGCACCGCAGAGGGTTTTGCAAAAATGTTCGGCAGCTATTTCCCGCCGGAGTTTTCCATCACGGAAGGCAATACCTGGATGTCTACCCTGAACAATTCCGTTCAGTATGTATCCGTCATCCGTCCCGGCGAAAAAGTTGCGAAGCTGGTCAAGCGGATGCACTATGTATCCTTTGTAGGGATGTTCCGGTCTGATCTCTTTGAGGGCCTGTGTGTTGGTCATGCACCAAAGAAATGCAAAATCTGCGGCAAGTGGTTTCTGACCACCAACGCACGGCACACCAAATACTGTGGCGGCTATGCACCGGGGGACAAGCTGCACCGCACCTGTCGGCAGATCGGCAACCTGAAAGGCAGAGAACAACGGGAGCTTGCGGACGATCATCCGGTGAAACAGATTTATGAGAAACGGCTGAACACCATAAACCGCTATGTGAAGCGTGGTACTCTGGACGCTGATCTTGCAGAGGTTATGAAAAAGCTGGCAAAAGATAAGATGCTCCGGGCATTGAGCAATGTAGCCTATGCCAAGGGAGCTTATGAAAAAGAAATGGACCAGGCGGCTTTGAAAAAGGAAGCAAGTGCAAAAATATACAAAGAAAGGGACAAACATGAATAGAAAAGAACTTAGTCAGAATCATTGGAAATACTACTTAATGCTCGAAAAGCGTTTTGTTGAATCAATAGAGTTTGTAGAACTACATGAGGACAATTTTGATGCATTTTCTAACGGATATGCCCTCTTAATTCAAGCCATAGGGGCAGAGTTGGATACTGTATTCAAAGAGTTTTGCGGTTTCAATACAACGAATTGAAAAACGGTTGCAGACTATGCACAGTATATTTTGACCAACACACCGGATATAAAAAATCAAAAAATCAGTGTACAGGAATACGATATCGAAATACAACCGTTTATGAATTGGGATATTACCCAGCCCGCACAGTCGTTGCAATGGTGGGGAGCATTTACAGATGTCAAGCACAACCGCTATGAGCAGTTGAAGCAAGCAAAGCAGGAGAATGTACTAAATATCTTGGGAGCTTTGTATTTGATAGAAATGTTGTACTTGAAGAAAATCACTGATGGGACAGACGAATTTGATGTGTTTGATGAATCTTCCAACTTGTTTAGTTTGAAAAACTGGACTTCTAAGGCTGTGCCGCTGAGCCAAGCTTTTGCCGTGCTAAGTGATATGATGGACGACGAAAATAATACTACTAACAAAAAGTTCGATGCATAATTACTGTCGATATTGATAGAGAAAGAACCGAAAGGAGGTGCGCTATACTGAGTGATTTTTCATGGGACATGACCGGATACATACCAAAACACGCTGTCAATCCGCACGGTGACGGCATCATTCCTTATGCGGCAGAGCGCATCTTCCAACTGGAACCGGAGCCTCCAGCGGTGGGCAATCTGAACGAATATATCCTGTCTGCCTTGCAGGAAAAGAATTTGATATATTTCTCATTCTTCCTACACCACTACGAGCCGCAGCTTAACAAGCGCATCAAAGACTTTCTCGGTGTGGATGGCGGCGATCTGTATGACACAGACCGATTTATAGATATAAAGCTCTCCTGCCGGGAGCAAATGCTCCAAAAGCTGATGGACTATGACCTTGCCAAGGGTGCAGAGTATGCTACATACATTTTCCCGTTCATCCGGGATGCTATGCTCCGTTTTCGCATGGGCGAAGAAAAATGGTCGGTGTCCTCTCTGACCAATTACAAAATGGTGCGGTCAATGGCTTGGCTGTACCACAATACCAAGGATGCGGTCAACGAATTTTCCAAGAAATACAACTGCGATCTTGCCCTTGCGGAAGAATATCTGAAAGTTGTCCGTGGAATCCGCAATCAGCAGCCATTCTATGTGACAGACGAGAACGGCGAGGAAACAGGCGAGGATGTAGCCCTTGACGATAGCTGGAACTATACCGATATCCTCTGGAACGGCATACAGGCAGAAAAGGTGCAGCGGGCATTTGAGAAACTGAATTACCGGGAACAGACCTTGCTTGAAAAACGGTTAGCAATTTGCATGACCTGTGGGCGTGTCAGCTCATGGAAAGACCGCCCCACCTTTGAAGAACTGGCGGTTATGTTTGAGGGCAGTACAGCCAGCGGTGCAGAACGAGCCTACCGAAAAGCAGTGGACAAGTTGACGGAATTGTTGGTTGCCGAGGGCGCAATCCATGCAGTCCGGCTAAAACAGAAATCCAAGATCAAGCGAAAAAAGAAAATCGCCGCCGCAATCTACGAATATCAGGCAGACTGCGACGGCGAATGGGGCGAAATATCATTAGATTTTGAGAACGGCAAGGCAGAGGTCATTTTGCTTGCCGATTGGGATACAGTGAAAACAAACAAATTTGCAAGCAGAGCAATCGCCTATCTTCTGAACTGTGAGAACGAAAAATTGCCCAAGGAAATAATGGTGGTATTTGAATAACGAGGGAGTGAGATATATGGAGCAATTACTGATTGTTGAAGATGATATCGGCTTGAATCAAGGCTTATGCAAAGCGCTGAAAGCAGATGACCGCCAGATTATATCCTGCCATGATCTAAAAGCGGCAAGAGAGCAATTGCTTTGCGGCGGTGTATCCCTGATCCTGTTGGATATCAATCTGCCGGATGGCAGCGGGCTTGAGCTGCTCCGGGAGGTCAAGGAAAACATACCCGGAGTTCCTGTTATTCTGCTGACTGCCAACGACACCGATCTGGACATCGTAGACGGACTGGAGAGAGGTGCTGATGATTACATTACCAAGCCCTTTTCTCTTTCGGTTTTGCGGGCAAGGGTGAATACCCAACTGCGAAAGCAAGCGTCAAGCCATAAAAATGCGCCGATCCATATGGATCTATTTCACTTTGACTTTGAGGCTATGACCTTTTATGTGGGAGATTCAAAAGTGGAATTGAGTAAAACAGAACAAAAATTACTGCGCCTGCTTGTTGAAAACCGAGGCCGAACCATGACCCGTGGAGACCTTGTCGACCGGGTCTGGACAGATGGCGCAGAATATGTGGATGAAAATGCTTTGTCTGTTACGATCAAGCGTCTGAGGGATAAGCTTGGCGCACAGAAATACATTAAAACCGTCTATGGAATCGGTTATAGCTGGGTGACAAAAGATGAATAAAACCGGCATTGTGATCATACTGCTGTGTTTTCTGGCGGCGGCAGCTGTTGTGTTATGGGAGCGGAGAAAGGCCAGAAAAACGATGGAAGAAATCGAAAGAATGCTGGACGCTGCCATGACCGGCTCCTTTTCTGAAACCAATTTTGATGAAAGCCAGCTATCTGCATTGGAAACGAAGTTTGCGCACTATCTTTCCGCCGCAGAAGCATCTTCTCAAAACATAGCGCAGGAAAAAGACAAAATCAAAACCTTGATTGCGGACATCTCCCACCAGACAAAAACGCCGATTGCAAACCTGCTGTTATACAGCGAGCTTTTGATGGAGGAAACTCTGCCTGCATCGGCGAAGGCAAATGTGGAGGCGCTGTACAAACAATCGGAAAAGCTGCGATTTCTGATCGATTCTCTCGTAAAGCTTTCCAGACTGGAAAACGGGATCATTTCACTCTCCCCCCAGCCGACAGCGCTGCAGCCGCTGCTTGAAAGTGTGGTAGAACAATATACTGCCAAGGCTTCTGAAAAAGGATTGTCTTTGCAAATGCAGGATACAGATGCTTTTGCTGTATTCGACTTCAAATGGACAGCGGAAGCGCTGGCTAATATCGTAGACAACGCCATCAAATATACAGAGCATGGCACCATTACTATTTCTGCCGTAAGCTATGAAATGTTTGCAAGGATCGATATATCGGATACCGGTTCAGGCATCCCGGAAAGTGAGCAAGCGAAGATATTTGCTCGCTTTTACCGCTCAAATAGTGTGCAGAAACAAGAAGGGGTCGGCATCGGCTTATACCTTGCCCGACAGATCATATCCGGCGAGGGCGGTTATATCAAGGTTGCTTCCGTTCCGGGAAAAGGAAGTACGTTTTCCATATTTCTGCCGAAATAACAACAATTCTATCAAAACTGTTAGATTTCATTTTCCGCCGGAAAGAATGTGGAAAGATTCCTATGCGATAATCTGTATGTATCAAAGGATCATTTCCTTTCATACATACAGATTTTTTCATGGAGGTACTCATTTATGGAAGTTTTACAGGCAAAAAACCTGAAAAAGATTTATGGCTCCGGCAATAACGCAGTTCATGCGTTGGATGGAGTTGATTTAAGTGTAAAGAAGGGCGAATTTGTTGCAATTGTCGGCACATCCGGCTCCGGCAAATCCACGCTGCTGCACATGCTGGGCGGGCTGGATCGCCCTACAAGCGGCACGGTCATGGTGGACGGACAGGATATTTTCTCCCTAAAGGAGGAAGCGCTGACCATCTTCCGCCGCAGGAAAATCGGCTTTGTGTTCCAAGCATATAATCTTGTTCCGGTGCTGAATGTGTATGAAAATATTGTTCTACCCATTGAGCTGGACGGTGGCAAGGTCAATAAGGATTTCGTACAGCAGATTGTACAGACCCTTGGGCTAGATGACCGTCTGGATGCGCTGCCCAATCAGCTCTCAGGCGGTCAACAGCAGCGAGTAGCCATTGCCCGTGCGCTGGCGGCAGCACCCGCTATCATTCTGGCAGATGAACCCACCGGCAATCTGGATTCCAAAACCAGCCAGGATGTATTGAGCCTTTTGAAAGTCACCAGTCAAAAGTTCGCCCAGACAATCGTAATGATCACTCACAACGAAGAAATTGCGCAGATGGCAGACCGCATTATCCGTATCGAAGATGGTCGGATCGTCTCCCAGAACTAACGGGAGGTGGCTACGATGAATGTCAAAAACAGAAAATGTATTCGAAAGCTCAGCTTAAAATCTCTTTATGCGAACCGTCGCCGCAATCTGATCGCCATTTTTGCCATTGCGCTGACAACGCTGCTATTTACGTCCATGTTCACCATTGTCTTGTCGTTGAACGCCAGCTATGAAACCTACCAGTTTCGGCAGGTAGGCGGCTATGCACACGGCACCTTTAAGGATGTTTCCCCCGAGCAGGCGGAACGTATCGCCGCCCACCCGAAGGTAAAGTCTGCGGGGGCACGGAAGGTGATCGGCATCACTGCGGATGGTGTCTTTTCCAAAACGCCGGCAGAGATCAGCTACATGGATGCCAACTGCACCAAATGGAGCTATGCCACCCCTACTACCGGACGGATGCCCGAAAGCGGCAAAGAGGTGACCATGGATACGGCAGCGTTGCAGCTGCTTGGCGTGACGCCGGAACTGGGCGCAGAGGTCACGGTTTCCTATTCCATCACGGACAAGGATCAAACCGCCTTTACTGTAACAGATACCTTTACGCTGGTGGGCTATTGGGACTATGATGAACTAATGCCTGTTCATTACATCAACATCAGCCGTGATTACGCAGATGATATCGAAGCGCAGGCAGTGAAAACAGGTTTACAGCCCTTCCGCACTGACCTGAATGTCATGATGGCTTCCAGTACAAACATTCAAGGGCAGATGGAGCAGGTGGATACCGATCTCGGCTACACATGGGACAGCTATACCGATCCCAACAGCGTCCGGATCGGCGTCAACTGGGGATATACCTCATCCCAGCTGGAGTCGCATCTCGATCCGGAACTTGTGATCGCCATAGCAGCTTTTTTGCTGCTGGTGATTTTCACCGGGTATCTTATCATCTATAACATTTTCCAGATCTCTGTTGCGGGGGATATCCGGTTTTACGGGCTTCTGAAAACCATTGGCACAACGCCCCGGCAGCTCAAACGCATCATTCGCCAGCAGGCACTTCTGCTTTGTCTGATCGGCATTCCGGCGGGGCTGCTGTTGGGCTATGGCATTGGCGCTGTTCTGGTGCCTGTTGTCTTGCGCTCCACCCAGTTGGATGCGGGCATCACCACCATCAGCACTTCGCCTGTGATCTTTGTTGGCTCCGTGCTGTTTGCCCTGCTGACGGTGCTTTTGTCCTGCTCCAAGCCCGGGAAAATGGCAGCCAGGGTTTCTCCGGTGGAGGCTACCAAATATACAGATGCGATGCAGACCAAGAAAAACAGCGCAGCACCCGGGGAGCGAAGCTCCATCAGATGGCCTTTGCCAATCTGGGACGAAACAAAAAAAAGACGGTGCTGGTGGTGGTGTCTCTGGCACTGTCGGTGACGCTGTTCAATGCACTGTGTGCCTTTGTGGGCGGCTTCAGCATGGAGAAGTATGTATCCTTCATGACCTGCGCCGATTTTATCGTCAGCACGCCCGACTATTTCCGTTACAACCCGGCAGATGAATTCATCACGCCGGAACAGATCGAAGAGATCGCAGCAAATACAAAGTCCAGTCTTTCCGGCACGGGATATGCTGTGCGAAAACCCGTATATCTTTGGATGACGGAGGATGCTCTGCGGCAGGACTATGCAAGGTACGAAAGTGCTGAGCAGTTGGACAGCCATATGAGCCGCATGGAGCACCGGGGCGATATGGTGATGGGAGATACCAGAATCGAGGCTCTGGATAACAGCCTGTTTGACAAGCTGCAAGTGTTCGACGGAGATATTTCTCCTATGCTGGAGCCAAACAATAACGCTATTGCCATTGCGGTTTCCTTAGATGACTACGGTAATCTGCCCAATCCTGAATACTACCCCAAGGTGGGAGACACGATCACCGCCACCTATGCGGACGATGTGAAATATATCGACAGCCGCACCGGGGAACTCCGCACCGAAGATACACCGGAGGAGTACTTTCAGGAAAAACTGTATGGAGCCAGAGATGTAGAGTACACGGTCTGCGCCTTGGTAGAGCTTCCGTATTCCATGAGTTATCGTTATGGTGGTATTGGATATGAGACAGTTTTGTCTGTGGATACCGCACAGAGGGACAGCGGCGGTGCGGCCATTCCGATGCTCTACCTGTTCGACACAGCAGACGACGCAGACGAGGCCGAAGCAGAGCAATATCTATCGAAGCTCACTGCCGGTGAGTTTTCACCCTTGATGTATGAAAGCAAGGCCACGGCTCGCTCTGAGTTTGCTCAGTTCCGGCAGATGTTCCTTCTGGTAGGTGGTATCCTCTGTGCTATCATCGGGCTGGTGGGACTCTTAAATTTCTTCAACGCCATGATGACCAGTATTCTTTCCCGCCGCCGTGAATTTGCTGTGCTTCAGGCTGTAGGAATGACGAACCGGCAGCTCAAAACCATGCTGATCTACGAGGGATTGTTTTACGCAATGTCCTCCGTATCGGCGGCCTTTATTCTGTCGCTGGCGGTGGGACCTCTTGCAGGAAAAATGCTGGGCAGTATGTTCTGGTTCTTTGAGTATCGATTCACCATTCTGCCTGTCCTGCTGACAATTCCGGTATTTCTTCTGCTGGGGTGGCTGATTCCTTGCATGATGTATGACAATGCGGCGAAATGCAGTGTTGTAGAGCAATTAAGGGATGCTCAATAACTGTTAAGCAAAAAACGGCCCTCTGCCAAGGAAAAGGCAGAGGGCTGAGTTTTAATCTAAGGGTTTACATTCAGTTACAGTTTTTAGATAAATTTCGGGATCACCGTTCAAGATCAAGTCTGCATATCCAACCGGATCATTGTAGATTAGATAATCCAGTTCTGACCGTTGATACATATTGTCAGCAACCTCATTCTCCACGGCGATGGTATCAATGGCAATCATGCTGCCATCTAAAAATTTCAGTTCCACACAAGCGGTATCCATGTTAAACTCACAAGAAATCAATCTATCCATAAGAAACCTCCATTTTGCGGGATGTTAGATCATCCCAAAATATTTGAATGCTTCTCGGATTGCTTTCTCTTTTTCCTGCGGACACTGGGGCTGTCTGGAATCCTCGGACTTCGGCAGATTATAGTTCTTACCAACCCCAATCCCACATTTTCGTTTAATCTGTGAGATATAGAGGTTGGACACCTTTAACCCGGTATGCTCCAACACATACTCCTTGATCTGCGGATAGGTTGCCCCATCCTGAAATTCGGACATATCCATATCTTCCAAAGAGAACTCAACCCGAATCTTTTTCGAGTCGACCTCACCCTTGGAAAGCAAGACAACCGTCTCGACATGTGCTGTCCTAGGAAACATGTCTACGGGTGTGAGTTCTTGGGGGATATAATGTAAATCGGCTAAAATACGCAGATCACGCGCTAAGGTAGCAGGATCACAGGAGACATAGACAATCCGTTTTGGTGACATTTGCACTACGGTACGCAACAATTCCCCAGAACAGCCCTTGCGTGGAGGGTCGAGAATGACGACATCCGGATATTCTCCGCGTTGTCTTAACATGGATGCAGCTTCTGCTGCATCCATGCAAAAGAATTCTGCATTGGTGATATGATTGCGCTCCGCATTTTTACGCGCATCTTCAACCGCAGAGGGGACAACCTCTACACCGATTACACGCTTCGCCTGTGCAGCCATTGAAAGGCCAATGGTCCCGGTCCCGCAGTAAAGGTCTAGCAGCGTTTC
>NZ_JBKEIV010000002.1:0-6535 GCF_046693725.1 Anaeromassilibacillus sp. SJQ-1 | reverse complement strand
TGTTATGTGCATCTACTCGTTCGGTTATGCCATGAACAATATTGACAGAACGACTACCATACTCGTGTAGAATTTTCGCATTTACGCGTGAAACGCTTTCGCGTTTTTCGTCGCTTCACGGTTAGACCTTTGAGTCATCCAAATAGACGCGGATTCTCGAGCCAACCGCCACAAAACGCATGCGGTGAGTCTCTCCTACTGCAATTGGAGCATCCACCTTGGCCAGTTCCGTCCAGCCATTGTGCATTCTGCCCACCTGGATATAGCCTTCGCCAAATCCTGCATAGTAGCCGTCTGCACCGTCCACATTTTCCAGATAATTGCTGCCGCGAATAATCAGACCCATGTTGCCATCCGTCCCGGGATTGACCTCAGTCAGTGTGATGTCCGCTTCTGCAACCAGATCGGTGGATTCGGTGTTGTTGATGATCGCTTTATTTCCCCAATCAGCTTCCATATAGAGATTGTTATTCTCATTGGAGCCGTCCCACAGTCCATCGGACTTCTGGGAATCGTTCGGCTGATTTTTGTCGCCTCTCATCAGGGTATAACGCTCGTCAAATGTCGGGTTCGGGCGGCCCGCTGTGGTGCCGGAACCAATGTTGAAGGAATCGGCGAACTGTACATCTGCCTGCATATCGCCAGAGGAAAGCACGTCATAGCTTTCCGGTGCAACGGTCAGGGTGCCGCCGATTGCCTGGGCAATACCGGAGAAGTCGCTGTAGTCGTATACATCGATAACCGGAACCGGATTGTTGTTCGCATAGACTGTGATATGGTCATCAAAGAAGGTCGCCTTTACACAGGAGGCGTCTGTATCTGCTGTTGCAAGCACAGTGCCGTCCACCTTGGAAAGGGTAACTTCATTTTCCGCCACATCAACCTTGTAACCGGTGTTTGCCTCTACATTGTAGCGGGCATAGAAGCTGCCTTCACTCTCGACGGTATAGTTGTCGCTCTCTGGAGTGACGGTTTCACCTGTGGTATCCGCCGGGTTCAAGATAACCATCGGATTGACGGCATAACGGCCGTTGCTTTCGTTGTAGATGCGCAGGCCATTTGCATTCTCTGCATCTTCTTTGACCGAATAGGAGACGGTGAAGGTGCTATTTTCCGCCAACTCTGCCTTGAGGACCTCCAGTACGGAGTCCGGAATGTCAAGGTTTACCAAGTAGCCATAGTTGCCAGCGCTGGAACCGTTGCCTTCGCCCGGCGTCAGTGTCAAGGTACCGCGAATGTCTCTCGGGTTATCCGGGAGGTAAACCGTACCTACTTCATGTCCATTGATGGAAATCGTCATATCGGACGGGCGTTCGCTTCCTACCGTTGTCTGGGAGAAAGCAGAATTGTCGATGCCGTGGTTGACAGAAGCATCCTTCAAGGAAGAAGCTTCCACAATCACACGCATGCTGTTCAGAACGTCCGCACCGATGCCTTCTGGCAAGATATAAGAATAGGTGATTGCGCCAACGCCGTCTTTAATGGTGTTGGAATCTGCGTTGGACTGGCGCAGGACGGCACTATCTTCGGTGAGGATACTGACCGGCGCGGTATCCTTGCCGTTGGTAACGATCACGTTGACAAAGTTCTTTGCAATTTTCTCGCCGTTGTTCTCGATCCAGACCGTAAAGGTGCCAACACACTTCTGGTTCGGGAGGGAGAAGGAGATGTCGTGCTGCTCGCGGGTATACGGAGCATAGTCCAGAGCGACTTCGCCGCTCTTGCCCGTAGTGATGTAGTTGCCATAAATGTCGGTTGCATCAAAGCGCCACTTGAGCACCGGATTTTCCAGCGTCTCGCCGGACCAGTTCATCGCCACAACCGGCGCTGTGTACTGGCTGCCCGGAGCTGCCTTGATCGCAGGATTGATGTCTACGCCGACATAATTGGGCTGGTTGAGATCCAAAATGGTCATGTCGCCGCCGTAAGCGACATCTTCATAGCCAAAGATCTTGTCGCGGCGGTCATAGGTCAGAACGCCGTTGCGCTCGTATTCAATGTCGTACGGCTCCGTATAGACAAAGCCGTTGAGTTTCTCATACTGACGCTGAATATCGGTCTGATACTTGAAGCACCAGGATACGTCATAATCGCCGTCAAAAGCAGCGACGCCGCCATATTCACTGTTGAGCCAAGGCTCGCTTTCTTGCTGGAACCCACCCCAGAAGTTGTTGGTGGAACCCGGATAGGTATTGCGCTCTCGGTCTGCCACGGTATCTTTGGAGCTCTGATACCCCTTTGGATACATATGGAACGTGTTGAGATCGGTCGGCTGGATATGGTCGTTGTTGCACGCGCTCATATCCTCGACCAACAGATGCGGATTGAGTTCCTTTGCCTTGTAATACAGATGCTGAATCCACTCGTTCGTGGTCATGCCGTCACTGGCCTTCTGGCCATTATGATCGATGCCCCAGGTTTCATTAAAGAGCATCACAGCGATGACGCACGGATGGTTGTAGTCGCGGTTGAGCATGCTCTCCAGAGCATATTCATACACCTCGCGGCCGGGAGTCTCGCCGCCATAGCTCTTTGCATTCATGTAAGTAGCGTGCGGCATATCCTGCCATACAAACATGCCGAGACGGTCGGCCCAGAAATACTGGAGCGGATCTTCAATCTTGAGGTGTTTACGGATCATGTTAAAGCCACGATCGCGCATTGCTTTGATGTCGTATTTCAGTGCTTCCTCGCTGGGAGCGGTATAAATTCCCTCTTCCCAGAAGCCCTGATCCAGCAAGCCGGAAAGGAACACCGGCTCGTTGTTGACATAGATGTACTCATAGTTTCTGCCGTCATACTTTTCAGTGCTGACCTTGCGCTGGCCAAAATACGTAGCCACGTTGTCCAGCTCTGTGTCGCCGTCAAGGAGACGAACGGTACCTTCATAGAGGTTCGGGGAATCAAAATTCCACAGTTTCTGGTCTGTAATCGCAATTGGGTCCAGAGAAACTTCATTTTCACCGGCCTTCAATGTGATCTGCTGTGTACCGCTAAATGTGGAGCCAGTTTCAATATTTTCGCCCTTTTCGTCGTCCCAAAGAACGCTCTTAAAGTCATAAGCGACTGTGACTGTCTTGTCTGCGTCGCTCTGAACTTTCAGATCGAACTGAACGGAAGAGTTGTCAATATCCGGATTTGCATGCGCATAATCCATATAGGTACTGCTCCGGCCTTCCAAATAGACGGTCTGCCAGATGCCACTGGTATGTGTATAGCCGCATGGAGCGTTATGTCCCTGCTTGCCAACCAGCGCCGGATACTCATCCTTGCCATAAGAGGCCTCATCATTCACCATCAAGGTGATCTTGTTGTCGCCGGCCTGTACATAATCGGTAATGTTGAACTCAAATGGGGTATAACCGCCCTCATGGTCGCCAACCTTTTGTCCATTTACATACAGGGAACAGAACCAGTCGACCGCTCCAAACTTCAAAAATACTTGCTCGCCATCGGCAACCCAGGAATCGTCCAAGTTGAGGTTACGCTGATACCATGCAGTACCGAGGTAAGAACCGTCCTCGATGCCGCTCGCCGGGGACTCCCACGGGAACGGGACATTGATCTTCAGTTCATAATCCTTGGACTCGAACCACTTCTCGTCCTCGCCCACCTTATTGGGGTCAAATTCAAAGTCCCATACGCCGTTGAGGTTCATCCACTTGTCGCGCTTCCAATCCGGACGGGGATGTTCGCTGCGGGCGACCTCGCTGCCGGAGGAGGAAGTAACCACGATATAGGAATCTGCATACTGGATGTACATGTCCTGGCTCAACTGAATCTTATAGGCTCCGGGTTTCAAGGTCTCCGGAACATTGACTACCAACTCGGTATCGCTGACAGAGACAACGTCCATGACAGCCTGCGGCTCCAAAGAGGACCCACCCAACGTCACCAGTTCTGCGGTAATCCCCTCAGAGAAATTCGAACCAGTGAGAGTGATTGTACCACCTAAACCTTCATCCTTGTCGAGCTGTGCATTGTCGGTATTTACGTCATCTACAAGCGGGCCGGCAAAATCTGCCGGAAGATAAAACGCAGAAGCCGGGATCTCGGTCTTTGCCATACCCTGGTCATTGGACCAACGTACATATACATGAGAGCCGCCGGTTGCTTCAAACCATTCCATCTTGAAATCATAAACCTGGCCAGCTTCCAGATGGATCGGAGCACTTGTTTGCTCAACATCCCACTGATTGACCCACCAATCGATGATCGGCTTCTCCATATCTTCTATATATAGACGGGCACCGTTGTCCGAATAGAAATAGAAGGTATATTCGCCTGTGGTCGGAGCCACTAAGCGGCCTGTCCAACGTGCGCCAGCCCAATCGCTGGCGCCGGTACGCTTGCTGAGCATGTTTTCTGTATCGCTAAACGCGATATCCGAGTCCACATAAATGCCTTTTAATGTTGTAAAAGGATAGCCGCTTGTATCCTGGACCAGATAGTATTCGCCCTGCAATCCATGATGTGTAAGCGGCTCCTCCACCTTTGGCGCAGCAGACGCCACAGGGGCTAGCATGGTAATGACCATCGCCAGAGAGAGAACGAGACTTAACAGCCTTTTTTTCATAAGCTCCTCCTTTGATAAACAGAATACTCTACTGTTTCCATGCTGTAACACAGTTAGGAAACATAGCAAATGCTGTGCGGTGTCCGCCATAGAAAAACATTTCACAGCAGACTCTGCCAGAGAATCGTTTGACGGTTCTTTGATCCTATATACCCCCTTTTGCCGCAACCGCCTATTGGCAGATATTTTATTGATGATAAAATTCTACACCGGATATTCTCGGAAGTATTTGTAATTTTTTAACTATTTGGTTCGATTTTTTGACGTTTCTATCCAAAATTAATTTGCTCTTGCATAAATAAAAGTAATGACACTCGCAAAGCATATTTCTATCGATTATGAGGCTTGGCCTTTCGAGTTTTCTTCATCTACAAATAGGCACTCTCGACCATGCCAGGTTTTGAGAAAACCTTATTTTTTTGCTCAATCTGTATCCAATACAAAAAATGAAAAAGGAACCCATTCCGGCCAAACCCGGAGTGGGTTCCTTTTCTAATGATTCCATTGTTTCCAGCAAGAGTGCGAAGCAATACTCGTTCATGAACGGCCCATTTGTTTTTTTAGAATGGTTCTTCGTATGTTTTTCTTCTATTTTTGGTATATCCTTTTACAAATGTATCCGCCATAGATAAGGAAGCTGATACTTGTCTTCTCCGCTGTGTTCCTTACAGACCTCCAAGCTAGGTCCTTGGCCACCAGCTTGACCGGATGTAATCCGCCTTCCTTCTGTTCAGAACAGGTCTGGTACTCAACCGATTGTAACCGTGCAGTGTTTGACCGCATTTTGGCCCGGCAATGTCGTGTAAACGCCCGTACTCTGGCCCGGTGGACGTACAGCGTCTTTCACTCCTATGGTGTTTCCTACGCTGGTTCTCTTCCCGCAGCGGTTGCTTAAAATCGAATAGCTGATGTCTACGGAAGTTCCTTGTTATTGACTGCTAGGCCTTGATTGGATACGAGCTACTTTCACTCTTTGTACAACGCGATTCCGGTATTTATCGATTATTACCGGATTTCTATGGTGGAAACAAACTTTATACAATCCCCAAGCATTTCCCCTTATCCTTCAACTGTTACTGTATAATATCGTCACCATACAATACATCCAATGCCTATAAAAAGTTTGACCCAACAGGAAGTTTTCGCATTTTCGTTTGCGAACTCTCCTGCTGGGTCATATGGGTGGAATATCTCTGCTTTAGCTTTCCTATGTATTTGCTCCTATGAGCGAATCATCAACATGTGATTAATATACATTTACATGTAGAAAAGCTATCCGTCAGAGACATTCCGTATTCTTTTTTCTTTCCAAGGCCTTATACCACCATCATCGTACAGTGTTTCACCACTTTCTGGCCCGGTAATGTCGTGTAGACGTTTGTATTCTAGCACAGGTAGACGCACAGCGTCTTTCGTACCCTCGTGTTTCCTGCGTTGGTTCTCTGCCAGCAGCGTTTACTTGATCGAATGGCTTATGTCATTCGCAAGTGTCCGCCATTCAACCAATGGTCACTGTACAGTGTTTCACCGCATTCTGCCCCGGCAGAGTCGTGTAGACGCCTGTGTTCTAGCCCGGTAGACGCACAGCGCCTTTCGCGCCTATGGCGTTCCTACGCTAGCTCTCTTCCATCCGTGATTCCTTGATCACATGACTTATACCCTTCACTGGTATCCGGCATTCAACCAATGGTCAACGTGCAGTGTTTCACCGCATTCTGTCCCGGCAGTGTCGTGTAGACGCCTGTGTTCTAGCCCGGTAGGCGCACAGCGCCTTTCGCGCTTATGGCGTTCCTACGCAGGTTCTCTTCCAGCAGTGGTTGCTGGATCGAATGGCTTATGCTCTTCACTGGTGTCCGGAATTCAACCAATGGTCACCGTGCAGTGTTTCACTGCATTCTGACCAGGCAGTGTCGTGTAGACGCCTGTGTTCTAGCCCGGTAGACGCACAGCGCCTTTCGC
>NZ_JBKEIV010000001.1:0-37715 GCF_046693725.1 Anaeromassilibacillus sp. SJQ-1 | reverse complement strand
TTGCATTAATTTGGAAAAGTGCCGTCGTTTTCCGCGCGGAACGTGGCGGCAAACCTCATGAAATCTACCGCGCGGGGATGGGATTTGAAATGAATAACTTGTTGACCGTCAGAATTCAAGACAAGATGACCAGTTTTTCAAAGGGCCAAAGGCTGATTGCAAAATATATATTGGAGCACTATGACAAGGTGGCGTTTATGACGGCCGCACGCCTGGGCGCTACAGTGGGGGTGAGCGAATCTACTGTGGTGCGTTTTGCCACAGAGATCGGTTATACTGGGTATCCGGAGTTGCAGCAGGCCATGCAAGAGATGATCCGGAATAAGCTCACGTCGGTTCAGCGGATGGAAGTCACCGCCAATCGCATTGGAGAGAATGATATTCTCGACTCGGTGTTCAACCAGGACATCGACATCATTCGGCGGACCATGGAAGAGACATCCCATGAAAACTTTTATAAAGCGGCCGATGCAATCGCCTCGGCTCAAAGATCTATATTTTGGGGGCGCGCAGTTCCTTGGCGTTGGCGACTTTTTTGTCCTACTACATGCATCTGCTGTTTGAAAATGTACTTCTGGTGCAGTCCACCAGCGAAGGAGAGATCTTTGAGCAGATGATCCGCATTGACGAGAACGACGTGGTGATCGGCATCAGTTTTCCACGTTATTCCCGCAAGGCGGTAAAAGCGATGAATTTTGCCCGGAAACGCGGCGCAAAGGTTGTGGCTATCACAGACAGCAATTTATCACCGTTGGCAGAGCCAGCAGACTATTTGCTTTTGGCACGCAGTGATATTGCTTCGATTGTCGATTCCCTCTGTGCACCGCTCAGTTTAATTAATGCCCTGATTGTCACCATAGCCCTGAAAAAATCCAATGAAGTCAAAAAGGTATTCCAGAATCTGGAGGACATCTGGGACGAATATGGAGTTTATGAAAAGGTGGATGAACACAAGAGTGAGCCAACCATTTGATGTTGTAGTGATCGGCGGCGGGGCGGCTGGAATGCTTGCGGCTGGTACGGCAGCGGCCCGCGGTATGCAGGTTTGCTTGGTGGAGAAACAGGCGCGGCCCGGGCGAAAACTGATGATTACCGGTAAGGGGCGCTGTAACCTGACAAACGACTGCGATGTACAGGAGTTCATTGCGTCGGTTCCGTCCAACGGGCGGTTTTTATTCAGCGCGGCTTCGGCGTTTACACCGCGGGACGTGATGGCTTTTTTTGAGAACCAGGGGCTACCGCTCAAAGTGGAGAGGGGAAACCGGGTGTTTCCTACGTCCGACCGTGCGGTAGATGTGGTGGATACGTTGGTTCGGTATATGAAACGCGGTGGCGTGGAAATGCTAATGGGGCAAGCAGCCAAGTTGCTGTTGGAACAAGGCCATGTTCAGGGGATTGAGCTTCAAGACGGCGCCTGCGTCCTTGCACGCAATGTGCTCATTGCGTGTGGAGGAGCGTCGTACCCCGGCACAGGCTCCACCGGAGACGGATATATGCTTGCACGGCAAGCAGGTCATACTGTGGTTCCCCTGCGCCCATCATTGGTCCCGTTGGTGGCAAAAGGGACGGACTGTTCCGAGATGATGGGATTGTCGCTAAAGAATACGGCAATTCGTGTTTTGGACACCCAAAAGAAGAAAGAGGTCTACAGCGACTTTGGAGAGATGCTTTTCACTCATTTTGGGGTTTCTCGCCCG
This sequence comes from Anaeromassilibacillus sp. SJQ-1, assembly GCF_046693725.1. NCBI lineage: Bacteria > Bacillati > Bacillota > Clostridia > Eubacteriales > Acutalibacteraceae > Anaeromassilibacillus > Anaeromassilibacillus sp. SJQ-1. The sequence continues at coordinate 36,018 of NZ_JBKEIV010000001.1, read as the reverse complement.
ATGATTTTGAGCGCCAGTGCCCATATGCGGGATATGGCGCCGGGACGGTATCGGATTGTGATCGATCTGAAACCAGCGCTACGCCCGGAACAGCTGGATGCTCGTTTGCAGAGGGATTTTGAAATGAACAAAAATCGGGATTTTATCAATGCGCTTTCCGCATTGCTTCCGCGAAAAATGATTCCGGTGCTGGTGCGGCGTTCCGGGATTTTGCCGGAGACAAAATGTAATCAGATCACACGCGAACAGCGCCGTGCATTTGTGACGCTTTTAAAAGCGTATCCGGTGGAGATTTCCGGCTTTCGTCCGATTGAGGAGGCCATTGTCACATCCGGCGGCGTTTCCGTAAAGGAAGTCAATCCAAAGACTATGGAATCGAAACGAATCAAGGGCTTATATTTTGCCGGAGAAGTGCTCGATGTGGACGCCTATACCGGCGGCTTCAATCTACAGATCGCGTTTTGTACCGGCCGGCTTGCCGCGAATTCCATGCAGTAGGGAGGAAACAGAATGAATGCAATTGCCATTGATGGACCGGGAGGGGCCGGGAAAAGTACCATGGCCCGTGCTTTGGCCAAGCAGTTGGGATATGTATATGTGGACACGGGGGCTTTATATCGGGCGATTGGGCTGTATATGCGCCGGTTGGGGATTCCTACCACTGATTTTGACGCGGTTGCAGGAAACCTGACAGGGGTGAAGGTTCGCTTAGCGTTTCGCAATGGGGAGCAGCGGGTATTTTTGGGGGAAGAGGATGTATCCGATGCGATACGCACGCAGGATATTTCGATCGCGGCCTCCAATGTCTCTGCGGTTCCGCAGGTACGGGCGTTTCTGTTTGACCTGCAGCGGGATCTCGCTAAAACCAACCATGTTGTGATGGATGGTAGGGACATTGGAACGGTGGTCCTTCCCCACGCACAAGTTAAAATTTTTTTGACAGCCTCTCCGGAAGAGCGGGCGCGACGGCGTTATGAAGAGCTTTTAGAGAAAGGGATGGAGGCTGACTATGAGCAGGTTCTTGCAGAACTGAAACAGCGCGACTACGACGACTCGCATCGTGCGGTAGCGCCGTTGGTTCCGGCAGACGATTCTATTTTGGTAGATAGCACTGGCTTGACACGCGAAGAAGCGCTTCAACGCCTGCTAAAGACCGTCCAAGAAAAGCTTTCTTAGAAACGAGTCTGTCGATTGGACAGAGGTCGTTAAAACAATGCCGGGACTCCCGGAGATCGGTGGTTGAAAAATGAGGAGTACGCCTCTTTATGTATTTGCAAGAGCATTGGCGGCATGGGTGACTTATCCATTTGCGCCTTACACGGTAAAGGGAAGGGACTTATTCCCTGAGGAGGGCCGTGTGGTCGTCTGTTGTAACCATATGGCCAATTCGGACCGTGCGCTTATCTTGTTCCCAGCGCAGACAGATTTATTACATGGCAAAGGCGGAACTTTTTCAGTTTAAACCCTTTGGCTTTATTTTGAAGAAATTGGGTGCATTTCCTGTACAGCGCGGCAAGGGGGATGTGGAAGCCATTGACACGGCGGCAGAATTGTTGCGTGACGACTGTGCGGTTGGAGTATTTATCGAGGGGACTCGATCCAAAAACGGTGAATTTGGCAAACCGAAGGCGGGCGCGGCGATGCTCGCATACAACAACCATGCTCCGATTTTGCCGGTCTGCATCACGCCGATCGGGAGCAAAAGGCCACGCCTGTTTCACCGTGCGGTGGTTTCGTTTGGTGAACTGATTCCGTTTGAAGAGCTGGGAATACATGAGGGCTCTGGTGTGGAATTTCGGAATGCCAGCCGTTTGGTGATGGACAAGATTCGGGCGCTGCGGGAACGCGATTTACGGGAACTGGAAGAGAAGGATGCCTCAAACCACATTTAGCCGGGCTGACATACCATGCAGAGGAGGGCCGGACATGTCCGCATATCGGTTCTGGAGGAGAGCGCTGATGCCGATTGGCAAACTTCTGTTTCGCCTGCGCTTTGAGGGAACAGAAAATATTCCACGGGAAGGCCCTGTTGTCATTTGCAGCAACCATCGTTCCGTACTGGACCCGTTTTTTTTGGCTCTGCCGGTGCCCAGAGAGATTCGCTTTATGGCAAAGTCGGAGCTGTTTGAAGAGCATGGACAATTTGTTCGATGGCTTCTTTACGCGTTTGGCGCATTTCCAGTCCGTAGGGACAAAGGGGATGCAGAGTCTGTGCGGACGGCGGTTCACATCCTGCGGGAGGGCGGAGCAGTTGGAATTTTTCCCCAGGGGCGCTGTGTGTTCGATCGGTCGCCATTTAAGCCCAAGGCGGGCGCCGTCTTGGTGGCTGCAAAGGCAAAGGCGCCTATTTTGCCTGCTTGTATCTCTTTCCAAGGGAGAATATGCCCGTTGAAGCGCGTTGTGGTGCGTTTTGGTGAAATTCTTCCCCTTCCGGCTCTTTCTCTTTCGGATGACTCGCTTCAAAACGTACGGGAGGCGGCGGGCTCTGGCGGAAAAAATAAATGGATTGCTTGAAAGAAAATGAGCTTTTGTGTTGGTATTTTGTGTGATGAGCGTTTTGTAGACGATCGATGCGCTGTTTTTTGGCAGGGTTCTTTTGTGCCAATCAGCAAGGGCTTTTCATAAAGGGCTCATAAATGGGACAAGGCCGGGGAAACTTTTTGTAAGGCCGGCAAACAAGGAGGACGGTAAATTTGAAAATTACCGTAGCGAAGTTGCCGGTTTTGGTTTTGGCGTGAACCGGGCGGTGCAGATGGTGTTCGAGCTTTTGGATGAGGGAAAACGTGTATGTACGCTGGAACCGATTATCCACAATCCGCAAACGCTACAAGTTTTGGCTGCACGCGGCGTTCAGATCGTAGAGGCGCCAAAAGACGCTCCCGAGGATGCAACTTTGGTCATCCGCTCCCATGGAGTGTCAGAAGCGGTGTTGGATGAAATCCGCCGTTTGAAGCTCGCTTATGTGGATGCGACTTGTCCGTTCGTGGCAAAAATTCAACAGGATTGTTTCCGACGCCTCTGCTAAAGGACAAACGGTGTTGATTGCCGGAAATGCCACCCATCCAGAGGTGGAGGGAATTCGAGGACATTGCCAAGCTTGCTATGTCTTTAAAGATGCAAAAGAATTGGAAAATCTTACAAATGATTTCCCAGAATTGAAAAATAGGCCGTCATGTTTTGTCGCACAGACGACTTTTAGCGTGGCGGAATGGGAAAATTGTTTGGAAATCATAAAAAAGGTATATACAAATGCCACAATTTTTGATACAATATGTAATGCTACTGCAAAGCGTCAATCTGAAGCGGTCGAATTGTCCGAGCATTGCGATGCGATGATCGTCATCGGCGGCAGGCAAAGTTCAAACACTGCGAAACTCCGCGATGTTTGTAGGCAGAACTGCACTACATCTCTCATCGAAACAGCGGGTGAGCTTCCGCTGTCGGCTCTGAAGGGAGCCGCTTCCGTTGGCATTACTGCCGGTGCCTCTACACCGGCAAGCATTATAAAGGAGGTACTAGTTACCATGTCAGAAATTATTGAAAACGCAGGTGCGAATTCAACGGAGAATGCCGATACGAGCTTTGAGGAGATGCTTGAAGAATCCCTCAAAAGTTTAAATACAGATGAGAAGGTACACGGTGTGGTTGTCGGCATTGCCCCCAACGAGGTCTATGTAGATGTTGGAAGAAAGCAGGCTGGATTTATTCCGGTAGCCGAACTGTCTGCTTACCCGAACGCAAAACCGGAAGATCTGGTAAAAATCGGCGACGAAATGGACCTCCTGATCATGCGCACCAACGATCAGGAAGGAACGATCATGCTTTCCAAGAAGCGTTTGGATGCAGCGAAGGGTTGGGAAACGGTCGCTGCAGCAGAAGAAAGCCAGGAGATTTTGACGGGCGTTGTAACAGAGGTCATCAAGGGCGGCGTCATCGCGGTGACCAATGGAGTTCGCGTATTCATTCCGGCTTCTCAGGCGACAGCTTCCCGCAATGATCCGTTGGAGGATCTGTTGAAGAAGGAAGTTCGCTTCCGCATCATTGAGGTCAATCGCAACCGCCGTCGTGCGGTTGGTTCCATCCGTTCCGTCCTGAAGGACGAGCGCAAGGCTTTGGCCGATAAGTTCTGGGAGACCGCAGAGGTGGACAAAGAGTATACTGGTGTTGTGAAGTCTCTGACCGCTTATGGCGCGTTTGTCGATTTGGGCGGTATTGACGGTATGATTCACATTTCTGAGCTCTCTTGGAGCAGAATTAAGCATCCGAGCGAAGTCGTCAATGTGGGCGATACTGTGAAAGTATATATCAAGGGCTTGGACCGCGAAAAGGGCAAGATTTCTCTTGGTTACAAGCGTGCAGAGGACAATCCGTGGGAAATCCTCAAGCGTGATTATCCTGTTGGCACAGTGGCAGACGTCACGGTCGTAGGTATGACCACCTTTGGCGCATTTGCCAGAATTATTCCGGGGATCGATGGTTTGATTCACATTTCGCAGATTGCGGATCATCGCATTGAGAAGCCACAGGATGTTTTGAAGATTGGTGACGTTGTCAAAGCGAAGATTACGGACATCGATTTTGAGAAGAAACGTGTCAGCCTTTCCATCCGTGCACTGCTTGAGCCGGTTGCGGCGGAGGAAGATGCAGCTGCTCCTGCACAGGAGGAAGCACCGGCTGCGGATGCAGAATAATAAGCTCTTACTGAATTTGGGCACAGAGGAATTGTTCCTCTGTGCCTTTTTTGATTAGAACCCTTCGAAAAGACGGTGGCGCGCCCCGTAAAAAGCTATTGCTTCAAGCATCGATCGAAACAAACGCTCAACAACGATCTTTCGATGATAAAAAGGTTGCTGTTAAAACGGTAATTGCCCGTTTACGGTCTGGGCACAAGAGATGGAATCGGAATAAAGGTCCATGCGTTTTGAGAAGCTTATCGGTAATAGGCATTTATAGGGCCTTTTTATGCCTCGGTTTAGCCGATAGATTTAACGATTAAGAATGGAAAAGTATGCACAGCTTTTTTCCTTTTGCGTATGATGGAAAAGAAGCAAAAGGAGGGATACGCCGTGAGACGATGGAGAAGAAGCCGGCCGCGCCGCCGTAGACAAAGAGGATGGCTGGGAAGAATCTTGGCAGTTTTCATTTTGACCGGCGTAATCTTTCTATTCTTAGACTGGAAATTACATCCTATCATCGAGTCCATGGTATCCAATCAGGCGCGGATTGCGTCTGTTGAGGCGATCAATGAAGCCGTTATGGAGGAATTGGCGGCGGATTCTGTCTCCTATACCGATTTGGTCAATATTGAACGTGCAGAATCCGGACAGATTTTGGCAGTTACGACAGATATGACACAGATGAACCAGCTCAAATCGTCGATCCTACAGCGTGTTCAGGAACAATTGGGAGAGCATTTAGACACCGGCGTGCCACTGGGAACCCTGTTGGGAAGTGAATTATTACATGGCCGTGGACCGAATATCCCCGTGCGGTTGACGCTTTCCGGCAATGTAACAGCAGATTTTGAAAGCACGTTTGAATCCGCAGGAATCAATCAGACCAAGCATCGAATTTGCCTACATATTCATACCAGTATTTATTCGTTTTTGCCGCCTGCTTACAATGGCACAACCGAGATTGAAACCGACATACCTGTGGCAGAAACCGTGATTATTGGTGAAGTTCCGCAATTGATGGCGAACTTTAAAACATAATTTTTCCCAGCATCTCTTTACGCGAATAGGTTGCATGGAGTATAATCAAACTAATGAAAAAATAGGCCGCCGGTTGAGAGACGCCGGCGGCCTATTTGACGGCGGGCGCAGAAGGATGTTTGCGCGAGGGAAGGAGAATGGCTATGGATGAACAATCGGTAAAACAGCAGATGCAGGAATTGATCGGCCAAATCAATTATCATAATCAAAAATACTACGTGGAAGATGCTCCGGAGATTGACGACTACGAGTATGACATGCTCTACCGGCAGTTGCAACAGCTGGAAAACGAACATCCAGAGTGGATTCAGCCGGATTCTCCTACCCAGCGTGTGGGTGCTGCACCTTTGAATACGTTTGAAAAGGTAGAACATGAAGTCCCCATGGAGAGCCTTCACGATTCCTTTTCAGAGGAAGAGCTGATGGACTTTGATCGCCGGGTACGCGAAGCCGTGGATTCCCCGGTTTACATTGTAGAGCCGAAATTTGATGGCCTATCTGTGTCGTTGGAATACCGCGATGGCCGTTTTGTACGCGGTTCTACGCGCGGAGATGGCCTTGTAGGGGAAGATGTCACGGAGAATTTGCGTACTATCCGGACCGTTCCTTTGAAGCTCACCCGTTCGATTCCTTATTTAGAAGTGCGTGGCGAGGTTTATATGTCCCACGAGAGCTTTTTTAAACTAGCAGCCCGTCAAGAACTCAATGATGAAAAACCTTTTAAAAACCCGCGCAATGCCGCTGCTGGCTCTCTACGGCAAAAAAATCCGAGGATTACTGCGACGCGGACGCTCGACATCTTTGTGTTCAACGTACAACAGGTCAACGGCGAAGAACTCCATTCTCATAAACAATCGTTGGACTTTTTGAAGGAACTCGGGTTCCCAGTCCCCCCTTCTATAAGGCATGTACGACCATGCAGGAAGTGATCGAAGAGGTGCAAAGAATTGGAGAGTTGCGCGGTTCATTGGGATATTCCATTGATGGGGCGGTCATCAAGGTGGACGATTTTTCTCAGCGCGTATCGTTGGGAAGTACGGCGAAATTTCCCAAATGGGCGGAAGCTTTTAAGTACCCGCCGGAGGAGAAAGAGACAAAGCTGCTGGAAATTGAGATCAATGTGGGCCGTACAGGGGTCCTGACTCCAACCGGTCTCTTTGAGCCGGTCACGCTGGCAGGTACTACCGTCAGCCGCGCGACTTTGCACAATCAGGACTTTACTACAGAAAAGGACGTCCGTGTTGGGGATACGGTCATTCTGCGCAAAGCGGGGGAGATCATCCCAGAAGTGGTTGCAGTAACCGCCCATTCCCCGAAGGCAGAACCTTACCATATGTCCGGAGATCTGTCCTTCCTGCGGCGGACCGGTCACCCGCGAAGAGGGAGAAGCGGCCATACGCTGTACGAATCCGGAATGCCCGGCACAGTTGATGCGTCACATGATCCATTTTAGCAGCCGTGATGCGATGGACATTGATGGGCTTGGCCCGGCGGTGATTGAGCAGTTGGTGGAACGCGGATTGGTGAACTCTCCGGCGGATCTTATATGTTCTGGAGCAATCGCAGATACAAGAGTTAGAGCGCATGGGGGAAAAGTCTTCCAGAATCTGATGGATGCGATTGCGCACAGCAAAGGAAACGATCTGTACCGTTTGGTGTATGCGCTGGGAATTCCGCACATCGGTTTGAAAGCGGCGAAATTACTGACCTCCTATTTTGGCAATATAGATGCGATTTTCCAGGCCAGTGCAGAGGAAATTTCCGCGATTGATGGGTTTGGCGGTATTATGGCGGAGAGTGTCCGTCAGTTTTTTGATCTTTCCAGTACCGCACACTCTGATCGGCCGCCTGCGTGATGCAGGCGTAAATATGGTGAGTAAAACAGTGGTGAGCGATACGAGGTTTGCAGGAAAGACCTTTGTCCTGACCGGAACGCTTCCGACGATGACGCGCGCGGAGGCATCGGCCATCATTGAAAAGCTTGGAGGAAAGGTAAGCGGAAGCGTTTCCAAAAAGACCAGCTATGTCCTTGCAGGGGACGAAGCGGGAAGTAAGCTGACAAAAGCACAGAAACTTGGTGTCCAGATCCTCACGGAAGAAGAATTCTTGCAAATGGTGGATTGAAATACTTTTTACCTTACCCCATGGCTTCTATTCCGGAAGACCACCCTTCTACACGGAGGGGGTGGATTGAAATTTATTCCGTGCCAATCCGGGTCCCATCCATCCACAGTCACCCTCCATGTGGAGGGGATGGATTGCAATACGATTTAACAAAACGGCTTCGGACAGGCGACTGGGGCGTCCTCTATGCGAAGGCCGTGGATTGAAAACAGAATCATCCCGAAGGGCAGCTATCCCTTGGAGCGCCCCTCCATACAAAGGAGGGGTTTGAAATAGCCTAAGAGAGAACGCATAAAATGATCTATGAGTCCCCTCCGCGTGGAGGGGAGAAATTGAAAGAACATGATAGTGAAGTCAAAAGATCTTGCCTGGCTTTCCCCTGCACATGGAGGGGGAAAACCAAGTTCCCCTAGATAAGGAATGTGGTTTTGATTACCGCTATGCGTAGGGAATTTAGTGAACTTTATAAAAGCTTAACTTGACAAAAAAACAAATCTTTTTTATACTGTAAGCGTCAATTTTGAAAGTTAATCTGTGCTAACTTGCGGCATAGAAATGAATTAGGAAAGTGGGAGCCAGATGAAAAAACCATTTGTCACCAAAGAACAGTTACAAGCGATTGTCGAAGAATATCCGACGCCATTCCATCTCTATGATGAAAAAGGAATTCGCACGCGCGCGCGCAACCTGCAAAAGGCGTTCGCATGGAATAAGGGCTTTAAGGAATATTTCGCTGTCAAAGCCACACCGAACCCGTTCATTTTAAAGATTTTACAGGAAGAGGGCTGTGGAGTTGACTGCTCTTCTTTAACCGAGTTGATGATGGCAGAGACGTGCGGTTTTTCGGGAAAGGCGATTATGTTTTCTTCCAACGACACACCCGCTCAAGATTTTGAATATGCGGCTAAATTGCATGCAACGATCAATCTGGATGATTTCACCCACATTGACTTTTTAAACAGCTTGGTTGGAATTCCGGAGACGATCAGCTGCCGGTATAATCCGGGTGGGACGTTTGCAATCAGCAATACAATTATGGACAACCCCGGCGATGCAAAATATGGATTTACGAAAGAGCAGATGATCGAGGGGTATAAAAAATTGCAGAAGCTGGGTGCAAAGCACTTTGGAATCCATGCGTTCCTCGCCAGCAATACCACAACGAACGAGTATTATCCAACTTTGGCGCGCATTTTGTTTGAGCTTGCAGTGGAATTGAACGAGAAAACCGGAGCGCATATCGCCTTCATCAATCTCTCCGGCGGCGTTGGTATCCCGTATCGTCCCGATCAACAAGAAGTGGACATTCTGGCAGTGGGGGAAGGGGTACGCAAAGCTTATGAGGAGGTTTTGGTCCCCGCTGGCATGGGCGATGTGGCAATCTTTACGGAGCTGGGCCGTTACATGTTGGGACCGAACGGCTGCTTGGTCACAAAGGCGATTCATGAAAAGCACACGTACAAAGAATATATCGGAGTGGATGCCTGTGCCGCCAACCTGATGCGCCCGGCGATGTATGGTGCATACCACCACATCACTGTGATGGGAAAAGAAGATCAGCCCTGTGACCACAAATATGATGTCACCGGCGGCCTCTGTGAAAACAATGACAAATTTGCCATCGACCGGATGCTTCCGAAGATTGATATGGGAGATCTTTTAGTCCTGCACGATACTGGTGCACACGGCTTTTCTATGGGATATAATTACAACGGAAAGTTGCGTTCGGCAGAAATCCTTTTGAAAGAGGATGGAACAGCGCAATTGATTCGCCGTGCAGAAACGCCGAAGGATTATTTTGCAACGTTTGATTTTACAGGCCTGTTTGACCGGTATTGAGAATTCCTCCCTTTAAAGGAGTGGCAAAGAGCATTGGCCGCCAAGAAAAGGGCTTTCGGGGATTCGACATATTGAAGAGCGGTTTTGCATGAATAAACCAAAGCTTTCCCCTACAATCGAGTGGGAATGCTTTGGCTATTACAGATGCCATTTATTAAAATGACAGTATATTTATTACAAATGATTACAGTTTTGCCCGCGGATTTTTCCGCGGGCTTTTTGTATGAATAAAACCGCTCGCCTTGCGAGTGGTACAAAAGAAGGCTTATGGCGATGATATAGAAAAAAGACCTCCTTTTGTTGAAGAATGTTTTTACGGTCTGGCAACTGCCAAGAACAACAAAAGGAGGATATTTCAATGAATGACAGAAACCGTTTATCACATAGGATGAAATTGCAAATATCATATCGCATTGTCGATGATAACCTAAACCAACCAGACCTATGGAGGTTGATCAAAACGGAAAAATCCTATTTCATAGGAACCTACCTTATGGGAAAGTGTGTGATTTAGATCGCGATCGTATTTGCTCCAAGGTATAGAAGGAAGATGTTTTGTAAAGAAACGAGGCGGGAGATCGGAGAAATTCTGAGGACTCTTTGCGAATGGAAAAAGACAAAAATTGTGGAAGCAGAAGGATGTCCGAATCGTGTGCATCTGTTGGGAGAAATACCGTCCAAAGGGTTGATGTCAAGCTTCATGGAATATTTGAAAGGAAACAGTAGTCTGATAATCCACGAAAATATCCAGACCGGAATCGGGAATTATAGTGTAGAGAATATTCTGTAGATATAGTAGGAAAGGATGCAAAAAGGATTCAAAGAGCACATCCAAAAGCAGTTGAAAGAAGGTAAGACAGGAGAACAGCTGACGATGGGAAACTTTGAAAAAACTCGTTTACGAGTAGCAAGTAACAAACCTTTTGCAGCTGCCAGAGCGTACCAACGTGGCATGACACGTGCTGCCAGCAATATAGGGTTTCGCCCGCATATAAAATATCCCCGGCTTTTGCCGGGGGATATTTATTTGTTGGGTTTTGTTTGAATTCTATGAAAGTACCGTTTGTCACGAAAGAATCATTACAAACGATTTTCGAAGAATATCCGATGTCATTCTATTTTTTCAAATTACCATGAATAACAGTATGAATTTATTGATAAACGATAAAAATATATTGCAAAACAGTTGTTAGCGTGTTACAATAGAAGCAGAAAATCAAAGGAGGATTCACGATGTGGACGAAATCGAAATCTCTGATGCTTTCCATTTTTTGTACGAGGCTGTTTTTTGTACTTTTGGTAGCTGGAGTGATCTTTGCACCACAGATTGTCGTTTGGTACTTCGGCAATTCACCGGCAGCGCAATCGATCCATTTGGCCTTCCGAATAACCATTTACTGCTGTGCAGTTCCCGGCTTTTTCTCCTGCTGTGTCTGCACCGGTTATTGCGCAACATTCGCCGGGAGCGTGTATTTGAAAAGGAGAATGTCACGTTATTGCGAGTGATCTCCTGGTTGTGTATTGCTGTTGGTGTGGTGACTTTGGTCTCCGGTTTGTATTATACATCGTTTTTTCTGGTGGCAGCCGCAGCAGCTTTCTGTGGCCTCATTGTCCGGGTGGTCAAAAATGTATTTGAACAGGCCATTGCAATCAAGACAGAAAACGATTATACGATCTGATACGTTTGAGCGATGAAAGGAAGAACGACATGCCGATTGTTGTCAATCTGGACGTCATGATGGCCAAGAGAAAAATCTCGGCAGGCGAATTGGCGGAAAAAGTGGGAATTACCCCTGCGAATCTCTCTATTTTAAAAAATAACAAGGCCAAGGCGATCCGGTTTTCAACCCTAGAAGCAATCTGCCGTGCGTTGGACTGTCAACCTGCGGACATCTTAGAATATCGAGAATTCTGACATACAAAAAATGGCGGAAAGGAGCATTGCAAAATGAATCCGTATACAAATGATGGGAGTACTACTTGCACCCCCAAAACCACTGGTGTGCCCAATTTGCCGGACAGCCGTGTCTATCAAAATCCGGCGATTCAGTCCGGCTCGAAATGTGAGCAAAAGGGTTCGTCCATTCCCTTCACAAGCGTGGATGCGTACTTTGCCATTTTGGCGCTCGTATGCGGTTATCTCTTTGTTTGGCTGGTAAATCCATTGGCAATTTTATCTCCGAGTTCGCTTGGCGTAGGAGTAACCATCTTTGCGATCTGTTTCGATACAACGGCATTGCTTTATATGCGAAAGCGGGCTGTTTCGCCGCCAAAGAGTAGTTATGCTTGGTTGATACTGGCCATGGTGTCTGCACTGTACTTCGCACTGTTTTCGAATGGGATTCTGAAGTTTTTCAATCTTATTTTTTGTGTGGTGGTGACAGCCTATTGGATGGCAGCGGCCTGTAATTCCCGTCTGGAACCTTCCCTCGGTCGCTTTGTTGTGCCGGATTTGGTAGATCAATTGCTCCAAATTCCGTTTTTCAATATTTCCTGTGCTCCCAAAATTCTACGAAGCACCGCGGGAAAAAACCGAAAAAGTAAAAATATGCTGGCAGTAGGCGTGGGGATTTTGGTGGCTGTTCCACTGGTCCTACTAGTGGGGGCACTTTTGACAAAAGCCGATGTGACATTTGCGCGAATGGTTCAGAAAATGACCGCGGAATTTGGCGAACATCTTTTGATTATTCTGCTGCGTCTACTCCCGGCGTGGCTGATCGGGTGTTACTTCTTTGGGATGCTGTATGGAAATCTGCAAAAGCGTGGAGTAGCTACCCGCAGCAAAGAGCAGGTGGATACAGGGAGAGAGAGGCGCAGAAGATTGCCGGCGGCCATGACGGTCACTATTTTAGTGTTGTTGAGCGGTGTATACGTGCTTTTCTTCGCTGCGCAGGCGGCGACCCTGTTTTCTGCCTTTACCGGCGTGCGTCCTGAGGGGCTTACTTATGCGGAATATGCCCGCCAAGGGTTTTTTGAGCTTTGTGAGGTGGCAACCATCAACTTGTTTGTTTTGGGAGGTGTACGCTTATTCACGAAAAGGATGGAAGGGCGGCCTGTGCGTCCTATGATCGTATTTTCGGTGCTGATCTCTGCCGAGACGCTTCTTCTTATTGCAACGGCTTTGAGTAAGATGGTTCTTTATATTCAGCAATATGGGTTGACCCTTCTCCGTGTGTATACCAGTTGGTTTATGGTGTTGCTGTTTGTCGTGTTTTCTATTGTGATCGTTGCACAATTCCGGACAATCAATCTGGCAAAGGCCCTGGTGATCGCCTTTTCCGCGTGCTTTTTGATCTTGTGTTATAGCAATGTAGATGGCTTGATTGCGCGGTATAACATCGATCGTTATATGGATGGGACATTAAATGCCGTGGATTTGAGCGCCTTGTATACGACCCCAGAAGCTTCGTTCCCCTATGTGAAGGCGCTTTACCAACAGACGGATGACCCCGATTTGCGTGAGGAAATCTACCGTTATTGGGGGGATATCCAGGACGATAACCGTCCATTCTATGAACAGAATCTAGAGCATTTCCTAGTACAAAAAGATACAATTTAACACAAATACCGTTGTATGTAAATTCCTCCCAAGATACAATAGAAAGAAGACTGGAAAGGGGAGGAAACAAAATGAAACAGGAATCGTTCAAACAGCGATACGTAAAACTGTTTATCACTTTTTTAAAGATCGGTGCGTTTACCTTTGGAGGCGGGTATGCGATGATTCCGTTGATCCAGAGGGAAACCATTGAAAGGCACCATTGGATTGACGACCAGGATCTTTTGGATATGTTGGCGATTGCAGAATCAACTCCGGGGGTAATCGCTGTCAATTCAGCGACATTCGTCGGGTACCGTGTGGCGGGGTTCTGGGGAGCACTTTTTGCTACCATAGGGGTGATACTCCCATCGTTTTTCATCATCCTGTTGTTGGCTGGGGTGATTCAACAGTTTAAGGAGTTGCAATATGTCAATTATGCTTTTGTAGGAGTCCGTGCAGGCGTAGCAGTATTGATTTTGAATGCTGTGCTCAAGTTATCGAAGCAATGTCCCAAAAACATCTTTACGCTGCTTGTTGCGGCAGTGGCCTTTGTCCTAGTCACTTTTTTCAGTGCCAATGTGATACTGGTGATTGTGTTCGCCGCCATAGCGGGAGTAGTGGTTCAACTTTGGCTGCATGGAAAGGGCGGTGCAGCACAGTGACATTGCTTCATCTGTTTTTTACCTTCTTTAAGATCGGGCTTTTTACCATCGGCGGTGGGTACGCAATGATTCCGTTGATTCAAGAAGAAGTACAGCGGAACCATTGGTTGCAACCGACGGATTTGATCGATTTTATCGCTGTCAGCGAATCGACTCCCGGACCATTTGCCGTGAATATTGCAACTTATATCGGAGCTGAAACCGAAGGAATTGCGGGAGCAATTTGTGCGACAGCCGGTGTAGTATTGCCGTCCTTCCTGATCATCCTTTTGGTGGCCAAATGGTTTTTGTCCATGCAGGAAAATCGCTTTGTACAGGGCGCGCTATACGGCCTGCGGCCAGCGGTGGTGGGGTTGATTGCGGCGGCAGCTTTTTCAATCAGCTCGACCAATTTCTTCCCGGAAGGAACGTTCTCTTCTGTCAATTGGACTGGGATTGCCATTTTTGCTTTGGCGTTTCTCCTGATGCTCTGGAAAAAGCCACATCCCATTTTATTGATCTTGTTTTCAGCCAGTCTGGGGATTGTTTTTTGTTCGGCACAGGAGTTTATTCCATTTTAGAGATGCTTAAAAAGCGCCTGCAAAACATCGTTTGGGATGCTTCGCAGGCGCTTTCGTTTGGAAACAAAAGGATAAGAATTTCTGGAGAATTTGGCGTTTTTGTACAGAAAACCGAGTGGAAAGTGTGTATCAGCATAAAAAAACAAAAAAGTCAAGGTAAAACCACAAATTACCTTGACAAACACTATATATTGTTATAAAATATTAAACTGCATCATCATGGAAAGATATACGCATGTCCATGTTTGATTATCATATCACAACTCCTCTAAAAAGGCAAGCCCTTCTTGTGAAGAGAGTTGTGTTTCCCAGATAGATGCCACAATCAGGATGGTAAATTTTTGAATGGAGTGATTGAGCCAATGGTGAATGTCAAACCGGTACAGGTCGGCAAAAATGTCCGCATGAGCTTCTCACGCATTGACGAAGTGCTGGATATGCCCAATCTGATCGAGGTCCAGAAAAATTCCTACAAGTGGTTCCTGGATGAAGGCTTGAAGGAAGTTTTTAAGGATGTCTCAGGGATCACAGATTATACGGGCAATCTGGTCCTCGATTTTGTGGACTACAAACTGGATGTCGACAAGCCGAACTATAGCGTGGAAGAGTGCAAGGAGCGCGACGCCACCTATGCGGCTGCACTCCGGGTGACCGCCCGTCTCCTGAACAAGGAGAGCGGAGAGATCAAGGAATCTGAGGTCTTTATGGGCGATTTCCCGCTGATGACTGAAAGCGGCACCTTTGTAATCAACGGCGCAGAACGTGTGATCGTATCCCAGTTGGTTCGTTCTCCCGGCGTCTATTATAAGATGGAGTATGACAAGACCGGCAAGGAATTGTTTAGCTCCACGGTTATTCCGAACCGCGGCGCGTGGTTGGAATACGAAAATGACGCCAACGATGTGTTTTATGTTCGCATCGACAAGAACCGCAAAATCCCTGTGACGGTCTTTATCCGCGCCCTTGGCCTGGGCAGCGATGAAGAGATCCGCGAGTATTTTGGCGATGATGACCGCATCAACGCAACCATTGAGAAAGACCCTTGTAAAAACATGGAGGAGGCGCTTTTCGAAGTTTATCGGAAATTGCGCCCCAGCGAGCCGCCTACCATTGAGAGCGCCCAGTCCCACATCAACGGCCTCTTCTTTGATGCGCGCCGTTACGATCTTTCCCGCGTAGGCCGCTACAAGTACAATAAAAAGCTGAATTTGGCAGGCCGCATCACCGGCCAGCAGCTGGCCAGACCGATTGTCAACCCGCTCACCGGCGAGTTGATGGCAGAAGAAGGACAGGTTGTCTCCCGCGAGTTGGCAAAAGAGATCGACGACGCGGGTGTAAGCGTGGTCTATGTCACAGTGAACGAACGCGAAGTCAAAGTGATTTCCAATGGCATGGTGGACATTCAGAAGTTCGTGAATTTTGATGCTGTGACAGAATGCGACATCAATGAACGGGTTCGCTTCAGTGTACTGGCGGAGATCTTGGGCGAGTGCGGCGACGATGACGAGGCGCTCAAGGATATGATCCGCTCCCGCCGGGATGAGTTGATTCCCAAACACATTATCATCGATGATATTTTTTCCTCGATCAACTATATGAACTGCCTGGCGGTTGGTTTGGGCAGTGTGGACGATATTGACCATTTGGGAAATCGCCGTATCCGCTCGGTGGGCGAATTGTTGCAGAACCAGTTCCGTATTGGTTTTTCCCGTTTGGAGCGCGTTATTCGCGAGCGTATGACCCTGCAGGCGCAGGACTTGGAAGTTTTGACTCCCCATTCGCTCATCAATATCCGTCCTGTTGTAGCGGCGATTAAAGAATTCTTTGGTTCTTCGCCGTTGTCCCAGTTTATGGATCAGACCAATCCGTTGGCAGAGCTGACGCATAAGCGCCGCCTTTCGGCTCTGGGTCCGGGCGGACTCTCCAGAGACCGTGCAGGGTTTGAGGTCCGTGACGTACACTATAGCCACTACGGCCGCATGTGCCCAATTGAGACACCGGAAGGCCCGAACATCGGCCTGATTTCCTATTTGGCAACGTTTGCTCGAATCAACCAGTACGGGTTCATTGAAGCGCCCTATCGCCGAGTGGACAAGGAGACTGGAATTGTCACCGACGAAGTCGTCTATATGACGGCGGACATGGAGGATGAATACATCGTTGCACAGGCAAACGAACCGTTGGACGAGGACGGTCGCTTTAAGCATCTAAAGGTCAACGCCCGTTCCCGGGATGAATTCGTGGAAGTGGAGCGCGAACGTGCGGACTTCATGGATGTTTCTCCGCGAATGGTTGTGTCCGTTGCAACGGCGATGATTCCTTTTTTGGAAAACGACGACGCCAACCGTGCACTGATGGGTTCCAACATGCAGCGGCAGGCAGTGCCGTTGCTTAGGACGGAGTCTCCGATTGTCGGAACCGGCATGGAATATAAGGCGGGTGTTGACTCCGGCGTCTGTGTGCTGGCAAAGCGTGCGGGCGTGGTGCGCAGTGTCAGTGCGGATGAAGTCCGTGTGACCCGCGACGACGGCGAGATCGACACCTATCACATCATCAAATTTATGCGCTCGAACCAGGGAACATGTGTCAACCAAGTTCCGGTTGTGAGCGTGGGAGATCGTGTTCAGGTGGGCGATGTCATTGCCGATGGGCCGGCAACCAAGGACGGCGAGATCAGCCTGGGTAAGAATGCCCTGATCGGTTTTATGACCTGGGAAGGTTACAACTACGAGGACGCGGTTTTGATCAGTGAAAAGATCGTCCGCGATGATGTTTATACGTCCATTCACATTGAAGAATATGAGACCGAGGCCCGCGATACAAAGCTTGGGCCGGAGGAGATTACCCGGGATATTCCGAACGTCAACGAAGATCTCCTGCGTGACCTCGATGAAAGCGGCATTATCCGCGTCGGCGCAGAGGTGCGTGCGGGCGACATTCTGGTCGGAAAGGTTACACCGAAGGGTGAAACCGAGCTGACCGCAGAAGAACGCTTGCTGCGTGCGATCTTTGGCGAAAAGGCCCGTGAAGTACGCGACACCTCCCTTCGCGTACCCCATGGCGAATATGGCATTGTGGTGGATGTCAAAGTCTTTACCCGTGAGAACAGCCACGATGAGTTGAGCCCCGGCGTCAACAAGGTTGTGCGCTGTTATATTGCGCAGAAGAGAAAGATTTCGGTCGGCGACAAGATGGCGGGCCGCCACGGAAACAAAGGTGTTGTATCCCGTATCCTGCCGGTGGAGGATATGCCGTTCCTGCCGGATGGCACTCCTCTGGACATTGTGTTGAATCCCCTGGGCGTTCCGTCCCGTATGAACATCGGCCAGGTTTTGGAAGTACACCTCGGTATGGCTGCCAAAGCGCTCGGTTGGAAGATCATGACCCCGGTTTTCGATGGCGCACATGAAGACGACATCCGCGAGTGCTTCAAGCAAGCAGGTATGCGCGAAGATGGTAAGATTCTTTTGAAAGACGGCCGTACGGGCGAATATTTCGACAACCCGGTTACAGTTGGTTATATGTACTACCTCAAGCTGCATCACCTGGTCGACGATAAGATTCATGCTCGCTCAACCGGTCCGTATTCGCTGGTTACACAGCAGCCGTTGGGCGGCAAGGCGCAGTTTGGCGGCCAGCGTTTCGGTGAGATGGAGGTCTGGGCGCTGGAGGCATACGGCGCTGCTTACACTTTGCAAGAGATTTTGACCGTCAAGTCCGACGATGTGGTCGGCCGTGTTAAGACCTATGAGGCCATTGTAAAGGGCCAGAATATTCCGAAACCGGGTGTTCCGGAGTCCTTCAAGGTTCTAATCAAGGAATTGCAGTCTTTGGGCTTGGATGTCAAGGTGTTGGATAGGAACAACGAAGAAATTGACCTCAAGCAGAACTTTGACGATGACGACGATATGGGCTTCACCCCATCCGACGATTTGTTTGACGAACCGACTGTGGAGGACGGAGAGCTGGATGGCTATTCGACGGAAGAGCATGAGGACGACGACCTCTTTGACGGGGACGACTTCCCGTCCGATGGAGATGACGATCTTTTTGAGAAGGAGGAACCCTTTGACATTTCTTCTGATGGAGACGGCGAACAGGAATAAATAGAAGGGGGTCACATAATGGAATTCAACGAATTTGAATCAATAAAAATCGGGCTGGCTTCGCCGGACAAGATCCGCGAATGGTCCTATGGCGAAGTCAAGAAGCCGGAGACGATCAACTACCGTACCCTAAAGCCGGAGCGCGACGGCCTCTTTTGCGAGCGTATCTTTGGACCGCAGAAGGACTGGGAATGCCATTGCGGCAAATATAAGCGTATCCGTTATAAGGGAAAGATCTGCGACCGCTGCGGCGTTGAAGTTACACGGGCGAAGGTTCGCCGCGAGCGCATGGGCCATATTGAGTTGGCTGCGCCCGTTTCCCATATTTGGTACTTCAAAGGAATCCCTTCCCGGATGGGGTTGATTCTGGATATATCCCCCCGCATGCTGGAAAAAGTGCTCTATTTTGCCCTGTATATTGTCACGGACCCCGGAAATGTGCGTGAGCTGCAGAAAAAGCAGCTCTTGACCGAAAAGGAATACCGTGATCTGCGCGAAAAATACGAGGACGATTTCCAGGCCAGTATGGGGCGCGGAAGCCATCAAGACCCTGTTGGAGGAAATTGATCTGGAAAAGGAGTCCGTCGAGCTCAAAGATGAGCTGGCGACGGCCTCCGGTCAGAAGCGTGTCCGTATTTTGAAGCGCCTAGAGGTTGTTGAGGCATTCCGGCTCTCGGGTAACCGTCCGGAGTGGATGATTCTCGACGTGGTGCCGGTCATCCCGCCGGACATTCGCCCGATGGTTCAGCTCGATGGCGGACGTTTTGCGACCTCTGACCTGAACGACCTCTATCGCCGTGTCATCAACCGAAACAACCGCTTGAAGCGGCTGTTGGAGCTCGGCGCGCCAGACATCATCGTCCGCAACGAGAAGCGCATGTTGCAGGAGGCGGTTGATGCATTGATTGACAATGGCCGCCGTGGCCGTCCGGTCACTGGCCCGAACAACCGTCCGTTGAAGTCCCTTTCCGATATGTTGAAAGGCAAACAGGGGCGTTTCCGCCAGAACCTGTTGGGCAAGCGTGTTGACTATTCCGGCCGTTCCGTTATTGTGGTTGGGCCGGAACTGAAAATGTATCAGTGCGGCTTGCCAAAAGAAATGGCGTTGGAATTGTTTAAGCCATTTGTAATGAAACGTTTGGTAGAGACCGGCGCCGCCGGAAACATCAAGGCGGCCAGAAAAGCGGTCGAGCGCGCGAAGCCAGAGGTCTGGGATGCTTTGGAAATCGTTATCAAGAATCATCCGGTGCTGCTCAACCGTGCGCCTACGCTGCATCGTTTGGGCATTCAGGCATTTGAACCGGTGTTGGTTGAGGGGCGCGCGTTGAAGTTGCATCCGTTGGCATGTACAGCGTACAATGCTGACTTTGACGGCGACCAGATGGCTGTACACGTCCCGTTGTCCTCCGAAGCGCAGGCGGAAGCCCGCTTCCTGATGCTGGCGGCCGGCAACCTGCTTAAGCCTTCCGACGGGCGCCCGGTTACGGTTCCAACGCAGGACATGGTTCTGGGGTCCTATTATCTCACATTGGAAAAAGACGGAGAGCTGGGTGAAGGAAAAGTTTTCCGTGATTTCGACGAAGCGATTATGGCGTACGATTCGCATATTGTTGGACTGCATGCGAAGATTAAGGTACGCAGAACTATGGAGATCGATGGCCAGAAGGTTTCCCGTTTGGTGGATACCACCGTGGGCCGTATGATTTTCAACCGTCCAATTCCGCAGGATCTCGGCTTTGTGGACCGTTCGGACCCAGAAAACCGCTTCAAGTTTGAGATTGAATTCCTGGTTGGCAAAAAACAACTTGGAAAAATCATCGATAAATGTATTAAAGTTCACGGTGTTCCAAAGACTTCGGAAGTATTGGACGCTGTGAAAGCACAGGGATATAAGTATTCCACTAAGAGCGCCATCACGGTCGCTGTCTGTGATGCGACCATTCCGCCACAAAAGAAGGAGATCATCTCTGAGGCAGAAAAGAAGATTGATCTGGTTACCGATCAGTTCAAAAACGGTTTGCTCTCCGATGGAGAACGTTACAACGCCGTTTTGAAAACTTGGGAAAAGGCCACCAACGATGTAACGGACGCTCTGCAGAAGGGGCTGGACCGCTACAACCCGATCTTTATGATGGCAGATTCCGGCGCTCGTGGTTCCATGAGCCAGATCCGTCAGTTGGCCGGCATGCGCGGTCTGATTGCAAATACCTCCGGTAAGACGATCGAGATTCCGATTCGTGCAAATTACCGTGAAGGTTTGAACATTTTGGAATACTTCATTTCTTCCCGTGGCGCCCGAAAGGGCTTGGCGGATACGGCTCTGCGTACCGCGGACTCCGGTTATCTGACCCGCCGCCTGGTCGATGTTTCGCAGGATGTGATCATCCGCGAGGAGGACTGCGGTGCAACAGACGGCCTGGAGGTCTTTGATATTAAGGAAGGCAAGGAGTCCATTGAGTCTCTGCACGAGCGTTTGATTGGACGCTATCTGGTAGAAGACTTTGTCGACCCGGAGACGGGGGCGGTGCTTGTCTCCAAGGACAAGATGATGGATGACAACGATGCAGATATCATTGTTGGGCATGGCGTACAGCGCATCAAGGTTCGCTCAATTCTGAACTGCCGTGCGCGCCATGGTGTGTGCCAGAAATGTTATGGCGCCAACCTGGCGAACGGCCAGCCGGTTACCGTCGGCGAGGCGGTGGGGATCATCGCGGCGCAGTCCATCGGTGAGCCTGGTACGCAGTTGACCATGAGAACCTTCCATACCGGCGGCGTCGCCAGCGCAGAGGATATTACGCAGGGTCTTCCCCGCGTCGAAGAGCTGTTTGAGGGCCGTAAGCCAAAGCATCTGGCCATTATCAGTGAGATTGGCGGCCGGGTAACGTTTGAAGATATTAAGAAAAATCGTCATGTGGTTGTAACCGACCAGGAGAGCGGCGAAAGCAAGTCCTATTTGATTCCCTTTGGTTCCCGTATCATCGTCAATGAGGGCGACGTAATCGATAAAGGGACGCGCATTACAGAAGGTTCGGTAAATCCGCACGATGTACTTGCGATCAGCGGTACACATGCGGTGGAGGATTATCTGATTGAAGAAGTACAGCGTGTTTACCGGATGCAGGGCGTTGACATCAACGACAAGCATATCGAGGTCATTGTGCGCCAGATGATGAAGAAGGTCAAGGTCGAAGATCCGGGCGATACGAAGCTTCTGCCCAGTTCTTTGGTTGAAAAGACCGAGTTTGAGGCAGAAAATCAAATCGTTCGGGAGCGCATTGCTGCGGGAGAACCCGATCTGCGCGAGGCAACCTGTTCGCCGACCCTGTTGGGTATTACCAAGGCCTCCTTGGCGACCGATTCGTTCCTCTCGGCTGCCTCTTTCCAGGAGACGACCCGCGTGTTGACCGATGCTGCTATCAAAGGCAAGGTGGACCCGCTGCTCGGTTTGAAGGAAAATGTCATCATCGGTAAGTTGGTCCCGGCCGGCACAGGCATGAAATGCTATAGCGGCGTTGAGATCGAACATGAAGGTGAGGACTTGACAAATCAAGCCATTTAGCGCTATAATATTCAATTGTAACGGCGGGGCGGATCAAATTCTTCCAGATTCTGCAATATGTGGGAAGGATGAATAAAATCCGCGGGAAAAGCCCGTGAAATTCGGGGAATATTCCCTGTGCCTTACGAAACTTATAAAAATTTATCCTGTTCCAGGAATTTCTTTTCTGGAACAGGATAAAATTGTGTTTAATCCCTTTTTCGCTAGGTGTTCAGCGGTTTTCCGCTTGACATATATTTTCTTTTATGTGAGGAGGTGTCGTATGCCAACATTTAACCAGTTAGTTCATACTGGCCGTGAGGTAAGCGAAAAGAAGGCAAAGGCTCCTGCACTTTTGAAGGGCTGGAACTCCAAGAAGCGCATTGCGATTGATCAGGATTCCCCGCAAAAGCGTGGTGTTTGCACGTCTGTTAAGACGGCTACCCCGAAGAAGCCGAACTCTGCTCTTCGTAAGATCGCCAGAGTAAGGCTCTCCAATGGAATCGAAGTCAGCGCTTATATCCCCGGTGTGGGCCACAACCTGCAGGAACACAGCGTCGTGATGATCCGCGGCGGCCGTGTTAAGGACCTTCCTGGTGTCCGTTACCATATTATCCGTGGTACGCTGGATGCCCAGGGCGTTGCAAAGCGTATGCAGGCTCGTTCCAAGTATGGTGCGAAGCGTCCGAAGGCTGGTAAGGCTACAAAGTAAGAGCCAAAGCTACACTCTAAATTTGACAAGATCCGAACGGCTGCATGTTTGACACAAAACACAATGCAGCGGCGTTTTATATAGATTTTCTATAGCGGACGCCTCTGTGTTGGCCAACGGGAGTTTGTCGCTTTCGAGTACCTATGATATCATTCTGTGAAGGAGGGAAGTAAAGTGCCAAGAAGAGGAAATATTGCAAAACGTGATGTTTTGCCCGATCCGCTTTACAATTCGAAGCTTGTAACTCGTCTTATCAACAATATCATGTACGACGGCAAGAAGGGCGTTGCTCAGAAAATTGTCTATGGTGCATTTGATATTATTCGTGAAAAGACCGGCAAAGAGCCGCTGGAGGTCTTTGAGCAGGCGATGGAAAACGTCATGCCGCAGCTCGAAGTTAAGGCCCGCCGTGTCGGCGGCGCTACCTACCAGGTGCCGATGGAGGTTCGTCCAGAGAGAAGACAGACCTTGGGCCTGCGCTGGATGACCAACTATTCCAGACTCAGATCTGAAAAGACCATGAAGGAAAGACTTGCCGGCGAGATCCTTGATGCTGTTAATGGTGCTGGCGGTGCTGCCAAGAAGCGTGACGATACGCACAAGATGGCAGAGGCTAACAGAGCTTTCGCACATTACAGATGGTAATCGGCGCAGGCTGTATACTATTTTCAGAACTTTAAGGAGGAAACTATGCCAAGGCAGGTATCACTCGAAATGACCCGCAATATCGGTATCATGGCGCACATCGATGCCGGTAAAACAACGACGACAGAACGTATTCTGTATTATACGGGTGTTAACCACAAGATCGGCGAGACGCACGACGGTGCTGCAACGATGGACTGGATGGCGCAGGAGCAGGAGAGAGGTATCACGATTACCTCTGCTGCTACGACCTGCTTCTGGAAAGGCCACCGCATCAACATCATTGACACTCCCGGCCACGTGGACTTCACCGTTGAGGTGGAACGTTCCCTGCGCGTACTGGACGGTTCTGTAACCGTTTTCTGCGCAAAGGGTGGCGTTGAGCCCCAGTCCGAAACGGTTTGGCGCCAGGCTGAGGAATATCATGTTCCGCGTATGGCGTATGTCAATAAGATGGACATCATGGGCGCTGACTTCTATAATGTCGTCAAGATGATGAAGGAGCGCTTGAAGTGTAATGCCGTTCCGATTCAGCTTCCGATCGGCAGCGAAGATACCTTCCGTGGGATCATCGACCTGATCGATATGAAGGCGGACGTCTACTATGACGACATGGGCAAGGATATGCGCGTCGAGGATATTCCGGAGGATATGGTTGACATTGCCGAGGAATATCACAATGCACTGCTTGAGCATGTTGCTGAGCAGGACGACGAGCTCATGGAGAAATATCTCTCCGGTGAAGAGCTCACTAGGGAAGAGATTGTTCGTACAATCCGTAAGTCCACCATTGCCAATACGATGGTTCCAGTGACTTGTGGTACTTCCTATAAGAACAAGGGCGTGCAGAAGCTCCTGGATGCGATCATCGACTATATGCCGGCTCCGACCGACATCCCTGCAATCCGTGGTGTAAACCCGGAGACAGGCGAGGAAGAGGATCGTCATGCATCCGACGATGAGCCCTTCTCTGCACTTGCATTTAAGATTGCGGCTGACCCATTTGTTGGAAAGCTGTGCTATTTCCGTGTGTACTCCGGTACATTGAGTGCGGGCGCTACAGTTTACAACTCTGTAAAGGACAGCAATGAGAGAATCGGCCGTATTTTGCAGATGCACGCAAATCACCGCCAGGATATCGACATTGTCTATGCGGGTGATATTGCCGCGGCAATCGGTGTAAAGAACACCACCACCGGCGACACCCTGTGCGATGAAAAGCATCCGGTCATTCTGGAATCCATGGAATTCCCGGAGCCGGTTATTCGCGTGGCTATCGAGCCGAAGACAAAGGCTGGCCAGGAAAAGATGGGTATTGCGCTGGCAAAGCTGGCGGAAGAGGACCCGACCTTTAAGGCATATACCGATGAGGAGACCGGCCAGACCATCATCGCCGGCATGGGCGAGCTCCACTTGGAGATCATTGTGGACAGACTTCTGCGTGAATTCAAGGTGGAAGCAAATGTCGGTAAGCCGCAGGTTGCTTACAAGGAGACCATTCGCAAGTTGGCGGATGTTGACACCAAGTACGCAAGACAGTCCGGTGGTAAAGGCCAGTACGGTCATGTTAAGATTAAAATCGAGCCAAACCCGGAGAAGGGTTATGAGTTCGTCAATGCGACGGTTGGTGGCTCGATTCCGAAGGAATATATTCCGGCGGTTGACCAAGGTATCCAGGGTGCAATGCTCTCCGGTGTCTTGGCAGGCTACAACGTTGTAGATGTAAAGGTTACACTGTATGATGGTTCTTATCACGAGGTTGACTCCTCTGAGATGGCCTTTAAGATCGCTGGTTCTATGGCGTTCAAGGAGGCAATGAAGAAGGCTGACCCGGTGATTTTGGAGCCAATCATGAAGGTTGTTGTTACCGTGCCCGAGGATTACATGGGCGACGTTATCGGCGACCTGAACGCCCGCCGCGGCATGATCCAGGGCATGGACGCTGTTTCCGGCGCTCAGCAGATCACCGCGATGGTTCCGCTGTCCGTGATGTTCGGTTATGCAACCGACATGCGTTCGAAGACACAGGGCAGAGGCCAGTATACGATGGAACCGGATCACTATGCTGAGGTTCCGAAGTTTGTTTCGGATTCCATCATCAGCGAACGCGGGAAAAAGGCTGAATAAGTTACAAAATATGCTTGATTTTTCGCCATTTCCTTGGTAAAATGATAAGCATAGTTCTGAACTTAAAAAATCTCTGATCTGTATTATAAAAGGAGGAGAATCCCAATGGCAAAAGCAAAATTCGAAAGATCCAAACCGCATATTAACATTGGCACCATCGGCCACGTTGACCATGGTAAGACCACACTGACTGCTGCGATCACGAAGGTCCTCAACCTGGAGGGCGACGCAGAGTTCGTCGATTATGCAAATATCGATAAGGCTCCTGAAGAGAGAGAGCGTGGTATCACGATCAACACCGCGCACGTGGAATATCAGACTGCAACCCGTCACTATGCACACGTTGACTGCCCCGGCCATGCTGACGATGTTAAGAACATGATCACCGGTGCTGCTCAGATGGACGGCGCTATCCTGGTTGTTTCCGCTGCTGACGGCCCGATGCCGCAGACCAGAGAGCACATCCTGCTCTCCCGTCAGGTTGGCGTGCCGTATATCGTTGTGTTCATGAACAAAGCGGATCAGGTTGACGATCCGGAGCTGCTCGATCTGGTCGAGATGGAAATCCGCGACCTGTTGAACGAGTATGAGTTCCCGGGCGATGACACCCCGATTGTCCGTGGTTCTGCTCTCCAGGCTCTGGAGTCCGAGTCTGAAGGACCCGAGTGCACCGGAGTACAAGTGCATCCATGAGCTGATGGCTGCTGTTGATAGCTACATTCCGACTCCGGAGCGTAAGTCCGACCTGCCGTTCTTGATGCCTGTTGAGGACGTCTTCACCATCACCGGCCGTGGTACTGTTGCGACTGGTAGAGTGGAGCGCGGTATGGCAAAGGTTGGCGAAGAAGTTGAGATCATCGGCTTGACCGAGGAGCGCAAGAAGACCGTTATCACAGGTCTGGAGATGTTCCGCAAGGTTCTCGACTTTGCTGAGGCTGGCGACAACGTTGGCGCTTTGCTTCGTGGTATTCAGAGAACGGAAATCGAGCGTGGACAGGTTCTCGCAAAGCCGGGCACCATTCATCCGCACACGAAGTTTCGCGGCCAGGTTTACGTCCTGACAAAGGATGAAGGTGGCCGTCATACTCCGTTCTTTAACAACTATCGTCCGCAGTTCTATTTCAGAACGACCGACGTTACCGGTGTTATCAATCTGCCGGAAGGCACCGAGATGTGCATGCCTGGCGATAACGTCGAGATGGACGTTGAATTGATTACCCCGATCGCAATCGAGGAAGGCCTCCGTTTCGCTATCCGTGAGGGCGGCCGTACGGTTGGTTCCGGTGTTGTTATCAAGATCAACGAGTAATTTTTACTTGCTTATGAAGGGTTTCATCCATTAGGATGAAACCCTTTTTCTATCTCTAAGAATTCTACAAATTTATGGACCGGAGAGTGTAGTCTATTTTTGTGTTTATGTAGGGTTATCCTATAAAGGAGTTTCGATTGTGCTGGATTAACTGTTGACAATGGTTCCCCCGTCCGGGTGAAGGATTTGTCCTGACATATAGCTGGCATCGTCGCTTGCAAGGAAGACATAACTGGTTGCGACTTCGAACGGTTGACCAGCTCGCATCATAGGAACTTGTGAGGTATAGGTCCCAAAAGTTTCCACTTCTCTTGCAGAGTAGGAAGCGGGAATCAGCGGAGTCCAAATTGGCCCGGGGGCAACGCCATTGACTCGAATGCCACGTTCTACTAAATTGAGGGAAAGAGAACGGGTTAGGGACACAATGGCACCTTTTGTAGCACTGTAGTCCAAGAGTTCCGGACTTCCTCTGTAAGCGGTGACGGACGTTGTATTGATGATGGAACTTCCCGGCTTTAAGTAGGGCAGTGCAGCCTTAATCATGTAGAAATAACTGTAGACATTGGTACGAAAGGTCAAATCAAGCTGTTCGGCTGATAAATCCAGGATGCTTTTTTGGAGGAATTGTACAGCGTGGTTGTTGACAAGAATATCGATTTTTCCAAAACAATGGATTGCCTGCCGGACGATTTCTTTGGATACGGATTCTTTTTTGAGATCGCCGGAGATAAGAAGACATTTTCGCCCGAGCTTTTCGACGTGCTCTTTGGTTTCTTGTGCATCACGATGTTCATTGAGATAGGCGATGACAATATCTGCGCCTTCCTTTGCAAAGGCATAGGCAACAGCACGCCCGATGCCACTATCGCCGCCAGTGATAATGGCAACCCGATCTTGAAGTTTTCCACTTCCTCGTGTTTCGATATTTTCAGAGATCGGGCTAGGTTCCATCAGATATTCCATACCAGGTTGGCTATACTGATGTTGCGGTGGGAAGGGGACAGGAATTTCCTTGCATTTTGTCTCGTGCTTTATGTACGGATACATGGGAATCATATTCGATACCGCCTTTCCTTTTTTTCTGCGGGCGACTGCCGAAATCTCCCGTTTTTCATATAGAATATTCTCAAAAGGGATCAATTGTTCCTGATAGACTTGGAAAGGAACGCTTATCGTTTTAAAGACGCGATTGGTTGTACGTATGCGAGTGTTTTGCATTCTTTTTGAAAAAGATGAGAAGGCAATTCATCAAAAAATCAGCTTTATCCTTGCGATAAAACCGATATAGAAAAGGGAGCCATAACAAAGCTCCGATCATGCATACGATGAAGTCCTGCATGGTGTCGGATACGCCGGTTTCTGCGACGCGCTGTGGGTCGCAAGGAAAAACAGACTAATCAGGTATTCCCCAATTTCCCACAAGCCTGCAATCGCCATGGAGACAGAAAAAGAGGTGATAGCCACCAAGGGATAGTCCTGTTTTTGAAATTCCTGCTTGTCCTTACACAGGTAGAACAATAGAACTCCCAGGAACATCCCTAAAGTTCCGGAAAGTGTGTGCATGATTTTATCATAGAGTGGAATAAAGTGATAGGCCTGCATCACCAGCCCTATGACATAGGAAAAGAATAAAAAACAGTAAGCTAAAAAATGAAATTGATAGACCGGAGAAAGGTTATATGCCCGTTCAAAGACGGTGGGCAATAGGAGCAGGAGAATCCCCAAGGCCCAATGCTGCATAATAGAGTTGTCCATTGAATAGGTAAAATCCCATGAGACAAAAGCTAAAAAGCAAATAGAAGATGACAAAATAAGTATTCAATTTGTGATACCAAATTTCTTTCTCCATGGAAACCTCCGAGTTAGGTTTTGTAAGGAAAGTATTTACAGCAAAAGGAAGGGAGCGAATGCGATGGTTATGAATTCAATTTTGCAGTGTTTATGGGATCGAAAATCCACACGGGTCTTTTTAGAAAAACCGATTCCACAGGAGGTGCAGGAGGCCATCATACAAGCGGCGATGCAGGCGCCGACAGCAGGGAATCAAATGTTGTATACCATTTTACGGATTACGGCCCCATCTTTGAAAGAACAACTGGCAGAAACCTGCGATCACCAACCATTCATTGCAAAGGCGCCGCTGGTATTGCTCTTTCTGGCTGATTTTCAGCGTTGGTACGATGCATTTGTTTTCGCGGGTTGCCACCCTCGCCTTCCGACAGAAGGGGATTTAATGCTTGCGATGGCAGATGCCTGTATTGCGGCACAGAATAGCGTGGTTGCGGCCGAAAGTTTGGGGGTAGGTTCCTGTTATATCGGCGATATATTGGAGAACGTGGAAGAACATAGATGCCTGTTAGACCTTCCCGATTACGTAATGCCTGCGGCAATGGTTGTATATGGGTATCCGACGGAACAGCAAAAACAGCGAAAGAAGCCACAGCGCTTCTCTTCTGCTTATATTGTGCAGGAGAATTGCTATCGGAAATTTTCAGCTCAAGAACATGAACATTGGTTTCGAGAACAAGCAGAACGTGAAAATCGCCTGCCATTTGACTATACATCTTATATGAACGCTTTTTGCAAACGCAAGTACTTGTCTTCATTTTCCAGGGAAATGTCTCGCTCGGTTGCAATATATCTGGAGAAATTTCGGAATATTCCAACATAAACAGAAATCCGCATGACAGTAGGACAAGCATGCGGATTTCGTATAGCATTGCTCATGAGGGGCCTTGACTCTGCTCAGGAAGCATTGTCCGGCTAGAATCACAGCGAAGCTTGTAGACCGCTTTTGTGTTTGCCAAAAGTGCAAGCTGTTCTCCGATTACATTGAAAAGATCGCTTAACAATTCCAGATCTTCGGGACGGCACTCCTGTGCAAGCTGAAAGGCAATGGCGGTTCCAGCTGCGATCAATTTTTCCCGTAACAACAGTCGTTCATACATCCCACCCAATTGTACCCGAAACGCTGGTTAATACGTTTTCGGCTTTTATTTTGCCCGCGTGTTACACACCAGTTTATGAAAAAGGATGGGATTCGGTGCGATTATCCCAAAGGGGCGTGCTCCGCTAAACGGTCTACATAAGCCTGCATCTCCTGTTTGGAATGAATCTGATGCGTATGGTTGATCACCATACGCTGCTCTTCATCGGTCAGTGCACAAAATTGCTGCATAGCTTCGGAACGCTGTGCGAGAGCCATACCAAGGCCAAGAGGCAAATCTTCCATGCTTTTCCCTCCTATCGTCAAATAATACGGATAGTTTGTGCGAAAAGAAAGAGAATCATCCGAGTGTTTCCCTGTAAAAACTTGGTGATTTCGCAAAATCGGTATGAATTCCCTGCTCCGTGTAACAATAGTTTCGGGAGAAATACCCGCAATGTTTGAAGGACAGGGATGAAAGAAGCCATGAAAAAAAGAAGATCCAAAGTGAAGATGTTTTTTCTTTCGGTCGGCGCTCTATTGGCGGCTGCAGTAACCACTGCAGCCGTAAGTACCGTTTTTATTTTTACGATGGAGCAGGCTTCTGCAAAGCCAGAAGAAGCGCCTATATCCTCTGCGGTGGAAGGAGAGCCAACCTTCTCCTCGGCAGAAAAGCCCAAAGGAGATGTTGCGCAGGCCAATGCAAAGCCAGAAAAATCGCCAGCGGAGGACGATTTGTTGGTATTGGTAAATTACAGTGAAACGATGCCGGATGACTTTCACCGCAATATAGTGAATTTATATGGCGTGGATGTAGACGAACGTATCGTAGAGCCTTTTCAAAAAATGCAGGCAGCTGCACAGGCAGATGGCGTTTCCCTATGGATTTCTTCTGGCTATCGGAGTGTGCAACGGCAGAGTGAATTATTTGACCGGGCAGTGGAGGAAAACCAGGACAACGGCATGGGGTTGCAGCAGGCAGAAGCTGTAGCGGCTCTTTCAGTGGCGCGGCCGGGCTGTAGCGAGCACAACACCGGTTTGGCGATCGACCTAAACGGCGTCCGTGAGGATTTTGACACCACGCCTGAATATGAATGGCTGGCGGAACATGCAGTTGAGTACGGTTTTATTTTACGTTACCCCGAGGATAAACAGGAGATCACAAAAATTCGTTTTGAGCCTTGGCATTATCGTTATGTGGGCCCAGAACATGCCAAAGCGATGCAGGAACGCCATTTTTGTTTGGAAGAATACGTGGAATACCTGGAAAATCAACGTTGAAATCCTGTGCATATTTGGTATAATAAAAGAATTGAGACGCCGGAGTTTGATCCGGGGCATGAGGGCGCGCGCTGGTGATTTTCCAGCGCGCTGATGGAAAAAGGAGAGGCGGGTTTAGGATGCAAAAGCAAGCCGTAAGAACAAGATTTGCGCCGAGCCCCACAGGATTCATGCATGTGGGAAATCTGCGCACGGCGCTATACGAATATCTGATTGCAAAATCTATGGACGGTCAGTTTGTATTGCGTATAGAGGATACCGACCAGGAACGCCTGGTGGAAGGTGCGGTTGATGTGATCTATCGTACCTTGGAACAAGTAGGACTCAAGCATGACGAAGGTCCGGATGTGGGTGGCGATTTTGGCCCATATGTTCAGAGCAAGCGCAAGGATTTATACAAGCCTTATGCGGAACAGCTTGTCCGAGAGGGCAAAGCCTATTATTGCTTCTGTACGAAGGAGCGTTTGGATGCCCTGCATGAAGCACAAGAGGGCGGCGGTTATGACCGTCATTGTCGTGATTTGCCACAGGAAGAGGTGGACAAACTCCTAAAAGCAGGGACCCCTTATGTAATCCGGCAAAAAATGCCAATCGAGGGATCTACGACATTCCATGATGTGGTTTACGGCGATATTACCATTGAAAATCGTGAGCTAGAGGATCAAATTCTTTTAAAGTCCGATGGGTATCCTACATACAATTTTGCCAATGTGATTGACGACCATCTGATGCACATCACGCATGTGGTGCGCGGTTGTGAATATCTCACATCGACTCCTAAGTATAATTTGCTTTATGAAGCATTTGGCTGGGAGGTGCCGACCTATGTGCATCTGCCATTAATCATGGGAAAGAATGAGGACGGAAGTGTTTCCAAGCTTTCCAAGCGGCACGGTGCGACCGGATTTGCCGATCTTTTAGCGGAGGGATATCTTCCAGAGGCAATCACAAACTATATTGCTTTGCTGGGATGGTGCCCAAAAGAAAACCGAGAGCTGTTTACATTACCGGAATTGGTGGAAAATTTCTCCATTGAGGGAATCAGCAAATCGCCGGCAGTATTTGATTATGATAAGCTGACATGGTTTAACGCGGAATATCTTCGCGCTATGCCCCAGGATACCTTTATCGAAGTGGCCATGCCATATTTTCAGCAGGTATTTGGGGATAAAAAGATGAATTGGCCCGTGTTGGCTTCTATTTTGCAGCCCCGCGTCACCAAGTTGACGGAGATCCCGGAAATCATCGGCTTCTTCCAGGAGCTGCCGGAGTATCCAGTGGATCTCTTCGTCAATAAGAAAAGTAAGACGAACTTAGAGAATTCCGTCACCATGCTCGAAGCAGCGATTGCTGAACTGGAAAGCGTTTCGGATTGGCAGCTGGAAACCATTCACGATCAATTGATCGCTTTGGCACAACGATTGGAAGTAAAGAATGGAACGCTACTTTGGCCGGTCCGAATCGCGGCGGCTGGCAAGCAGGTCACGCCCGGCGGTGCAATGGAGATTCTGGCAATATTGGGTAAGGAAGAATCCTTGCGCAGGCTGCGGGTAGGCCTGGAGAAGCTGAAGAAATAAAAAGGAGATGGCAGTATGAGTGACGAGATCAAAAAGCCGGAGGAAGCCGAGGGCTGGAGCAATTTATCCACGACTTTATTGAGGAGGATCTTGCAGAGGGAGGCCGCTATGCCGGTCAAACGGTGCATACGCGCTTTCCGCCGGAGCCAAATGGCTATTTGCACATCGGCCACGCAAAGGCCATCTATGTTGATTTTGGTACAGCAGAGAAATACAACGGCCTGTGCAATCTACGGATGGATGATACCAATCCGACCAAAGAGGACGTGGAGTATGTCGATGCAATTAAAGAAGACATTGCATGGCTCGGTTATTCTTGGGAAGACCGGTTCTACTATGCTTCGGATTATTTCCCGAAGATGTATGAGGCGGCGGTACAGCTTATTCGCAAGGGATTAGCCTATGTCTGTGAGTTGACGCCGGAGCAGATGCGTGAAAATCGCGGTGATTTGACGCATCCTGCGGTCAGCCCCTATCGCGACCGGCCGGTGGAAGAAAGTTTGGATCTGTTTGCGCGGATGAAAGCGGGCGAGTTTGAAGATGGCAAGATGACACTGCGCGCGAAGATTGATTTGGCCTCCGGCAATTTTAACATGCGTGACCCGGTGATCTATCGAATCAACCACTTGCATCATCATCGCACTGGGGACAATTGGTGCATCTACCCAATGTATGACTTTGCGCATCCGATCGAGGATGCTTTGGAAGGGATTACGCATTCCCTTTGCACGTTGGAGTTTGAGGATCATCGGCCGCTCTATGATTGGGTGATCGAGCATGTCGATCTTCCTGCAAAACCGCGTCAGATTGAATTTGCGCGCCTGGGGATTAATTATACCGTGATGAGCAAACGCAAGCTGCGCAAACTGGTCGAGGATCACTATGTATCCGGTTGGGATGATCCGCGTATGCCGACCATTTGCGGGCTGCGCCGCCGTGGGTACACACCTACGTCGATCCGCAATTTTTGCGAGCGCATCGGTGTTTCGAAAGTGAACAGTACCGTGGAATATGGCTTTTTGGAGCACTGCCTGCGGGAGGATCTGAACGAACATGCGCAGCGCGTGATGGCGGTTCTACATCCGATGAAGCTAATTCTAACAAATTATCCCGAGGGGCAGATAGAGACCTTTGAGGTGGAGAACAATCCTGGAAAGCCGGAGGACGGAACACGGACAGTTTCCTTCTCGCGCGAACTGTGGATTGAACAGGAGGACTTCATGGAAGAACCGGTGAAGGGATATTTCCGCCTGTTTCCCGGCAATGAGGTGCGGCTGAAGACCGCCTATGTGGTACGTTGTACCGGTTGTAAGAAGGATGAGAACGGCAATGTAGTCGAGGTATATGCGGAATACGACCCGCAGACGCGCGGGGGCAATACACCGGACGGCCGCAAGGTAAAGAGTACCATCCATTGGGCGGATGCACAGACATCGATCGATGCAGAAGTTCGCCTTTATGGCAATCTGTTTGCCGTACCGGACCCAGATGCCCATGAATTTCTTGAAGTGCTCAACCCGGATTCCCTCGAGGTACTAACCGGCTGTAAAGTGGAGCCTTCTCTGGCACAGGCCAAACCCGGCCAGTCCTTCCAGTTTATGCGTCAAGGGTACTTCTGCGCGGACAACCGCGACAGCACACCGCAACATCCGGTGTTCAATCGTTCTGTTTCCTTGAAGGATGGCTTCAAACGCAAATAAACGGAAACTGTACAATTGTACAGCCAAGTGGATTTTCACGGCAATTACAACTGCTATTTTCTGATAAATAAAAGACAAAAAAGACGCCTAGAATCACAGCCGGTTTGGCTGTGTTCCGGGCGTCTTTTTATTTGGCAATCAATTTAAATATCTTTTCCTATCGCATTTGGAACTAGAAAAAGTGATATAGATGAATGCAACGCTCCAAAACGCTGCCCGGTATGGCAGTTCGATCCCAAATGGATCGCTTTCTCATTTGGAGACAAAAACTTCCGTATAAAAGCTCTTTTTTCTGCTCGATACCAGTTCTGTGCAAGCATCAGTTTGGACGGATATTTTTGCGGATCATTTAGCTGGGACGGACGTCCCATTTGGGAGAGTTCCTTTGTACCAACGAAGGTTCGCAGGGGGTGAACAGTAGAAGCGTCCTCGTTGTACAGGAGTATAAGGAATGGGAATACAAGGGTTTTTTGTGGGAAACTTCGCGGGGGCATCCTTCTGGCAGAATCGATTTTTGGAGAATATGGGAATCCATTGCGATTCAACCCCTATCTGAGAAATAAAAGCTCCTACTGTTTAGATTGCTTACAAATTTTACTGGTTTGTATTCCAAGCCTCCGGAAGAACCTGTCCATAGATTCCCTGTACGACGACTTCCCCTGCGTTGATGGCTACATGGCCGCCCTCATCAAGCTCCACAATCAATTCACCCAAGGGAGAGATGTCCACAGCCGTACCCGTCTGCTTTTTGCCATCCCAGAAAAAGCCCACGCGGCGATGTAAGGAAATGCATAGGGACTTATACTCGTCGAGGACGTAAGACAGCGCATTGCCCATCTGAGCTTTTTTCGAGAAGGGGTTCCAACTCTTCCAGCACGGCTCGTAGGACAGCGGCACGTGAAAATGATTTGCCAGCTTCCATTCGAAGAGAGGTGGCTTTTTCTGCCAGTTCTCCGGGAAAAGCTTCCATATTTGCATTGATTCCAATGCCTAAGACTATATACTCTACCCGATCGATTTCTGCCGCTAGTTCTGTCAGGATACCGCAGATCTTACGGCTGCCAATCACAACATCGTTTGGCCATTTGATACAGGCTTCACAGCCCGTCACAGAACGGACCGCCCTGCATACTGCGATTCCGGCCAGCAGAGTGATATTGCTGATTTCTGTAGGGAGCAGACTGGGACGAAGCAAGATGCTGAACCAAATTCCCGTACCCTCTGGAGACTTCCATGCACGCCCTAAGCGGCCTTTACCGCCGGTTTGACGTTCTGCAATGAATACACTGCCATCCGGTGCGCCACACTGGGCCTGGCGTTTAGCTTCTTCATTGGTAGAATCTACTTCCGCAAACGCAAAGATTTTTGCGCCTAGCGTCTTTGTTTGCAACCCATATCCCACTTCTTCCGGGGTGAGTACATCCCGGAGAAGAAACCGAACGGTATCCCCGGTTGGTGGCTGAATCGATCTCATAGCCTGCGTCTCGCAGTGAGGTGATTGCCTTCCAAACAGCGGCACGTGAATATCGCTACCCACGATGAAGCGGCGCACGAAAAACGCGAAAGCGTTTCACGATAAACGCGAAAAACTCACACGAGTATGGAAGTCGTTCTGGTTAATATCGGTTCTATAACCGAACGAAGCAGGCTACAT